>NZ_JAFKIC010000027.1 GCF_017306585.1 Mesorhizobium sp. | reverse complement strand
TCCAGATGAAGATGGATATCGATCACTTCAATGAAGCGTACCCCAACCAGGTACCGCTGCCTCTCTTCCTCGACTTCACCGATGATGTCGCCGAAATGGAGGCTAGGATACGCGCGGGCAAGGACGTCGAGGGCGACGCCGCCTAGTTATTTTTTCTTCCAACGGGCATTTGCCGCCGCATGAGCAATCTCTGATCGTTGCTCAGGCGTGAGAACTTTCATCCTAGCAGCAGCGCCTTTGATACCACCTTTGCGGGCGCTTGCGAGCGGCTTCTTGTCTTCGGCCTCGCCCGTGGCGAGCGCTACAATCGACTTAGCCAGTTGATTGGCGTCGCGCGGGCGCTTGGGGTGCTTCTCTGTCATGCTGCACTCCGAACCGCACCAGGCGCTAGGTTAAACCCTGCCAAGGCGTTTGGACTGAGCCGTCCGACAACGATAATTGTTGTGTCTTGCGAACTGCCGCTCGCTGAGCGAATTCTAGATACAGACTGCACATCGTCATCGATTGCGGCGTACCACACTTCATCGATATAGCCGCTCTGGTCCATGTAGAGTGTGCGAACCAAAACGATTCTGCCGAAAGGGTCTTTCGTCATGCTGCCAATATGGCATTGCAAGAGGTCACTTCAAAGGGTCGATTTCAAACTGACGAACTGACGGGTCGCCATCCCATCGTTACCTGCAGGCGGGCGTGCTGGCTGCGTCACCATAGATTAGCTGCGTCAGGGCTACGTCGGCCCCGAAAGTTCGATGGCTGCGCCTGACGCGCCGAAGCCCCTACTTTTCAACGATCTCGCTGAACTGCACGATGGGCGCAATGTCCGTGTAGTTGGCGACATCAGCGACGATCTCCGCGCGGTGGGGACCGAACGCCGCCTGGAATATCGCCAGGGTCGGCGAGTAGACGTGGCAAGCCGCGACGAACTTTGGCGCGCTTCCGGCTTCGGGACCTGCAAGACCTCTCTCGATCTCGTAGCGCAGGCAGGCGTCGCCGAGCCGTTCCTGGATCAGCGGCAGATGGCGGGTGCGATAGTAGTCGTGATCGAACTTCGAGCCGCCATCGGCCGGATAGTAGACGCTCATCTTGATCATGGTCGGGCTCCTGTCTGCACGCCTCTGCGAGCGTCCGAGGGCTTCTCTAGCTCGCCGACCCGTAAAGCGCACATAGATTTTGGGTGAAGCGAATTCGACGGGAGCAAGGTGGTTTCGCCGTGCGGGACAGGAACCGACGGCGGCCATCCCCTGCCCGCGAGCCGGCGCCGCTTGACAAAGCGACAGCCCGCAACGACGCTGGCCCTGTCAATCCGGGGGATGAATCATGCGCAAGACCTATGAAAAGCCGGTGCTCGCCAAGCGGCAGAAACTGTCCGCCGTGACCGCGCAGGAAGCGACCTCGCGCCAGACAGGCTGACGCCCGGCGGCCTTATCGGCGCCGCACGCAGATTGGCTTGATTCCGCGGGGGTGCCGAGTCCCGTTGCGTGGAACCGTTTCAATCGTATGGGCGTTACCAGCTTGGATCGCCTCCCATTCGATCCATTACTCCTCCAGTCCCCGCCAGGCTTCGGCCGGCGGGGTCTTCTCTTCATTTAGCGATAACTTGACAAGCCTATGGTGATGGAGCTTACCTCTGACTTGAGGGGCGAATGGGGACTCAGATGAAAAAGACCTATCAGAAGCCGCTTCTGGTGAAACGTGACAGGCTGTCGGCTGTGACCGCGGTCTGCCCGCCTTCGCGGGTCTGCGGCTGATTTTTCATTGGTGGGCCCGGCGTGATTCCGAAAACCGGGATTCGGTTTTCGGGAATATTCCGTTTGGGAAAACAAGGGGGACTACATGAAGAAAAATTACGCAAAGCCGACACTTCTGAAGCGTCAGAAACTGTCCGCGGTGACAGCGCAAGCTTGTCCGGTTTCACACTGCACTGTTGACTAAACCGCTCAAGACAGGCCCGCATGGCATGTCCTGAACAAAGCCCGCTCCCCTTCCGGGGGCGGGCTTTTCCATTGCAATGGAACGATCGTCGCGCTGACAGATTTACCGACATGGCCGGTCGGTGGGACGCCCGGCCTACTCCAGAAGGCCCGTCGCGATTCGCGTCGGCGGCGGGCCTTTCCTATGCTCCGTTCCCTATGCCCTAGTACACCGCGCCATATTGGCCAAAGGTCCTATGCGAGGCCGGCTGCGGAACATGGGATTGGTATGATAAATATGATATAAGCTTCAGCTTAAATATCTGGTTCGCAATCGCTTGGGATAACTGGTTCGAACGTCAATCGCGGGGATGATGTCGTGCCAATTCGCGAAAACCTCGCCGCCAACCTCAGGCGGCTGGTGCAAAGCCATGCATCGGTGAGCGCGGTCTGCCGCGGCATCGGCATCAGCCGCACCCAGTTCGACCGCTATCTGCAGGGCCGCACCGTGCCGAACAAGGTCACGGCCAAGCTGATCTGCGATTATTTCGACATCGACGAGAACGAACTGTACCGCGAGCCGGCGGCGGCGCAGGATGACGGGCACGCATCGCTGCGCCACAGGCTTTATGAAAACCTCGTGCGCCCGCCCTCGCCGGCAATCGCCGGCGGCACCTATTTCACCTATTTTTCGGTTCCGGGCCGCCCTGACCTGCTGATGCGCTCGGTCACCTTCGTGCGGCGCGAGGCCGAGCTCGTCACCTTCAGGCGGGTGACGCGATGGGCCCCGGGCGAAAACCGGGGTGGTGCGCGAGTGCCCGGCAACCATTACGGGGTGGTGATCGCGCGCCTGAACTGGATCTATTTCAGCGCCCTGAACAGCCGCCAGACCAGCGAGCCGTCGATCGTGGCCATGCAGTGGGCGCCGATCTCGGAGCCGGTCCTGGTCGGCAGGGCCATGGTGCTCACCGGATCCGGGCCGGCCTTCGTGTCGGCCATCATGCGCCAGCATGTCACCTGGATCAGCAGGCGGCAGGCGATGCGCATGGCGCATATCGTCAGGCTCGACGATCCCGCCGTCGATCAGCTAGTGGTCAGCCTGATGCGCGAGGGCTAGGGTGTGCCGGCAAACAAGGGCCTTCTATGCTCAACAGTTTCGATTATGGCGGCAAGGAAGCCGATATCGTCCGCGCGCTGGAGGAAGACATCATCTTCGGCAGGCTGGCGCCCGGCACGCGCCTGGTCGAGGATGCGCTGCTTGCCCGCTTCCCGGTTTCGCGCCACGCCATAAGGCAGGCGCTCTACCAGCTGGAACGGCTGGGTATCGTCACCCGCGAGCGCAACAAGGGCGCCATGGTGCGCCTGCTGTCGCCGCGGGAGGTGCGCCAGATCTACGAGGTGCGCGAAATGCTGCAGCGCCAGGCCGCGCTGATGATCCGCCTGCCGGCCGCCGACGCGCTGATCGCCGAGCTGGCCGAAATCCACCAGACCTACAGCAGCCATATCGACAGCGGCTATCTCAGAGGCATCCACGAGGCCAATGACCGCTTCCACCTGACCATGTTTTCGGCCTGCGGCAACGCCTATCTGGTGTCCTCGATCGAACACTACATGCGCCTAAGCCTGCCGGTGCGCGCCAATTCGCTGGCCGACCGCGACAAACTGGAAATCTCGCGCCAGCACCACCTGATGATGATCGAGGCGCTGAAGCGCGGCGACAACTGGGTGCTGGCGCAGCTCTGCATCGACCACCTGCAGCCGAGCAAGGATTTTTATCTCCGGGAGATCGAGGCGGAAGCGGCGGAATAGGTGATCAGGGCCATGTTCATAATGGCCGCCGCTTGGCGCTGCCCCTCACCTGCCTGCCGGCATCCTCTCCCCGTCTAGTGACGGGGAGAGGCGCGCTGTGTCCGTCGGCCTCGCCAATCAGCAACATTGCGGCAAGAGTGCCAACGTCGCGGCCAGCCACTCTCTCCCCGTCACTATACGGGGAGAGATGTCCGGCAGGACAGTGAGGGGCAGCGCCAACGGTAGCGGCGCTACAGCGTCCTCTTCATCACATCGAACATAACCCCGGAAAATTCCATCCTCTCCACCGGGCGCCAGCCAAATCCGGCGTAGTACTCGGTCAGCCGGCCAGTGACTGCGTAGAGATAAACCTCCGGCCAACCGCCGCGCCTCGCCGCCTCGCATATGCCTGCAATCAAGGCCCGGCCAATTCCCTTGCCCCGATGTTCGGCCGGCACATACAGGCTGGAGAGCCAGGGCCGCCAACAATCACGCGATGGCAGATCGCACTCGACCAGCAATCCCGCGCCAACGGGAAGCTCGCCCAGAAAGGCGCAAACCAACGCTTCATTGCGGCTGTCCGCGACCTCGGCGCACCAGGAAAGCGTGTCCTCATAGCTATGACCTTGCTCGCGCCCCCACTGCGCGCTCAACCAGCCCGCCACCACGGGAATCGCTGCCGAGCCGCTGGCGAGCGGCACCACCCGCACAGTCGGAGAATCACCGTCGACCGGGATCACGCTGTTGATGAGCCCCTCCCCCTGAAACGGGCTCTCCTGCCAATTGCCCGCACCAGAACATACCTTGCAGGGCCAGCCAGCGCGTTACGATCCATCATAGCTTGACCAGCTGTTTGCCAAAATTTTCCCCCTTCAACATCCGGATGAAGGCGTGGGGAACGGTTTCGATTCCTTCCAGAATATCTTCCCGCGTCCGCAGAAGACCCGCTTTGTACCAGGATAGCAGATCGGCAATTGCCGATGCGTATTCGGCCTCATGGTCGTCGAGCAGGAACCCTTCGATCCGCGCACGCGTAATCAACGTCCGTCTGAGGTGCCTGAGGCCGATATCGGGCTGATCGAACCGGTCGGCCAGGGCAATGGTTCCGACGACGACCACTCTGCCAAAGGCGTTGAGGTTCAACATGGCTGCATCGTGAATCGGCCCGGCGGTATTGTCGATGAAGACATCGACCCCCTTGGGGCAGGCGGCGGCGACATCCCTTACGAGATCGGCCGAGCTTCGATGATTGACGCCGGTCCGGTATCCAAGCTCCCTGCACCATTCAAGCTTCTCGTCCGAGCCCGCGACCGCGACCGGATCGAGCCCTTTGATCCCAGCGATCTGCCCCGCGATCTGCCCCACCGCACCTGAAGCAGCAGAGATCAGCACCGTTTCCCCTGCCTTCGGGTTCGCGGTCTTGAGGAGGGCAAAGTAGGCGGTGAGACCGGGCATGCCGAGATAGCTCAACGCCGACTGAACCGGAGCGTCCGTAATTGTCACTCGTTTGGCCGATGCGGCAGGGATAGCGCTGAATGGCTGCCAACCGGAATAGTCGCTCATCACGATGTCGCCTGGCTTGAAGTCTGGAGACTCGGACGCAACGACTTCGCCAATTCCGCCCCCGCGCATCAGATCGCCAAGCTTGAAACCGGCAGCGTAATTCTTCGCCGGGCTGATCCGGCCCCGCATATAGGGGTCGACCGAGAGCCACAAAGTCTTCACCAGCAACTCACCATCCGCCGCCTCGGGAACTGGGCGGTCCTCCAGGACCCAGTTCTCGACGGAAGGCATTGCGGAGGGGTAGCTCCGAAATATCCAGCTGGGATTGGTGGACATGTCCATCTCCTCAAATTGAGCGTTACCCGCTCTGATGCACGATTCCGATTTCCGTGTTAATGCGAGCTAGCCGAGAGACATTGTTTTGCATTTCGGAATAATGACGAATGGATATGATTGAAGCCATGAAGGTGGCCGTGGCAGTTGCCCGGCATAACAGCTTCTCCGCCGCGAGCCGGGATTTGCGCCTCTCCCCCGCCTCGGTGAGCCGCATTGTGGCGGAGCTGGAAGCTGACCTCGGCGTACGGCTCTTCAATCGTACCACCAGGCAGATCAATCTGACTGATGCCGGGATGGAGTTCGTGCAAAAGGGCACTTTCCTCCTGGAGGAGTTTGATCTGATGCGGAGCGCGGTACGCGAACGCCACGAAACCCCGCGCGGCCAGCTCCACATCTCCTGCGTAACGGCCTTTGGCAATGAGTGCCTGGCGCCAGCGATTCCTGAGTTCGTGCGACGCTTCCCGCAGCTCGATGTCTCGGTCGACCTCGGCAATCGGCTGGTCGATCTCATTGGAGAGCATTTCGACGTTGCCATCCGGGTAGGGCCTCTCAACGATTCGTCCCTGATTGCGCAGAGGATTTTCACGCAGAGGATCGTGTTCGTCGCCACGCCCCGGTTCTGTGAGCAATATGGAACACCCAGGACCCCAGACGAAATCAGTGCTTTCCCGTCCGTTACCCAGATCAGCGGCGAATGGGGGCGCGTACACAAGTTCTCCCATGAAGGAAAAATCATCGACTTCGAAGTGCCGCGGCAACTGACGATGAACTCGGCGCGAGCGGTGAGAAACGCCTGTCTTGCGGGAGGGGGTTACTCGCTCCTGAGCGATTTCATGGTCGCCCAGGATATAAAGGAGAACCGCCTCGTACGGCTGCTGCCGGACTATGAACCCGTCGAGCAACCGATCTTCGCCTTCTACGCACAGCGACGCCACACCCCACGCAAGATCAGGGCGTTTGTCGACTATCTGGCGGAGGTGTTCGGCGACAAGGAAACTATGTGAGACCTTCTGGCATCTCTTTTCCGAGACATGGTCGCCACATGTTCATCGGCCCGCGCGAAAAGCTCTCGCCCGCCATTACCGCCGCCGCGACGCTGATGATGGGGGCTGTCGATCGTGTTTCTGGTGGTGGCCAACATCCTGGCCCGCCGCGGCCAGGGCAAGCCGGCGAAAGGCGGCTGACAGAAAAATTGCCGGCGACGCTGAAACTTTTCACCACCCGCTACGTAGCTGCGGACATCGCCTCCCAGGCGATGACTAGACCCTCCAATCAAACCCCGTCGGCCCGGCCGGTGGGGTTCTTTTTCGAGCGGGAACAATCATCGTGCCGGGATGTTTATCCCTCGGCTTCTGGCCGCGCGGCTTGCGCGCCGTCTTTCGCCCAGTAGTGGTCGGATATTTTCCGGCCATTTTCCAGGATGCTGGCGGCGATATCGGGATTTCCGCCGACGAAGGTCTCGGGATCCGCGCCGCACAGTAGCGCGAACAGCTTCTGGTGGGCAACGGCGGCAAGATAGTCGCGGCTTGGCGGACTGTCGCGGAACTCGCTCGATCGCAGTGCTTCGGCGGCCTGCGCGGCGGCATCATCGATAGCGCGCTGGATCGCGGCCATCATGGCCCGCTCGGCGCTGTCCTGCACCGCGATATAGTGCCGTTCAGCCGGTGTAGGGACGGGGCAGCTCTCGCTCATCGGTTTCCTCTGGTGGGCCGGAACGCGGGATTGGTCATATCAGGGATCGCGGCACGATTATACGGCGAAATCCCGGGAAGGTTTCAAGATCTTCAAAAATATATTTTCCAAACTCCGGCTTTTTCCTCCCAACAAATCGGAACCCCATCCAATTCCTTCCGTTTCAACCTTGATCGTTGCTTGGACGGTCATAAAGCAACAGGGAAGGATTACGCCATGAATATCAAGATGATCTGCTTTGGCGCAATGGCGCTTTCAATGGTTGCCGGCTCTGCTCTCGCCGCCGGCGCGAACGGCACGTCGGCCCTCGACGATCCGGCCAAGATGCAGCCCTTCTATACCGACTCCAGCATGAAGACGCTGCGCGGCAATGACGACTTCGTCAAGGCCTGGAAAGCCCTGACGCCGGGCGACCAGACCGCGATGGTGAAGGCCTGCGACGACGAGGTCCAGAACGCCAACCCCAGCAACACCCATCCGGAATTCTGCAGCAGCGTGAAGGCCAATGGCGGCGGCAAGTAACGCCCCATTCGCCCGGCGGACAGTCCCGTGCACGGGGCTGTCCGCCTCGCACTGCACTTGCGTCATCAGCAGTGATGGATGATTGTCGCATCATTGGGGAAGGCTGCGGAGACTGGTGAAATGGAAGCGGTCAGGCGCCGGCGCGGCTTCTTCGGCTGGTTTTTCCTGCTCCTGTTCATCGGCTTCAACACGCTGATGCTGTGGACCGCCGAAATGGGCCTGGGCGCTTCCGATAAGCTGCCGGGCCTCAGCACCAATGTCTTCAGCCTCGGCATCGATCTCGGTGCCGCCATCGGCGTTGCCGCCTTTGTCGTGTTCTGGGCGCTTGGCTTCCTGCTGCTCGGCCTGCTGGTCTATCTGACGCGCGGCCGCAAGGTCATTGAGCCGTGAGCGCGTGGCGGGAAGCGTAACCGCCTGATGGCCTGTAGCCAACACTCCAGTTGCCTGACAGCGAACCGCCAGGCCTCCGCGAAGTGCGGTGACTTCGGATCAGCCTGACTTGCCCGATATGACGACGATCGCCGTGACGCATGACAGCCGCTCGCGCCTGATGAATACCGGCTTTTCGTAGGTCTTCTTCATCTTGTCCATGGCCCCAGTGACGGCGCCAGAAGGCACCGGGTGCGAAGCCTTGTCAAGCTATGGCTGAAGTCAAGCCATGCCTGAAGTCGGGCGACGGCTAAACCGCCCGCGCCGGCATGGGCGCGGCGCGCCTAGAACTTGCCGGAGACCACGAACGCGACAACGCGGGAAAGTTGCTCGCGCTTAGTGAGCGTAGGCTTCTCGTAGATCTTCTTCATGAATATGCCCCAAATGCCCAGTGACGTCAGGCACATGGATGCAGCCGCGCTAATACGTCAAGCAGGCCCCGGGCGTCAGGCCGGGTCCTCGCGAAATGTTGATCGACCCGGCCTGGCACCCATGTGCCGGCCGCCTGCACTCAATTCGGGCACTTCGAAATCGAAGGCGCGCAGGCCGCTGTGACCGCCGACAGCTTCTCGTGCCGCGCCAGAGTCGGCTTTTGATAGGTCTTCTTCATCTGGCGCACTGCGAAGGCGGACACGCCACCACGGTGGACAGTTTCTCGCGCTTGCAAAGCGCCGGCCTGACGTAAGTCTTCTTCATCGCTTGATCCCCTGCCTCGTCCCTCGACCCGGAATAGAAGCGTGCCATCGGCACTTGTCAAGCGACAGCTAAATTAGACAGGCCTGGCATGATTTCTCCGCGGCCGTCCTTGTTCTCACCTTGTTGCACTGCAAAAAGTATGGTGCATTGCAATATCACCCGGTTGCCATCGCGGCCGGGCGCAACCCGCAAGGAGGCCTCGTGGCGACATCGTTCCGGGCGGACATTCAGGGCTTGCGCGCGCTCGCCGTCGGCGGCGTCGTCGCCTATCATTTCGGCCTCGGCGCGCTGCCGGGCGGCTTTGCCGGCGTCGACATCTTCTTCGTCATATCGGGCTGGCTGATCACGACGCATCTGATGGGCGAGATCGCCGAGACCGGCCGGCTC
>NZ_JAFKIC010000026.1 GCF_017306585.1 Mesorhizobium sp. | reverse complement strand
AGCCTGAAGACGATGGAGACGATCGTGCTTCCGGACGTGCCGGAACTCATCTCGCCGATCATCTATGCGCTGCCGATCCAGATGCTGGCCTATTTCGCCGCCGTCTTCATGGGCACCGACGTCGACCAGCCCCGCAATCTCGCCAAGTCGGTGACGGTGGAATAGGGGCGTTCGGGGCCAAGTCGAATTGTATCAGTAAATGATACATGTCTCTTGCTCCTGATTTTGTATCAAGATATGATACAATCGCTGGGGGAAGGCTGTTGATCGTCTCGTTCAAAGGCAAGGCGGCGGAAGCAGTCGCGGAAGGGAAAGCGCCGAAAGGATTTCCGTCGGATTTGGTGGCCCGCGCCGAGCGCCGACTTCGGGCAATCGACCATGCCGTCCAATTGAAAACGATCTTCGGTCACCGCCAGGAAACCACCTTGAGGCCCTGAAGGCAGATCGTGCCGGGCAGCATTCGATACGCATCAATGATCAGTGGCGCATCTGCTTCAGATGGACCGCTGCCGGTGCCGAAGACGTGGAGATCGTTGATTACCATTGAGCGGGCTCTTGCCCTGGCCCTTGGAGGAGACTGAGCTATGCCCAAGTTCGCACGCCCCATTCATCCCGGAGAGTTCCTGCGCGAGGAGTACCTTGTGCCGCTTGGCATGAGTGCCGGTGCGCTCGCAAAGAAGCTCAATCTGCCGCGTACCCGTATCGAGCGCATCGTCAAGGAGGAGGTCGGCCTGACCCCGGATACAGCATTGCGGCTCGCCAGGTTCTTCAACACCACGCCCGAGTTCTGGATGAATTTCCAGAAAGCCTATGAACTTGAAACCGAGGCAAGGAAGATCGCGGCCGAGCTCGACAGGATCGTGCCGATGGACGCCGCGGCATAGTTGGCCCTTTAAAAACTTCGCAGTTCCAAAGCGTCATCCGCTTCACTAATGTTGCGCTGCAACCCGCGCCCCGGTGAACCATGTCCGACGCTGCCAAGACCTCCGGCATGACCCGGCTGAGGAATTATTTTCTCACAGGCTTCATCGTCTGCGCGCCGCTGGCGATTACCGCCTATATCGCCTGGTCGTTCATCGGCTGGGTCGATTCCTGGGTAAAACCTTATATTCCGGCGCGCTACAGCCCCGACACCTATCTGCCGTTTCCGGTTCCTGGTTTCGGGCTGATCGTCGCGCTGATCCTGATCACGCTGATCGGTTTTCTGGCCGCCAACATCGTCGGCCGCGCCATAGTCGGCTTCGGCGAGCGCCTGCTTGGCCGCATGCCGCTGGTGCGCGGCATTTATGGCTCGCTGAAGCAGATTTTCGAGACCGTGCTGTCCAACAAGGGCGACATGTTCAGCCAGGTCGGGCTGGTCGAGTACCCGCGCAAGGGCGTCTGGTCGCTGGTGTTCGTGGCCGGCGAGAAGGAAACCGAGATCAACGAGAAGCTCGACCAGGAGGGCGATCCGCTGATCGCGGTGTTCATGCCCTGCACGCCCAATCCGACCACCGGCTTCCTGATGTATGTGCCGAAGTCGGACATCGTGATGCTGGACATGACCATCGAGGACGGCGCCAAGCTGATCGTATCGGCCGGGCTGGTGGCGCCGGAGGTGAAAACCAAGCTGGTGGCGCTGAACGGCGAGCCGGTCAACGGAACGGTCGCCAATCCGCCGCTGGGGCCTCACCCGGCGCGAAGAAGCCGCACCGCCTCGTCGCGGCCGAACAAATAGAGCAGCAGGCGCAGCGCCTCGCCGCGTTCGGATTGCAGTTCCGGGTCGCGTGACAGGATCAGCCGCGCATCGTCGCGGGCGGCCTCCAGCAGGTCGGCATGCGCCTCTATCCGCGCCACCTGGAAGCCAGGCGTGCCGGACTGGCGCGTGCCGAGCAATTCGCCTTCGCCGCGCAGCTTCAGGTCTTCCTCGGCGATGAGAAAGCCGTCTTCTGTCTCGCGCATCACCGACAGCCGACGCTTCGCGGTCTCGCCGAGCGGGTCCTTGTAAAGCAGCACGCAGGACGAAGGCTTGTCGCCACGTCCGACCCGACCGCGCAACTGGTGCAACTGGGCAAGGCCGAAGCGCTCGGCGTGCTCGATGACCATGATCGTCGCATCCGGCACGTCGACGCCGACCTCGATGACCGTGGTGGCGATCAGGATGCGCGTCTCGCCCTGCTTGAAGGCGCGCATGGCTTCGTCCTTCTCGGCGCCTTTCATGCGGCCGTGCACGAGGCCGATGCGGTCGCCGAACAGGGGTTTCAGCGATGCGAAGCGATCCTCGGCCGACATCAGCTTGATCTCTTCGGATTCTTCGACGAGCGGGCAGATCCAATAGATTTTCTGGCCGTCGGCGACGGCGTCGAGCATGCGGCCGACCAGTTCGTCGAGCCGTTCCAGCGGCAGCGTGACGGTACGGATCGGCTGCCGGCCCGCCGGCTTTTCCGTCAGTTTGGAGACATCCATGTCGCCGAAGGCGGTCAGCACCAGCGTGCGCGGGATGGGCGTTGCCGTCATCACCAGCATGTCGGGCGCGTCGCCTT
Organism: Mesorhizobium sp.; assembly: GCF_017306585.1. GTDB lineage: Bacteria > Pseudomonadota > Alphaproteobacteria > Rhizobiales > Rhizobiaceae > Mesorhizobium. Next base: position 6,931 of record NZ_JAFKIC010000026.1, on the reverse strand, counting down.
TGGCGGTGATGGCGCGCCGCTGGTGAACGCCGAAGCGATGCTGTTCGTCGACCACCGCAAGGACCAGGTCGTGATAGGTCACCGTTTCCTGGAACAGCGCGTGCGTGCCGACGACGATGTCGATCTCGCCGCTGGCGAGGCCGGCCAGCGTTTCAGTGCGCTCTCGGCCCTTTTCGCGGCCGGTCAGGATGGCCACCCGCAGGCCGACCCTGGCGGCAAGCGGCGCGATCGTCGCCAGATGCTGACGGGCCAGGATTTCGGTCGGCGCCATCAGCGCCGCCTGGCCACCAGCCTCGACGGCGCGTGCCATCGCAAGCAGCGCCACCACGGTCTTGCCCGAGCCGACGTCGCCCTGCAGCAGCCGCAGCATGCGCTCGGGATCGGCGAGGTCGGCGTTGATTTCGGCGAGCGCGAATTCCTGCGAAGGGGTCAGCGAATAGGGCAGTGCGGCGCGCAGTTTCTCGACGATGCGGCCGTCGCCGACAAGAGGACGGCCCGACAGGCGGCGCACCTTGGCCCGCACCAGCGCCAGCGACACCTGGCCGGCCAGGAACTCGTCATAGGCCAGGCGCCGCCAGCCGGCGCCATCGACGGAAACGTCGATCGGGTCGGCCGGATTGTGGATGCGGGTCAGCGCGTCGCCGAAGGCCGGGAAAGTGTGCCGGCGCATGAAAGCGCCGTCCTGCCATTCCGGCAGTTCCGGCAATCGGCCGAGCGCCTGGCCGATCGCGCGCCGCAGAACCTTACCGGAAAGCCCTGCCGTCAGCGGATAGACCGGTTCGACCAGCGGCAGGTTCTCCGCCTCGCTGGCAAGCGCGATGTGGTCGGGGTGGACCATGGTCGGGCGGCCGTTGAACCATTCCATGCGGCCCGAGACCACGACATGCTCGCCGACCGGCATCGCCTTTTCGAGATAGGAGGCATGGGCGTGGAAGAAGGTCAGGCCGATTTCCCCAGTGTCGTCATGGGCATAGACGCGATAGGGCACCGAGCGGTTGCCGCGCGGCGGCGGCTGGTGGCGATCGATGCGCACCTCCAGCGTTACGATCGAGCCTTCGGCGGCGAGAGCGATGCCGGGGCGGTTGCGGCGGTCGATGACAGTGTGCGGCAGCACGAACAGAAGATCGCCGGCGCGCGCGGCACGGTCGCCAAGATCCGCGACCACGACCTTTTCGATCAGCACGCCGACCTTCGGCCCGACGCCGGCAAGCGAGGTGATCGGGACAAACAGCGGATCGAGGATGGATGGGCGCATGTTGTCAGCTTATGTCGCGACGGCGGCAGCGCAAGGCTGACAGCCCCTTCTATCCACGCTATATGCGCCGCTTGAAGCGAGGATGCGGCACAATGACCGGAACGAAACGATCGAGCGAGGGCCTGGACGCCCACCGCCGCAAGCTCCTGTTCCGCTCCTGGCATCGCGGCATGCGTGAGATGGACCTCATCCTCGGCACCTTCGCCGATGCCGAGATCGGCAACTTGACCACCGAGGAAATCGAACAATATGAGAGGCTCCTCGACATTTCCGACACCGACTTCCTGCCGCTGGTCACGGGCGAACGCCCGGTCCCCCGGGATATCGACTGCGCCGTCCTGCAGAAGATCCTGGCGTCGCGCCGGACCATGACATTTTGAAAAACAGATACGCATGACCCTCATTCCCACCATCGGTTTGCCGAAAGGCCGGCCCGGCCAGTTCATCGTCGATGGCGTCGCTGATGGCTACGAAGCGTTCGCGCTAGTGCAGACGGCGCTCGAGATCGCGCCGGACAAACCGGTGCTGTTCGTGGCGCGCGACGGGCAACGCCTGCCTGCTATAACCGAAGCGCTGGCCTTCGCTGCCCCCGGCCTGCCGGTGCTGGAACTGCCGGCCTGGGATTGCCTGCCCTACGACCGCGTTTCGCCCGGTTCCGACGCCGCCGCCAAGCGCCTCGATGCGCTGACCGCCATGATCGCGCTGGCGAAGAAGCCGCACCGCGCCGTTATCCTCACCACCGCCAACGCGCTCCTGCAGCGCATTCCGCCCGCCGATCTCGTCGAGGCGCAGACCTTCCATGCCCGGCCGGGCAATCAGATCGACATGAACGTTCTGATCGCGCGGCTGGAAACGTCCGGTTTCGAACGGGTGCCGACGGTGCGCGGCATCGGCGAGTTCGCGGTGCGTGGCGGCATACTCGACCTGTTCGCGCCGGGCTGGAGCGAGGCGCTGCGGCTCGATTTCTTCGGCGACACGCTGGAATCGATCCGCGTCTTCGACGTGGCCACGCAGCGCACCACCGGACAGCGCAAGTCGATGGCGCTGCAAGCGATGAGCGAAGTGGCGCTCACGCCAGAGACCATCAGCCGCTTCCGCCGCGCCTATATCGAGGCATTCGGCGCGCCGTCGCGCGATGACGGGCTCTACGCGGCGGTCAGCGAAGGCCGGCGTTTCGCCGGCATGGAACACTGGCTGCCCTTCTTCTATGAGCGGCTGGAAACCGTTTTCGACTATTTGCCCGATGTGCCCGTGGTTTTCGACCATCTCGCGCATGAGGCGCTGGCCGAGCGCCACACGCTGATCCTCGATCACTATGAGGCGCGCAAAAAACAGGCGGAAGGCGCGCTCAAGGACGCGGTGCCGTACAAGCCCGTGGCGCCGGATCTGCTCTATCTCTCGCCGGAGAATCTGCGCGCCTCGCTCGGGCAGCGCGAGGACATTGACTTCACCGTCTTCGATGCGCCCGATGTCGGCGGCAAGAAGGTGTTTCATGGCGGTTCGCGGCAGGGGCGCAGCTTTGCCGAAGAACGTGCCGACCCCAACATCAACGTCTTCGACGTCGTGGTGAAACACATCGCCGACGAGCGCGCTGCGCGCCGCCGCGTCGTCATTGCCGGCTGGACCGAAGGGTCGCTTGACCGGCTTGGTCAGATCCTGGCCGAGCACCATCTCGGCAATCTCACGCCCGTGGCGACCCTGGACGAGGCCGAGAAGTTGGAGCCGGGGCAGGCGGCATTGGCCGTGCTGCCGCTGGAATCCGGCTTCGAGACGGAAAAACTCGTCGTCGTTGCCGAACAGGACATACTCGGCGACCGTCTGATACGCCGCTCGAAGCGCAAGAAGCGGGCGTCGGACTTCATCGCTGAGGCCTCGTCTCTGTCCGCCGGCGACATCGTCGTCCATGCCGACCATGGCATAGGCCGCTTTATCGGCCTGCGCACCATCGAGGCGGTCGGCGCGCCGCATGACTGCCTGGAAATTCACTATGCCGGCGACGACCGGCTTTTCCTGCCGGTGGAAAACATCGAGCTTCTGTCGCGCTACGGCTCCGACTCCGCCGAGGCAACGCTGGACAAGCTGGGCGGCGGCGCCTGGCAGGCGCGCAAGGCGCGGCTGAAGCGGCGTCTGCTCGACATGGCCGGGCAACTGATCCGTATCGCTGCCGAGCGGCAGATGCGCGCCGCGCCGTCGCTGGTGCCGGCTGAAGGCCTGTATGATGAGTTCGCCGCGCGTTTTCCCTACGAAGAGACCGACGACCAGCAGTCGGCGATCGACTCCGTGCGCGATGATCTCGGCGCCGGCAAGCCGATGGATCGCCTGATCTGCGGCGATGTCGGCTTCGGCAAGACCGAAGTGGCGCTACGGGCCGCCTTCATCGCCGCGATGGAAGGGTTTCAGGTCGCCGTCGTGGTGCCGACGACGCTGTTGTCGCGCCAGCATTTCAAGACCTTTTCGCAACGCTTCTCAGGGCTTCCCATCCGCGTCGCCCAGGCCTCCCGGCTCGTCGGCGCCAAAGAACTCGCGGAGACCAAGAAGGCGCTCGCCGAGGGCCAGGTCGACATCGTCGTCGGCACGCATGCGCTGCTCGGATCGTCGATCTCGTTCAAGAATCTCGGCCTGCTGATCATCGACGAGGAGCAGCATTTCGGCGTCAAGCACAAGGAGCGCCTGAAGGATCTGAAGACCGACGTTCACGTGCTGACCCTGTCGGCAACGCCGATCCCTCGCACTCTGCAGTTGGCTTTGACCGGTGTGCGTGAACTGTCGCTGATCGCCACCCCGCCGGTCGACCGCATGGCGGTGCGTACCTTCATCTCGCCTTTCGATCCGCTGGTCATTCGCGAGACCCTGCTGCGCGAACGCTACCGCGGCGGACATTCCTTCTATGTTGTTCCGCGCATCAGCGATCTCGCCGAAATCCATGATTTCCTGAAGGAATCGGTTCCCGAACTGAAAGTCGCCGTCGCTCATGGCCAGATGCCGCCGGGCGAACTCGACGACATCATGAACGCCTTCTACGACGGCCAGTACGACGTGCTTCTGTCGACCACGATCGTCGAATCCGGTCTGGACATCCCGACCGCCAACACGCTGATTATCCATCGCGCCGACATGTTCGGCCTGTCGCAGCTCTACCAGTTGCGCGGCCGCGTCGGCCGCTCGAAGGTGCGCGCCTATGCGCTGTTCACATTGCCGGCCAACCGCAAGCTGACCGACACCGCCGAGCGCAGGCTGAAGGTTCTGCAGTCGCTCGACACGCTCGGCGCCGGCTTTCAGCTCGCCAGCCACGATCTCGATATCCGTGGCGCCGGCAACCTGCTCGGCGAAGAGCAGTCCGGCCACATCAAGGAAGTCGGTTTCGAGCTCTACCAGCAGATGCTTGAAGAGGCCGTCGCCGAGGTGAAGGATTCCGGCGAGGTCCAGGACGGCGGCTGGTCGCCGCAGATTTCTGTCGGCACGGCGGTAATGATCCCGGAAGGCTATGTTCCGGATCTGCAGCTCAGGCTGGCGCTTTACCGCCGTCTCGGCGATCTCGAAACCACCGAGGAGATCGACGCTTTCGGTGCCGAGCTGATCGACCGCTTCGGCCCGCTTCCGGACGAGGTCAAGCATCTCCTAAAGATCGTCTTCATCAAGGCGCTCTGCCGCAAGGCCAATGTCGAGAAGCTCGATGCCGGGCCCAAGGGCGTCGTCATCCATTTCCGCAAGCGCGAGTTCCCCAACCCGGTCGGGTTGGTCAAGTTCATCGCAGAGCAGGGAGCTCTGGCCAAGATCCGGCCGGATCATAGCGTCGTCTTCGCGCGCGATTGGCCTACGGCCGAGAAGCGACTTGCGGGCTCGGCGGTGGTCATGACGCAACTGGCAAAGCTGGTGGAGAAGACTGCCTGATCGTAGCCTGCCGGCCTTTCCGTGCATGGCAAGCCATTCGCCAGCGCTGAAATTCCGGTCTAGAATAGGAAATCGGCTTCGTGTATGGAGCCGCCACCCCGTTTGGGGTTGAATTTGCGGGCGAGGGCGTTCGCTTATCTTGTTTGACGCAATTCCGGCGGAAACCCGCTTCACATTTTCCTGGAATTGCTCCGAAAGGGCGTTTGGGTGCAACGATGACAAAATGGTCGCCGAATTCGTGGAGAGCAAAGCCGATCAAGCAGGTTCCGGCCTATCCGGATCTTGCGGCGCTGAAGAACACGGAAGCCCAACTCGCCACCTTCCCGCCGCTGGTCTTTGCCGGTGAGGCGCGCAAGCTGAAGAAGCAGTTGGCTTCTGTCGCCGCTGGCGAGGCCTTCCTGCTCCAGGGCGGTGATTGTGCCGAAAGCTTCGCCGAACACGGCGCCGACAACATCCGAGACTTCTTCCGCGTCTTCCTGCAGATGTCGGTGGTGCTGACCTTCGCCGGCGCGCAGCCTGTAGTGAAGGTCGGCCGCGTCGCCGGCCAGTTCGCCAAGCCGCGCTCTTCCGACAACGAGACCAAGGGCGAGGTGACGCTGCCGAGCTATCGCGGCGACATCATCAACGGAATCGAGTTCGACACCAGATCGCGCATCCCCGACCCCGCCCGCCAGGAAATGGCCTATCGCCAGTCGGCGGCGACGCTGAACCTGCTGCGCGCCTTCGCCCAGGGCGGCTATGCCAGCCTGGAGAATGTGCATCGCTGGATGCTCGGCTTCGTCTCCGACAGCCCGCAGGGCGAAAAATACGAGTCGCTTGCCAACCGCATTACCGAGACGATGGACTTCATGAAGGCCGTCGGTATCACGTCGGAAACCAACTACGCGCTGCGCGAGACCGATTTCTACACCAGCCACGAGGCGCTGCTGCTCGGTTATGAGGAAGCGCTGACCCGCGTCGATTCCACCTCCGGCGACTGGTACGCGACGTCGGGCCACATGATCTGGATCGGCGACCGCACGCGCCAGCCCGACCACGCGCATGTCGAATATTGCCGCGGCATCAAGAACCCGCTCGGCCTGAAATGCGGCCCGTCGCTCACGCCGGACGGTCTGCTCGAACTGATCGACCTGCTCAATCCGGAAAACGAGCCGGGCCGGCTGACGCTGATCGCACGCTTCGGCTCCGACAAGGTCGCCGACCATCTGCCCAAGCTGGTGCGCGCCGTGCAGAAGGAAGGCCGCAGCGTCGTCTGGTCTTCGGACCCGATGCACGGCAACACGATCGAGGCCGCCGGCTACAAGACGCGGCCATTCGACCGCATCCTGAAGGAAGTGCAGACCTTCTTCGAGGTGCACCGCGCCGAAGGCACGCATCCGGGCGGCATCCATGTCGAGATGACCGGCAAGAACGTCACCGAGTGCACCGGTGGTGCGCGCGCCATCACCGCCGAGGAACTGCAGGACCGTTACCACACACACTGCGATCCGCGCCTCAACGCCGACCAGGCGATCGAACTGGCGTTCCTGGTCTCGGATCTGCTCAAGAAGAGCCACACGGTGCAGCACAAGCAGGCCGTCAACGGCTGATCGGCCACTGCCTTGCCAGATTGAAGAAGCGCCGACTGGAACCGGCGCTTTTCCAGCCCAGGTCAACGACGCCGAAGCGAGTGCATTGCGGCGAGCTTGCTGCATACAAACCGCTGCAGCAATCGGGGTGTCATGGAGTTAGCGGCCGCCTTTCAGGTCTACTCATACGGCCTCCCGGCCCGGCCGGGCGATATCG
>NZ_JAFKIC010000025.1 GCF_017306585.1 Mesorhizobium sp. | reverse complement strand
GGTGGCAATGTCGAGGTCGCCTTCCGCTAGGCCGGACAGCACGAGCACTGGCCTGTCCTGCGGCGAGCGGGCGATGTTCAGCGGCCCGCGCACCGAGAAGAACTCGCCTTTGTGATCGAGCAGATGCATCTTTTCTGGATCGTGGAAACGGCCGCTTTCCTTGTCGAACAGCAGCGCATCCGCGTCCCAGCCCTGCCACAGCCCTTGCACGATGCCGATATATTCCTCGGACCGGCGGCGGAAATCATCTGATGAAAAACCCTCCGGCCGGCTGAAATTGGCAGCTTCGTGCGGCGCCTGCGTCATCGCTGCGTTCCACCCGGCGCGTCCATGACTGATGATGTCGAGCGAGGCGAAACGGCGCGCCAGATTGTAGGGCTGGTGCGCAACCATCGAGGCTGAGGCGACGAGGCCGATTTTTTCGGTCACAGTCGCCAGCGCGGCGACGAGAGTTGTTGCTTCGAACGGGCTGACCGAAGGTTCGCCACTCGACGACGTGTCCGGGATGATCACCATGTCGACGCCTGCCGCCTCCACGGTCCGCACGAAGGCCGCTATCTCGTTGAGGGCCAGGCTGGCTTGCCCTGGGGTGGAAGCGATGTTGAGCGAAACGGCGAGATGCATTCTGCGATCCATTTGGCTGCCGGCGACGTCGCGCAGCCGCCGGCTACCAACCTAGGCTGGCTTTTGCGCAAGGCAACCGGATCGGATGGGCCACGAGGCCGTGACGTGCCGGCCAGCGCTATTTGCCGGCCAATTCTTACTTCCCGGCCAATCCTTACTTCCCGGCAAGAATATCGTTGATGAGCCGCTGGCAGCGATCGGCCATGAAGTCGAGCAGCAGCCGCACCTTGGGATCCTGCAGCTTCTTGTGCGGATAGACAGCGGCGAACTGCACCGGCGTCGGCGGTGTGTTGGTCAGGATCACCTTCAGCCGCCGGTCGCGGATGAACGGTTCGACCTCGAAGCGCGGCTTGTTGATGATGCCGCGTCCCGACAGGGCCCAGCCGGTCAGCACGTCGCCGTCGTCGGTGTCATAGGGGCCGTGCACTTCGAACTTCTGCGGGCCGTTCGGGGTCTGCAGGGTCCAGACATATTCGCGCGCGCCGGAATAGCGCAGCATCAGGCAGTCATGCTTGCGGCCGATCAGTTCCTGCGGCTCCATCGGCTCGCCGCGCGCCTCCAGATATTTCGGCGCCGCCACCAGCACGCGCTCGCACTCCATGATGCCGCGCATCCTGAGGCTGGAATCCTCGATGATGCCGAGCCGGAAGGCGACGTCGATGCCTTCCTTCATGATGTCCACATTGTGGTCCGAGAGCCTCAGCCGCACCTCGATATCAGGATACTTGTCGTGGAAATCGGGAATGCCCGACGCCACCAGCCGCCGCCCGAGCCCGAGCGGCGCCGTCACGCGGATGGTGCCGCGCGGCTGGCCTGACAGGGCCGATACCGCGGCCTCCGCCTCGGTGATCGCGTCCAGCACCTGCTTGGCGCCGGTGTAGAACACCGTGCCGTGCTCGGTCGGCATCAACTGCCGCGTGGTACGGTTGAACAGCCGCACGCCAAGGTGCTTCTCCAGTTCCTTGATGCGGTTGGACGCCACGGCGGGTGAAATGCGCATGTCGCGGCCCGCCGCCGACAGATTGCCGAGTTCGACGACGCGGACGAAGACGGCGATGTTGTCGAGATAGGCCATGCTGTTCCGTGGCTCTTATGCGGCTGCGTATAGTGACCTTAGTATTTTCCATTTTTTTTTGAAAGTCATCGTGCACCTCGCCTCTTTTCGTTTGCGCGCCAGACCGTAAAGTCGCCTGATCGCAGGGACGACTTCCCAGGGGCTACTCGATGATGGATTTCGCGATTTTCTGGGACTGGCTGAGCTTCGCGGTGCGCTGGCTGCATGTCATCACCGGTATCGCCTGGATCGGCTCGTCCTTCTACTTCGTCGCGCTCGATCTCGGCCTGCGCCAGCGCCCGGGCATGCCTGTCGGTGCCTTCGGCGAGGAATGGCAGGTGCATGGCGGCGGCTTCTACCACATCCAGAAATATCTGGTGGCGCCGGCCGAAATGCCGGAGCATCTGACCTGGTTCAAATGGGAATCCTACGCCACCTGGTTGTCTGGCTTCGCCATGCTGTGCGTGGTCTACTATGCCGGAGCTGACCTGTTCCTGATCGACCCCAATGTGCTGCCTATGTCGGTGCCGGTGGGCATTCTGCTGTCCATGGCGACGATCGGTGTCGGCTGGGTGGTCTACGATCTCTTGTGCCGCTCGCCGCTGGGTAAGAGCGACACCGGCTTGATGCTGGTGCTCTACTGCGTGCTGGTGTTCATCGCCTGGGGGCTGACGCATCTGTTCACCGGCCGCGCTGCCTTCCTGCATCTGGGCGCCATAACCGCTACGATCATGTCGGCCAACGTCTTCATGGTCATCATTCCCAACCAGAAGATCGTCGTCGCCGACCTCATCGCCGGCCGCAAGCCCGACCCGAAATATGGCAAGATCGCCAAGCAGCGTTCGCTCCACAACAACTACCTGACGCTGCCTGTGCTGTTCCTGATGCTGTCGAACCACTATCCGCTGGCGTTCGGCACTCAGTTCAACTGGGTGATCGCCTCGCTGGTGTTCATTATCGGCGTGCTGATCCGCCACTATTTCAACACCGTCCACAAGCGCGCCGGCAACCCGCACTGGACGTGGCTCGGCGCCCTTGTCCTGTTCATCATCATCATCTGGCTGTCGACCGTGCCGAAGGTGCTGACCGGCGAACCCAAGGCCGCCGCCTCGGCGGACATCTATATCGCCTCGGCGCATTTCCCGGCGGTGCGCGACACCGTGCTTGGCCGTTGCTCGATGTGCCACGCGCAGGAACCGGTCTATGAGGGCATCTATCACGCGCCGAAGGGCGTGATGCTCGACACCGACGCCAACATCGCCAACCATGCCCGCGAGATTTATCTGCAGGCCGGCCGCAGCCACGCCATGCCGCCCGCCAATGTCAGCCAGATCACCGACAAGGAGCGGGCGCTGCTGGTCGCCTGGTTCGAAGGCGCGGGGAAATAAGCATGACATCGACACTTCTGCGCGGCCGCACGCTGTCCTTCGTGCGCTGGCCGCAAACCATCGACGACCATTCCGCCTGGCGCTACGAGGAAGATGGCGGCTTGCTCCTCGAGGACGGCAAGATCATTGCGTCGGGAGCCTATGCGCAAGTCGAGAAAAAGGCGAGCGAAGGCGTCAGGAAGATCGACCATCGGCCGCATCTGCTGCTGCCGGGCTTCATCGACACGCATGTGCATTTCCCGCAGATGCAGATCATCGCGTCCTATGGCGCTGAACTGCTCGACTGGCTGAACACCTACACTTTTCCCGAGGAAACCAAGTTCGCCAACGCTCAGCACGGCCGGCGCATTTCCAGGCTGTTCCTCGACGAGATTGTGCGGCACGGCACCACGACGGTCGTCGCCTACTGCTCGGTGCACAAGGCCTCGGCGGAAGCGTTCTTCGCCGAGTCGCACGACCGCAACATGCTCAACATCGCCGGCAAGGTGATGATGGACCGCAACGCGCCCGAAGGCGTGCTCGATACGCCGCAAACGGGCTATGACGACACCAAGGCCCTGATCAGGGAATGGCACGGCAAGGGCCGCCAGCACTATGCAATCACGCCGCGCTTCGCCATCACCTCGTCGCCGGAACAGATGGAGATGGCCGGCGCGCTCTGCCGCGAGCATCCCGACCTGCACATGCAGACGCATCTGTCGGAAAACCACGCCGAGATCGCTTTCACGCAAGAACTCTACCCTTGGTCGCGCGACTACACCGACGTCTACGAGCACTACGGTCTGCTGGGCCACAAGAGCCTGTTCGGCCACTGCATTCATCTCGGCGAGCGCGAGGCGGACGCTCTTTCGGACAGCGGTTCGGTCGCCGTGTTCTGCCCGACCTCGAATCTTTTTCTCGGCTCCGGCCTGTTCGACTATCAGCGCTTTCGCCAGCGGGAGAAGCCGTTGCGGATCGCAGCCGCCACCGATGTCGGCGGCGGCACCAACTATTCCATGTTGCGCACCATGGACGAGGGCTACAAGGTGATCGCGCTCAACGGCGAGAAGCTCAACCCGTTCCAGTCCTTCTGGCAGATGACGCGCGGCAATGCCGAGGCGCTGTCGCTGGCGGGCAAGATCGGCACGCTGGAGGAGGGTACCGACGCCGACATCGTCGTGCTCGACGCCAGGGCGACGCCATCCATGCGGCTGAGGGCTGAAACGGTCGAGACGCTGGCGCAGGAACTCTTTCTCCTGCAGACGTTGGGCGACGACCGCTCGGTGCGCGAGGTCTATGTCGCAGGGCGCGCGGCCAAGAGCGATATGATCGCGGGGTAGGTCCCCCCTCACCCGGATTGCCGAGACCGAATTGCTATGAGCAATTTGGGGCAATCCGACCACTCCCCGAGGGGAGAGGAGGTGCTGGCGCCAGCATCGGCGGCAGGCTCTTCTCCCCCCTCGGGGAGAAGGTGGCCGCGTAGCGGCCGGATGAGGGGGCGGCCGCGACGAGAGCTTGACCGATTAGCGCTTGTCGTACACACGACGTGTGACTGACTTCGGAGAACGACCATGGCCGCCGCGGACGACATAGCTCTGATCCAGAAACAGGAAGAGACGCTGGTCTTCCCGGCCTTCGACGAGGCCGTGGCCTTCAAGGTCGGCTCCGCCATCCGCGACCGGGCGCTGGCCGGAAACCTGCCCATCATCGTCGATATCAGGCTCTGGGACCGTCCGCTTTTCTACGCTGCCATGCCGGGATCCAACGCCTCCAATCCCGACTGGGCGCGGCGCAAGATCAATGTCGTCAGGCGTTACCTCAGAAGCACATATCGCCTGGTGCTGGAACAGCAGCGCCCCGACCGCACCTTCAAGGTCGGCGAAGGCCTCGACATATCAGACTATGTTCTGGCCGGTGGCGGTTTCCCGGTTACGGTCAAGGGCGCCGGCGTTATCGGCGTGATCGCGGTGTCCGGCCTGCCGGAGCGCGAGGATCACGGCGTGGTCGTCGATGCGCTGTGCGATCATCTGGGTATCGACAGGCGCGGACTGGCGCTGGCGGCGGAAGCAGAATGACCGTGCGCGAACCCAAAGCCTTCCTCACGGCCATCTTCGACGCCGCCGTCGCCGCCGCCGATCCGGAACGCACCATCAGGGATCATCTGCCCGCAAGGCCGAAGGGGCGCACCATCGTCATCGGCGCCGGCAAGGGCTCGGCGCAGATGGCGGCCGCCTTCGAGAAAGTCTGGGACGGTCCGATCGAGGGTCTGGTCGTCACCCGCTATGGCTATGGCGCGACATGCGAGCACATCGAGATCATCGAGGCCGCGCATCCCGTGCCGGACGCCGCCGGTCTGGAAGCCTCTCGGCGTCTGCTGGCAAAGGTCGAGGGGCTGACGGCGGACGACCTCGTCGTGGCGCTGATCTCCGGCGGGGGCTCGGCATTGCTGCCGTCGCCTGCCGAGGGGCTGACATTGGCCGATGAGATCGCCGTCAACGAAGCGCTGCTCGCCTCCGGCGCGCCGATCGCGGCCATGAACACCATCCGCAAGCATGTCTCCACCATCAAGGGCGGCCGTCTTGCCGCCGCCGCCTGGCCGGCCAAGGTCGTGTCGCTGGTGGTCTCCGACATTCCTGGTGACAATCCCGCCCTTGTCGCCTCTGGGCCGACCGTTCCCGACACCGGGAGCCGCGAGGATGCCCTGGCCTCGATAGCGGCTTACGGCATGACACTGCCGGCCTTGGTCATGGCGCATATCAATTCGCCGGCCGCCGATGCACCGAGCCCGGAGGACCAGCGGTTCTCGCGCAACGAGGTACATCTGATTGCCTCGGCCGGCGTCTCGCTGGACGCGGCCGCGGCGGAGGCGAAACGGCTTGGCGTCGAAGCCGTCATCCTTTCCGATGCCATCGAAGGCGAGGCGCGTGAAGTCGGCGGCGTTCATGCGGCGATCGCGCGCGAAGTGGCGACGCGCAACCGGCCCTTCAACAAACCTGTGCTGATCCTGTCGGGCGGCGAAACGACGGTGACCTTGCGAGCCAAGGGCAAGGGCGGCCGCAACTCGGAATTCCTTCTTGCCTTCGCCATCGGCATCAACGGCATGGAAAGCATCCACGCCCTGGCCGCGGACACGGATGGCATCGATGGCTCGGAGAACAATGCCGGCGCCTTCGCCGACGGCTCGACCGTTTCGCGCATGCGCGCGGCCGGCGTCGATGCCAAGGCGATGCTCGCCGGCAACAACGCCTGGACGGCTTTCAATGCGGTTGGCGATCTGTTCGTGCCGGGGCCGACCGGTACGAATGTGAATGATCTTAGGGCCATTCTGGTGCGGTAGCGCGCCGCGTCATTCATCAAGTGTCGGCGCTGCCCCTCATCCGCCTGCCGGCACCTTCTCCCCGTATAGTGACGGGGAGAAGGGAGATGGCCGCTCCGCCGGCACCTATTCTGCAACGCCGACAATTGGCGAAATCGCCGACGACAGCGTCTTTCTCCCCGTCACTATACGGGGAGAAATGTCCGGCAGGACAATGAGGGGCGGCGCTGACCAATAGCCAATCACGCCGCCATCAACCGCTTCACCTGCCTCATATCCTTCAAAAACCTTTCCCTCTCCGCCTCCTTCTCCGCAGGCTCCTGTATCCGCAGGATGAAAGAGGGATGGATGGTGATGAACACGCGCAGCCCATCCTCGCGCTCCACCACCTGGCCGCGCATTTTCGTCACCGCAATCGCCTTGCCCAGCAAAGACAACGCCGCCGTCGCGCCCAACGCCACCGCAAGGTCCGGCTTGATCAGCGCGAACTCCCTGTCGATCCACCAGCGGCAGGCCTGTACCTCGCCGGCATTTGGCTTGGAGTGGATGCGGCGCTTGCCGCGCGGCTCGAACTTGAAGTGTTTAACCGCGTTCGTAACGTAGACTTTCTGGCGATCGACACCGGCGTCATCGAGAATGGCGTCGAACACTTTGCCGGCGGGGCCGACAAAAGGTTTGCCGGCGATATCTTCCTGGTCGCCAGGCTGTTCGCCGACGAAAATCACCCTGGCATCGTCAGGCCCCTCGCCGAAGACAGTCTGCGTCGCGTCGCGCCAGAGCGGGCAACGGCGGCAGCCCTTCGCCGCTTCCCGCAACTCAGAGATCGAACTCGCGTCGTCGTCAGGAGCTTCCGCCGGGGGCTTCTTCGGCCAATGTCGCGCCTGCACCTTGGCATGGTGCGGCGGCGGCGTGGTCGGCATTTTAGCGATCATGGCTATGGCTGCCTTGTCAGCTCCTGCGATCAGCTCAGGAATGAGCGAGGCCTCGGGAAGGTTCCGCCAGTATTTCTTCGGCATCTCCTTCTGCATGGCCTTCACCTTCAGCCGCGCCGGGTTGAAGATGTTCTCGAAATAGGTCCGCCACAGCGCCTCGGTGTCGTCCTCGGCCGGTGCATCGGCCTTGGTTGCGCCGGGGCCGATGGCCAGCCTTTCGCCGTCCCAATCGGCGGACGCATGGGGTGTGAGAATCGTCCAGCGCATGCCGGTGAAGCGCCGGACGAAGAAATCGGCATTGCGCTCGACGATGAAATGATCCGGCTCGAACCAGGCGACATAGCGTTCGTCCTCGCCGTTGCCGATCTTCCGGAAGCGGACGAAGGCATGCATCTTGTGACTGTCGCGCCTGACCGCCTTTTCCATGGTTTCCAGCCGCTTCGTGTCGACATCCGATGCGATCGACAGCAGCTTGGGTTCCGTCCTCAGTCGCCAGAGCACCCTGTAAAGGAAGGCGAAGCGGCCGGGGTCGGAATGGCAGAAAGCGGTCTCGGCGCGCCCGATGAATTCACGGGGAACAACGAGTTGAGCCCCTTCCGGCACGTTAGGCAGCGCATTCTGAGGCGGGCACGCATCGGTGGCTATCTGCCAGCCGATGTCGCCGGGCGGGATTTCGTTCAGCGCCAGCCGCCGCGCCGCATCCCGCCAGCCGGCGAAATCCGTCTCGCTTTCGAGCCAGACAGTGTAGCGGGCAAGGTCGAGCTCGGCTGCGCGCATCGTCAGAACAGCGCCAGTTGTTCGCAGGATTGCACGATTTTTCCGCGTAGGCCTGCCTTGTCGGTCAACGCTCCGGGAGACCAGCCTTCGGCGACGATGAACGGCCGCAGCTTGGCGATCGAATGGCAGAGCCGGCCGACATCCTCGAGCCGCAAGCGTCGATGGCGGCGCGTTTCCAGGATCTTCGCCACCACCTTGGTGCCGAGTCCCGGCACCCGCAGCAGCGCCTCGCGGTCGGCCCGGTTGATATCAACGGGAAAACGTCCCCGGTTGCGCAGCGCCCAGGCGAGTTTGGGATCGATGGCGAGATCGAGCATGCCGTCGTTGCTGCCCGCCAGGATCTCCGGTTGGGAGAATCCGTAGAAACGCATCAGCCAGTCGGCCTGGTAGAGCCGGTGCTCGCGCATCAGTGGCGGTTTCTGGAGCGGCAGCGACGAGGACGAATCCGGGATCGGGCTGAAGGCCGAATAGTAGACGCGCCGCAGATGGTAGCTGCCATAGAGCCGCGCGCTGCTGCGCAGGATGCCGTCATCGGACGTCTTGTCGGCCCCGATGATCATCTGCGTCGACTGGCCGCCGGGTGCGAAGCGCTCGCGTTTCTTCGTGCGCAGCGTCGGTTCCGCCTTCTCCTCGATCTTCCGGCGAAGGCCCGCCATGGAAAGCCGGATCGTCTCGGGTCTTTTCTCGGGCGCCAGCTTCTTCACGCCCTCGTCGGTCGGCAATTCGACATTGATCGACAACCGATCGGCATAGAGCCCGGCCTTTTCGATCAGCGCGGCCGATGCCTCGGGAATGGTCTTGAGATGGATATAGCCGCCGAATTTTTCCTCCAGCCGCAGCCGCCGCGCCACTTCGACCATCTCGCCCATCGTCTCGTCGGGCGAGCGGATGACGCCCGAGGACAGGAACAGGCCTTCGATGTAGTTGCGCCGGTAGAAGTCCATGGTCAGTTTCACCACCTCGTCGATGCCGAAGCGGGCGCGCCGCACATTCGAGGACGAGCGGTTGATGCAGTAGCTGCAATCGTAGATGCAGAAATTGGTGAGCAGGATTTTGAGGAGCGATATGCAGCGGCCATCCGGAGCGTAGGAATGGCAGATGCCCATGCCCTCCGTTGAGCCGATGCCGCCGGATTTCAGCGAATCGCGCTTGGCCGAGCCAGACGAGGCGCAGGAAGCATCGTATTTTGCGGCATCCGACAGGATCGCCAGTTTTTCACGGACGGAGAGCGAGGACATATGTTCATGATATGTTCTCGCGATCCCCCGCGCTATATCTTTTGATGTCGTCGGCCAAAAAGTGATCGCGGGCGCGATCGGGCCGCCCGCTCACACCTCGTGCAGGTAGAGGTGATAGTCGAGCTCGCTGACCGTGCGCGCCACGCGCAGGTACTCGGACTGCTTGATCGCCACGAAGGTGCGATGCAGGTCGTCGCCGAGCGCGCCCTTCAGGAAGCTCGAT
>NZ_JAFKIC010000024.1 GCF_017306585.1 Mesorhizobium sp. | reverse complement strand
AGACGGCGCCGGCGGCAAAGCTGCCAATCTCCCCCCATGTGGGGGAGATGTCCGGCAGGACAGAGGGGGGCGCGACAGAGCGCGGCCTTGATCGTTATTACCGGGACCATCCCCATGAACTGGGATGACGTCCGCATCTTCCTCGCCGTGGCGCGGGCAGGCCAGATCCTTGGCGCGGCGAAGCGGCTGGAACTTAACCACGCCACCGTCTCGCGCCGCATCGCCGCGCTCGAGGAGGCGCTGCGCACGAAACTCTTCCGGCGGCTCACCACCGGCAGCGATCTGACGCCGGCCGGCGAGCGCTTCCTCGACATCGCCGAGCGCATGGAAAGCGACATGATCGCCGCGCGCTCGACCATATCGGGCGAAGGCGATGACGTCTCCGGAACGGTGCGCATCGGCGCGCCGGACGGGTTTGGCGTCGCCTTCCTCGCCAAGCGGCTCGGCGAGCTGACAGCGCTCCACCGCGAGCTCACCATCCAGCTGGTGCCGGTGCCGCGCTCCTTCTCGCTGTCGCGGCGCGAGGCCGACATCGCCATCACGGTCGAGCGGCCGACGGAAGGCCGGCTGGTGGCGGGGAAGCTGGTCGATTACACGCTCGGCCTGTTTGCCTCGCGCGCCTATGCCGAGGCCAATGGCTTGCCCCGGACCGCCGTCGAACTCTCCCGGCATACGCTGATCGGGTATGTGCCGGATCTGATCGTCAGCCCCTCGCTCGACTATGCCGCCGAATTCAGTCCGGACTGGCGCACCAGCTTCGCCATCTCCTCGGCGCTTGGGCAGGCCGAGGCGGTGCGCTCGGGCGCCGGCATCGGCATCCTGCACACATTCGTCGCCCGTTCCATGCCGGAACTGGTGGCCGTCAATGTGGTGGCGCCCATCCGCCGCGCCTATTGGCTGGTCTACCACGAATCGGTCAGGCCGCTGCGGCGGGTCCAGATCGTGGCTTCCTTCATCACCAAGGCGGTGGAGCGGGAACGGGGCCTGTTCAGCTGACAATCCAGCGAAAGTCGGAAACGACCAGGTGCGAGGATCAACGCGGATCGAGCACGAAAGACCCCACCACTTTCACGGCGGCCTCCGCCTGCGGTTCCCACCTCCGCCGCGCGTCGTCCGCGCTATCGCCCGCGACACCACAATTGACCAGGCCGTAATGCGTGCCGCGCAGGGACAGCGCCACCACGGCATGGCCATAGAAGTCGACATTGCTGTCGACGTAGTGGAAATCCATTTCAGTTATCCGGACCGGATAGCCATCGGGGAACCGCCCCAGCCTGTCCCCGCTGAATTGGGCAGAGTTGTAGGCAACGCCGACCATGGTCTGCCAGGTGTCGGCGGACCAGTCCTTCTCGATGAAAACCCTGGGATCCGGCGGGCTGTCCGGATCGGACGGGTCGTACCTGCCCTCCGAAACCCGGCAGGTAAGCCCTCTCTCGCCCGATTTGACTTTGAGCCATATCGTCTCGCCGGCCGGCCCCTCATCAGTCCATTCCTGCGGATAGGTCAGCGAAAAACCGTGGTTTTCGTCGTGGACGGTCTTGTCGGCGGCATTGGCGACCGAGGCAGCAATCAGGAGGCCGGTAGCCGGAACCACAAAGCCGATGCGCATCACCGCTGCTCGCAAAACACTATGACGATACCCGCTCTCCACAAAGGCAGGTGCACGACCTCGACAATAACACGCCCAGGCAATACGCACCGCCTTTTCCTTGCCACAAAACCGGCCAGTGTGGCATCAGGCATGCGATCGCCGGTCACGGAGCGGATCGCGGGGTGGGAAATCTTTCGGAAAGCTGGCGCGGAAACATGCGAGCCGATCTTGCCATCCTGCCGCTGCTTGTCCTGTCGGCATGCGCCAACCCATGGACGAAAGTGCCGGAGGCCGACCTGCCCAAGCCGATCCGCTATGCCATGGCGCGCCCTTCGCCTTTCGTCATCGGCAATTATTGCGGGCCGGGTACCCGCACCGGCGATCTTTCGGCGCGGCCGGTCGACCGCCTCGACGCGGTCTGCCAGGTCCATGACGCCTGCTACATCGCCCAGCACGACCATTGCGCCTGCGACGGCGCCCTCGTCGCCTCGGCAAGAACGATCCGTGACGACAAGACCGCACCCCGCGGGATGCGGAGCGAGGCGGAGCTGCTGATCGCCACCTTCGCCATTCCGGTCTGCAGGATATTCCCGCACGGCTTCATGCCGCCGCGCGATCCGGCGCAGTTGAGCGCCATGAAGACCGGAGTGACGGGATGAGGGGCCGCACCGCGCTCCTGCATGCTCTGGCCGGGTTGGCGCTGGTGGCCCTTGCCGGGTGCGCCGGCGCGGGTAGCAACGCCTGTGACCTGATGCCGGGACAGCAGGCCTGCGCGCGGCCTTCGCTCTCCGCCGCGACATCGGGGCCTGGGGTCGCGGCGGCCCAGTTCTTCGGCGATGCCGACGCCGGCGACTATGAAAAGCGCTTCCTGGCGCTGCTCGCCAACAGCCGGATCGGCGCCATGGATCGCACCAACGGCACCGGCCCTTTCGGACGCAATCGCAGGGACGTCCAGAACCGCGACTTCCAGGCGACCTATTCGACGCTGCAGGCATTGGCCGCCCCGCTCGCCGCGCCGCATCTGCCGCCGGCGGCCGGCAGCGTCGGCGACGGTCACTTTGCAGGACGCTGGCGGGTGTCACGGCAGACGCTCTATGTCGACGCCGCCGCGCGGCCCAAGGCCGCCAGGACATTCGAATTCTCCGGCCTGCAGGCGCGCAGCACCGAGATCGTCCTGCGCCAGGCTGGTAAGCTGCCAGCTGAAATCGAAGGCAGCTGCGACGGCACGCTGGCGATCCGCAATGCCGGCGCCTCGCGCACGATCACCGCCGGCGCGGCATTCCGCTTTCGCCTGTCGGGCGAGGATGACACGGTCAGCCTGTTCCCGGGCGACGGCTTGAACCGTTGCACCGCAAGGATCCACTCCAGCCTCGCTCCAACAGGCGCACCGCTGACCATTCTGCGCGAGGAGACCGCCGATCCAACCATCGCCTCCTTCGACAGCCGCTACCAGCGTTGCCCGGTTCCCGGCGGCGGCGGCCTCGATGCGCTGGAACGCGTCTTCTATGCCAGCCGCTGGCTGTCGCAGACCTGCGCCATGCCGATCGGCCAACCCAGGCTGTTGCGCAAGTCGCGTGACGGCTTCAACGCCAAGGTCGAGGCGCTGCTGGGCGCGCCGCTGTCGGATGCGGCAATCGACAAGGGCGATCCGGAACTGCCGCTCGATTTCTCGAAGGCGCCGAGGCTGAAGCTGATCTATCTGTCCTCGCTGGAATTCAAGGCGGATTTTTCCGGCCGCGTCATCGAGCGGCTGATCCGCCATCATGCAGCACTCGGCACCAAGGTGCGCATCATGGTCACCGATGTGCTGGAGCGCGACAAGGACGACGCCATGCTGCATCGTCTGGCGGCGGAATTCCCCAATGTCGAGTTGCAGGAATACCGCTGGCGCGCCGACCATGGCGCGCCGATCGACGAGCAGATTTCACAGCTGCACAAAGTCCTTCACATCAAGATGCTGGCGACGTTGGCACAAGATCCGGGGCGGTCGCGGGCCATCATCGGCGGCCGCAACATCCATGACGGTTTCCTGTTCCATCAACCGATCGACCTGTCGCGCTATCCCAACCTGCAGCAATACGGCAAGACCGACGGTTTCTCGCTGAACTACTATTCGAACTGGAGCGACTTCGACATCGAGTTCGCCGACAGGACGACGGTCGAAACGCTCGCCGCGCATCTCTCGACCATATGGCTGCGCGACGCCGACACCAACCTGTCGCGCCCCTTCTCCATTCCGGTTCGCGCCGACGGCCGCCCGCGGGGCAACGCCCGGCATTTCATCTCGGTGCCTTACGAGGACGGCCACGCGCTGGAGAGCTACTTCGTCGAACTGGTCGATGCCGCCCGGCACCATATCCAGATCGTCAACCCATACCTCAATCTGACGCCCGACCTCGCGCGGGCCTTCGACCGGGCGCTTGCCCGTGGCGTCAGGATCGACATTGTCGGCCGCATCGATCTCAAGGGCGATATCGGCGGCAAGTTCCTCACCGCGCTCAACAAACTCTTCGTCGAGAAATATGGCGACCGCATCGACATCCGCGAGTTCAAGGCGCCCGACGTGGTGCTGCATTCCAAGATCATGATGATCGACGAGAGGCTGGTCGCCATCTCTTCGGTCAATCTCAACAACCGCAGCTTCTTCCACGATTCGGAGAACGGCATGATGGTGCTCGACCCCGCCTTCTACGCCAGGATGAAGCCCATCTATGACGACTATCTCGCCCATTCGAACCCGGTTGCCACCAATGTGACCATCCCATGGGCGTATCGGCTGCTTTTCGACGAAACCTGGGTCAGGGAGGCGTTCTGATTTCGGGAACCCGCCGCTATTTCAGGTAGCGCTCCTGCGCCAGGGCACGCGCATCGATATCCGGAACCCGGTTCGAGATGATGTCGGCCAGCACCTTGGCCGAGCCGCAGGCCATGGTCCAGCCGAGCGTTCCGTGCCCGGTGTTGAGATAGAGGTTGGAAAGTTCGGTGCGGCCGATCAGCGGCGGCCCGTCCGGCGTCATCGGCCGCAACCCGCACCAGAACGTCGCCTCGCGCATCGCGCCGGCGCCAGGGAAGAGATCGCCGACCGAGTGCTCGAGCGTGCGGCGTCGCGATTCATGCAGCCGGAGGTCGAAACCGGAAATCTCGGCCGTGCCGCCGACGCGGATGCGGTTCCCCAGCCGGGTGATAGCCACCTTGTAGGTTTCGTCCATGACCGTCGAGACCGGCGCCAGCGCGGCATCCTGGATCGGGACCGTGATCGAATAACCCTTGACCGGATAGACAGGGATCGGGCGCTTCATCCGGCGCATAAAGCCCGCCGAATAGCTGCCCAGCGCCATGACATAGGCGTCGGAGGACTTCCATCCCTTGCTGGTGCTGAGATTGGCGACACGATTGCGGCTGCGCAGGACACGGTAAATCGTCACGTCGTATTCGAACTTCACGCCACGCGCGACGCACAGCTCGGTCAGCCTGTCGGTGAACATCTTGCAGTCGCCGGTCTCGTCATGCGGCAGCCTCAGTCCGCCGACGAATTTCTCGCGCACACCGGCAAGGGCCGGCTCCGCCGCGATGCAGCCGTCCTGGTCGAGGATTTCGTAGGGCACGCCATATTTCTTCAGCACCTCGACATCGCCGCCTGTTCCATCGAGCTGCTTTTGCGTGCGAAACAGCTGCAGCGTCCCCTGGGTCCGCTCGTCATAGCTGATGCCGGTCGCCTCGCGCAGCGCCTTCAGCGTGTCGCGGCTGTACTCGGCCAGCGGCACCATGCGCGACTTGTTGACCGCGTAGCGCTCGGCGGTGCAGTTGCGCAGCATCTTGACCAGCCAGGTCCACATATGCGGGTCGAAGGCCGGCCGCACCACCAGCGGGCCATGCTTCATCAGGAGCCATTTGATCGCCTTGAGCGGAATGCCGGGCCCGGCCCAGGGCGAGGCATAGCCGGGCGAAATCTCGCCCGCATTGGCGAAGCTGGTTTCCAGCGCCGGGCCCTTCTGGCGGTCGATCACCGTCACCTCGTGACCCGCCTCGGCGAGATAATAGGCCGTGGTCACCCCGATGACGCCACTGCCCAGCACCATGATCTTCATCGTTCAACTCCTTGCACGGCGCCGGTCGGAAGACCGATGGCCGCGCCTTCTCGATTTGCGCATGATCCCGGACGAAAATCGATCCCCATCCTCGGGCTCATGCGTTGTGGTCTCGTTTCACGCCGCGGAAGGGCCGGGGTCGTCATTGTCTGTCTGCCGCATTCCACCCGTTCCGCCAAGAGGCCGGGTGCAGGTTGCAGCGCTGTAGACGAGCCTCAGGCCAGGACGCCGGTCACCGGCGAGGACCTTCTCGCTTGCGGCACGCCGCGCGGCCTCGGGCTGGTAAAGCACCGTCTTGATGCTGATCCACTCGCGCCTGCCGCCGGCATGTTCCAGCGACATCGTCTGGCCCTGTGCCATGCCGAGCATGCAGAGCCCCCGCCTCGTCGCTACCGACAGGCTGGAGCCGACCGGCCCACGCATCTCGTTCTGCACCAGCGTGCGTGTCTCGGGCAGGCCGGCATCGATCGTGAAGACCACCCTGCTGTTCAATGTCACGATGTCGGGCTCGATCATGTCGACCGGCACGACGTCGGCGCTGGAGAGCTTCTCCTCCAGCATCCGGACCACCGGATCCGCGAATGCTCGCCGGCGCTCCAAGAGCACCTCCAGCACGGCGAAATCCTTCGCCGTCAGGCGGCAACCCGTCCTTGTCATCACGGCCTCCATGATCAGCTTTGGCCGCTTGCGGGCATGTCGACCGCCTCGACGGTAACCGACAATTGCCGTCCGCCGCGACCGCTCCACCACACGGTTTGACCCACGCCGGCACCAATGAGCGCGGTTCCCATCGGCGTCAGCACCGAGACGCGGCTTTCGGCAATGTCGGCTTCGCCGGGATAGACCAGCGTGACGCGCTGGATATCCCCGCTTTCGCCGCGGACCGTCACCGTCGATCCCATCCGCACCACGCCGGCCGGCATCGCCGCCGCATCGGTGACGATGGCCCGGTCCATTTCAGAAAGCAGTTCCTCCGCTGTCTCGGGCGCCCGGTCGAGCAAGCCCCTGGCCAGGACAGTCAGCCTGTCATGATCGGTGTCGCTGATCAGAATCTGGCTGCTGGAACGCAGCCCTGTTGCATGGTGCATGGCAAACCTCTTGGATCGGCGCATCGCACGGGATGCGCGCTTGCCGCCGCGCTGGTTGCGGCTTGATGAAAGCCGGCGGCCGCGAACGGCGCTACGGCTTGATGGCGATGACGGATGTAATAGATGCCCCGGTACGGACGGACGCCAAAAGGCGGCCGCGCCGGGGCTACGATCCCGCGATCGGGCAGACTCTGAACAAGGTTCTGATATGGGCGAGGTTGCTCATGCCCCAAGCCTTGCCGACAGGCGCCCGCTTGTCAAGCGCGGCCAAACCGCTCAGCCGCCGATATAGCGCCGGTGAAAGCGCGAGCCGAGACTGGCCAGGATTTCATAGCCGATGGTGCCGGCGTGCCCCGCGGCATCGTCGACGCTCTGGGAGGGACCGAGAAGCTCGACAAGATCGCCCTCCCCCAGTTGGCCGGCGGGCAAGGCGGAAATGTCCAGGATGATCGAATCCATCGACACGCGCCCGAGGAAGGGCAGCCGCATGCCCTCAAACCATGCCGCCGAAACGGAACGGCGCAGCCAGCCGTCGGCATAGCCGAACGAGATCGTTGCCAGGCTGAGCGGGCCTTGTGCGTGATAGCTGTGGCCATAGCCGATGCCGGCGCCCTTTCCGACCTTGCGCGTCTGCGCGACCTTGGCCTGCAGGCGCACCACAGGCAGCATCGGATTGGGCTCGCCGGGCGTCGGATTGATGCCGTAGAGCGCCGCGCCCGGACGGGCGAGATCATAACGGTAATGCGGTCCCAGAAAGATGCCGGATGAGTTGGCCAGCGAGGCTGGCGCCTCGGGCAGCATGGCGCGCAGCCGTTCGAAGGCCTGCCGCTGCTGTTCGTTGGCCGGATGGCGCGGCTCGTCGGCGCAGGCCAGGTGGCTCATCACATATCTGATCTCGATGCCATCGAAGGCACCGGCGCTTCCGGCCAACGCCTCGACTTCATCGGGCGCCATGCCAAGCCGCGACATGCCGCTGTCCACCTGGATGGCGGCCGGCAGGCGCCGCGCTGCCCCCTGCGCCATCGCTCGCCAGGCTTTCAGCTGTGCGCCGCTGTTGATGACCGGACACAGTCCGGCCGCCACGGCTTCCGGCTCCGAGCCCGGCGGCAGCCCGTTCAGTATATAGATTTCGGGTCGATCCCCGATGGCCTTGCGCAAGGCCGTGCCCTCCGCCAGCAGCGCGACGAAGAAGATATCGCACCCCTCCTTCATCAGCGCCGATGCCACCTGCGCCGCGCCGAGGCCGTAACCGTCGGCCTTGAGCACGCCGGCGCAGCGTGCGCCGGCGAGTCGCGTTCTGAGGCGGCGGTAGTTTTCACGCACGGCGCCAAGGTCGATTGTGAGGATAGCGCCCGCCGCCGCTTCGCTTATGGCGGCATCGCCGGATGGTGACCTCGCAGGGGCGTCGTTCATGGCGACCCTCCTTGTAACGGATGAACATCAATAGGGCCGCTGGCCCGGCACGGCAACCGCGGCGGTGGTCGTTGTCGCCGCTATGGCGCCAGGTGAAGGAACGCCGCCACGACGTCTTCATAGACCTTGCGCTTGAACGGCACGATAAGGCCGGGAAGGTCGCGCATCGGCCGCCACGACCATTCGTCGAACTCGGCCGTATGGCCGCCCGGCGGCGGATCGATCTGGATTTCACTGGCGTCGCCATGGAAGCGGAAGGCGAACCATTTCTGCGTCTGGCCGCGATACTTGCCCTTCAGAGCGACGCCGATGAGGTCGTCCGGCAGGTCATAATTGATCCAGTCCGGCGCTTCCGCGAGCAGCGACACGCTGCGCATGCCGGTTTCCTCATAGAGCTCGCGCTCCGCCGCCTGCAGCGGCTCCTCGCCCTTGTCGATGCCGCCCTGCGGCATCTGCCAGAGCTGCGTGGCGCCGCTGAATTCACTGTCGGGTTCGACGATGCGATGCCCCACCCAGACCAGGCCCTCGCCATTGAGGATCATCAGCCCGACACACGGACGGTAGGGCAACGTTTCGCGATCGATCTTCTTGGACATAGGTCGGATTTCCAGCCTTCCCGAGCATCCGCCGCGACGGATGCCCGGAGTAGAACATTCAGACGGCTGTTAGCCTTTTTGCGGATCGATGGCCACCGCCGAAATCGGCACGATCTCGATACCGCGCTTCTTCGCCTCGGCCACCCATGACGTGACCGTATCGACCGTCAGGTCGAAGGCCGAGCCGATGCCGACGGCACTGCCCTTGGCCCGCGCGGTCGCCTCCAGGCTGTCGAGCTTCTTCAGGATGGCGCCGCGATCCTGCACGGCGTCGATCGCCATGTCGCCGGCGACGAACGGTACCCCGTCCTTCAGCGCCAGGTCGGGCGCCACGCTGCGCGCCGAGGAGCCGTCGTCGATATAGGCAAGCCCGCGTTTGCCGAGTTCGGCCATGAACGGTCCCATCGCCCCGCTGTCGGCGGAAAAGCGTGCACCCATATAGTTCATGACACCCGTATAATTCGTCGTCCGCGACAGCGCCCAGTGCAGGTTCCTGATGTTTTCCTCGGCACTTGCCGCCACTGTCAGCGTGTTGCGCCCGGGATTGACGCTGGGATAGTCGAACGGTTCGAGCGGCACCTGCATGACGATCTCGTGGCCGCTCTGCCGCGCGGCCGTCATCCAGCGGCCGATGCTGTTGCCTTGCGGCGCGAAGGCCAGCGTCACCAGCACGCCGGCCGGGTGCACGTTCGCGCCTTCATAGCGCTTGAACGCGGCCTGCGCGCGCTGCACGAACGCCTCTTCATCACCGTTCTTCAGCGCGAAAATCTGCACGACAATCACCCCGTGCGCACCGTGCGCTTCGTCGAT
>NZ_JAFKIC010000023.1 GCF_017306585.1 Mesorhizobium sp. | reverse complement strand
GAAGAGTAGGCGCGGCAACGAAACTGCCGATCTCCTCCCTTGCGGGGGAGATGCCCGGCAGGGCAGAGGGGGGTGCCTTGGCGCAAACCCCACATCATTCGAACACGCAGCGCGGGAAGTAGAACGAGACCACCCAATTCGGCATGTCGACGATCTCGCTGATCCTGAGATCGCCGCACACCGAGGCCAGCATGTAGGCCTCGACCGGATCGAGCTGATAGCGCCCGGCAAGCAGGTCGACCATCTGGGCGACCGCTTCCTTGGCCCCGGTCATCAGGTCGGGTCCGATGCCGGTCGTCACCTCGTAACCCTTGGCGTCGAGATGGCGCGTCACCGGGCCTGGCGTGGTGAAGCGCGGCGTCTTCAGCCTGGCGTCCTTGACCAGATCGAGCTTGAGCACGACGTCCATCGGGCTCTCGATCGCCGTGCCGCAGACCTCGCCGTCGCCCTGCGCGGCGTGGGTGTCGCCAACGGAAAACAGCGCGCCCGCCACCTCCACCGGCAGGTAGAGCGTCGTGCCGGCGGCGAGATCGCGTATGTCGAGATTGCCGCCGACGCGGCGCGGCGGCACCACCGAGTGGTGACCCATCTCGGCCGGCGCGTTGCCGATGGTGCCGGCGAAGGGCTTCAGCGGCACACGGCCGTTCTTGCCGAACAGCGCCGGCTCGAGCGAAGCAGCGTCGTACTTCCAGATGTTGAGCGCCGGCTGCTTGAAGTCGTCGGCGAGCAGGCCGAACCCGGGAATGTTCGCCGTCCAGCCGAAGCCGGACGGTTTGAACATCTCGATCGTCACCTTCAACGCATCACCCGGCTCGGCGCCCTCGACGAAGATCGGCCCGGTGACCGGATTGATCTGGCCGAAGTCGAGCTTGGCGATGTCGCCGACCGTGCTGTCGGGTTTCAGCTGGCCGCCCGAGGAATCGAGGCACTGGAACTCGATCGTCGAGCCGGGCGCCGCGCGCTGGGTCGGGACAAAGGAATTGTCCCAGCCGAAATGGTGGTGGCGTCCGTGGATGGTGTAGTCGCAGTTATTGCACATCTTTTACGTACACATTGTCGTAGTTGATCGGGATATGGACCGGGTCGACATAGAGGTTGTCGGCGCCTCCCATGCGGGCCGACTTCATGGTGAAGCGCTGTTCGTTGAAGACCGGCGCCCAGGGCGCGTCCTCCATCACCTTCTCGTAGATGGCGCTCCACATCTTGTCGCGCTCGCCGGCCTTGGCCGGGTCGACGATCGAGTCCGCCTCGGCCGCCTTGGCGTCGAGATCCTTGTTGCAGTACCACGACCAGTTCCAGCCGCCCGGCACCGCGCCGGCGCAGCCGAGGATCGGGCCGTAGAAATTGGACGGATCGGGGAAGTCGGCGATCCAGGCCATGCCCCCCGACCAGATCATCGGAGCGCCCGCCTTGTCGCCGCCGGCGGCAATGACGTTGGCCTGGGCCAGGGACTGGATGCTGGCCTTGATGCCGATCGCCGCCAGGTCCTGCTGGATCGCCTGGGCGATGCGCGGGTTGGGATCGGTGTTCATGACGAAAAGCTGCGTCTCGAAGCCGTCGGGATGGCCGGCCTCGGCGAGCAGCGCCTTGGCCTTGGCGACGTCATAGGGATAGCCCTTGTATTCCTTGTCATAGCCCGGCATCGACGGCGGCAGCGGCTGGTTGGCGGGCACGGCGCGGCCGTTGATGATCTGGATGATGCGCGCCTTGTTGAGCGCCATGTTGACCGCCTGACGCACCTTCACATTGTCGAACGGCGCCATCGTGGTGTTCATGGTGATATAGCCGGTGTGCAGCTGGCCCCCCTCGACGACGCGGGCCTTCTGCTCGGGATCGGCCATCACTTCCTGGAACTTCGCCGGCGGGATGCCGTCGCCGGGCACGTCGATCTCGCCCTTCTGCAGGCGCAGCAGCGCCACGATCGGCTCCTGGCCGATCTCGAAAGTGATCTTGTCGAGATGCGGCAGGCCCTTGTGCCAGTAGTCGGCGTTGCGCTCGAAGACGATGCGCTGACCGAGCGTCCATTCAGCGAGCTTGAAGGCGCCGGTGCCGACCGGATGCTTGCCGAAATCGGCGCCGTATTTCTCGACCTCCTCCTTCGGAACAATGTGCGAGAAGTTGATGGCCATGACATGCAGGAAAGTGGCGTCGGGACGGGTCAGTTCGAACTTGACCGTGTAGGGGTCGACCACGGTGACGCCCGACAGCGTTTCGGCCTTGCCGGCAGCGACATCGTCATAACCCTTGATAGAGCCGAAGAAGCCTGCGCCGGGGCTCTGCGTCTTCGGGTTGGTGACGCGGTCGAGCGAGTATTTCACATCGTCGGCGGTCATCTCGCGGCCATTGTGGAATTTCACGCCGTGGCGCAGCTTGAAGGTGAAGGTCTTGCCGTCGGGCGAGATCTCGTAGCTTTCGGCGAGGTCGGGCTTGAGGTTGGTGGTGCCGGGCTCGTAATCCATCAGCCCGTCGAACAGGCTCTTGATCATCGACCAGTTCTGCCAGTCATAGCCGATCGCGGGATCGAGGGTCGCGACATCGTCCTTGTAGGTGATGGTGATGGCGCCGCCCTGCTTGGCGTTGGGATCGATCGTGTCCTCGGCGCGCACGCTGGTCATGCCGAGCATGAGCGCGAGCGCCGACGCGGCTACTGTCGATGCGAGAAACTTTTTCATTTGGTGTTCCCTTTCTCTGTTCGTTTTCTTGGTTTCATCTGAGTTTGATGCTCATCTCAGCTTGATGCGGGGGTCGATGAAGGGCGCGATGATGTCGGCCAGGAGATTGCCGAGCACGATGGCGAAGGCCGACACCAGCGTGACGCCCATGATGATGGGGATGTCGACGCGCTGGATGGCCTGCCAGGCAAGTTGGCCGATGCCAGGCCAGCCGAACACGCTTTCGACGACGACGATGCCGCCCATGAAGATGCCGATGTCGATGCCGATCATGGCGATGACCGGCAGGATGGCGTTGGGCAAGGCATGGCGGAACAGGATGGCGCCGCGCGCCAGACCTTTCGCACGCGCGGTGCGCATATAGTCCTGGCGCAGCACGTCGATCATCGACGAGCGCATCATGCGCGCGTACCAGCCGGCGCCGAGTATGCCCATGGTGAGCGACGGCAGCACGAGATGGCGCCAGGTGCCGTAGCCCCCGATCGGGAACCAGCCGAGACGCACCGCAAAGACATAGAGCAGCAGCAGGCCGACGACGAATTGCGGCGCCGAGACGCCGACGAACGAAGCGACCATCAAGGTCTGGTCGGTGGCGGTGCCGCGCTTCACGGCGGCGACCAGCCCCATGGTCAGGCCGATCAGCAATTCGCACAGGATGGCGCCCAGCATCAGCAGCTGGCTCGCCGGCAGGCGCGAGACGATGAGTTCGGTGACTTCCGAGCGCTGGATGTAGGAACGGCCGAGATCGCCGCTGACGAGCCTCGTCAGATAGTGCCAGTACTGGACGATGAAAGGCTGGTCGAGGCCAAGCTGCTGGCGGATATTCTCCACCGTCTGCGGGGTGGCGCTGCGGCCGGCGATCTGGCGCACCGGGTCGGCCGGCAGCAGATAGAGCAGCGCGAAGGTGATCAGCGAGACGCCGAGCAGGATGAGGGCCGACTGGATCAGCCGGCGGCCGAGATAAGCGATCATGACCGGCCCCCCATTATTCCCGGCCTCTCTGCGTGGGATCGAGGATGTCGCGCAGCGCGTCGCCGATCAGGTTGAAGGCCAAGGCCAGGGCCAGGATCGCCGCGCCGGGGAAGAACACCAGCCAGGGTGCTGCCTGAAAATAGGTCTGGTTCTCGAAGATGATGTTGCCCCAGGACGCCGTCGGCGGCTGCACGCCGATGCCGAGGAAGGAGAGCGTCGCCTCGAGCAGCACGGTCGTGGAGATGCCCAGCGTGCCCCAGACGATGATGGTGGGCAGGAGATGCGGCAGGATGTGACGGAACAGGATGCGGGGCGCGCCGGCGCCGATCGTGCGCTCGGCATCGATGAACTCGCGCTCGGCGAGCGAGGAGGTCTCGGTGTAGATGACGCGCGCGGTCTGCACCCAGTTGACCAGCGCGATCACCATGGCCACGATCCACAGGCTGGGCTGGAACACCGCCGCCAGGCAGATGGCGAGCAGCAGCGCCGGGAAGGCCATCATCAGGTCGGTGAAGCGCATCAGCGCGCCGCCTATCCAGCCGCGGAAATAGCCCGCGGTGACGCCGACCAGCGTGCCGATCAGCAAGGCCACGCCATTGGCGACGATGCCGATGATCAGCGAGGTGCGGGCGCCGTAGAGGATGCGGGTCAACAGATCGCGGCCGAGCAGGTCGGTGCCCAGCCAGAATTTTTCGCCAGGCGGCAGCGGTGAACCTTCGATCGTCAGGCCGTCGAACATCTGTTCGTTGGGGTCGTAGCCGGTCAACCAGGGCGCAAATACAGCGCCGGCGACGACAATGGCGACGATCACCAGGCCAAGCAGCGCCAGGCGGCGTTTCACGAGCCGGCGCCAGACGCCCGCGCGCGGCCTGGCCGGCATGTGACCGGCGGAAAGATCAGGCGCGATGGGACTGGTCACTGCCGCCCTCTTCGCTCGTCGTGTCGTCGTCCGCTACGTCCTGGCTCGTCATCGCCACGATGCGGCGCGCCGCATCCTCGACGCTGATCTGCCAGCTCATCGCCAGCGAACGCAGCTGCGCGTAGGCGCGGCCGTCGTCGGTGCCTTTCGACAGCGCGGCCACCGCGCGCACGATGGTCTGGCGCTCGGCGACGCGCTGGCGCAGCGCCGCGATCTCGCCGGCGAGATGCTTGCGGGCCTCGAAGCTCTGCCGCGCGATCAGCAGCGCGCTGTAGACGCCGGCATTGCCGACCGGCTTCAGGAGCTGGGCATCGGCCTTGTGCGACAGCGCCCATTCGATGCGGCCCGGCGCCTCCGAGCCGATCAACGCCACCAGCGGCATCGGCGCTTCGCCCGGCTTCCAGGGAAACTGCTCGTCGAAACCGAGATCGGCGTCAAAGAAGACGAAATCGGCGGCGAGTACTTCCGGCAAAAGCTCCGGCCAGCAGTCCACCGTGACGAGGCCGATGGCCGACAATTGCCTGGTGATGGCCTGCACTGTGGGATGCGGGCGATGCAGGACAAACGCCTTGGCGCCGCCGAGATTGGGGATGCGCGGTATCCTGGTCACGACACCACCCTCAGGCGTGGCCGGCCGAAGGTTTTGGCGGGATCGTAGCGCGACAGATAGGGGTCGGGCGCGACCTCGTCCTGCCGGCTGACCACTTCGAAATAGCCGTCGGCGATGCGCCCGATGATGACCGGCAGCGTCGCATGCTGGGTGTGGGCGTCGATGGCGATCGGCCCGAGGCGGGTGGAGAAACGCGTCTCGGCAAATGCTTTTGAAAATTCAGCCGGGCCGGCCTGGGGATCGCGCGACAGCACGTCGGCCATCACCTGGACCGAGGCATAGGCCGAGGCCTCGAAGGACGAGGCGAAAGCCGCCGGCCGTGGCGCGAAATACGGCCCGACCGACAGGTGGCCCCTGCCGTTTTCGCCGATCGCCGGCAATTCGCCCTCGGTGAGGTTGCAGGAGATGACCGGACAGTTTTGCGGGCTGAAGGCGGGATCCTCGGCGCCCAGATCGCGATAGGCGGCCAGGAAGGCGTAGGACGAGGTGCCGATCAGATTGTTGAGGATGAAGCTCGGCCGCGTGGCCCTGACTTCACCGATCAGCCGCGACACGTCAGTCTCGCCGATGCGCAGATAGCGCTCGCCCAGCACCTTGCCGCCGGCGTCCGCGATCAGGTCGCGCGCGACGCGATTCATCTCCCAGCCCCAGATGTAGTTCGAGCCGAGCAGAAAGCCGTTGGCGCCGAAGCGCGGCACGACATGGGCCATCAGCGGCACCAGATGCTGGTTGGGGCAGGCGTGCATGTAGACGACATGCTCGTTGGCCTCGAAGCCTTCATAGGGGCAGGCATACCAGAGCATGCCGCCCGCCTTCTCCAGGACGGGAATCGTCTCCTTGCGGCTCCAGGAGGTGACGCAGCCGACGACATGGCGGGCGCTGCTGGTCCTGAAAATATCCTCGCACAGCGTGGCATAGCGATCGGCGTTGCTTTGCGGATCGCGCTCAACCGGTACCAGTTCCAAGCCATGGTCGCGGTCGGCATTGATGTCGGCGATGGCGCGCATGGCGCCGACGCGGCACGCGTCCGAGACGAGCTGGTAGCTCCCCGAGCGCGAATAAAGGATGCCGATCTCGATACGCCGTTTCAAACAGAACCCCAGAAATGACAATGCCCCGCAGCCAGCGCCGCAAGGGCGAGGCATACGAGGCATATTTGCCGCCCGGCGATCAGAGCCGGTATTTTGCCTTAGCGTATTCGCTCCGGCGGGTCAGTCAAGCGGGAAAGTGCAGGGTGGCTCAACCTCGCCGCAACTGCCTCCGCCGCCAAGCGGCGGGGGCTTCGCCCGTTCGCTCGCGAAAGAAGCGGGAGAAATAGGCGGGATCATCAAAACCGATCTCGTAGGCGATGTCCTCGACCGTACGCACGGTGAACAGCAGCAGACGTTTGGCCTCGAGCAGGCGCCGCTCGCCGACGACGCGCTTGACGCCGCTGCCCAGCACCCCATGGGCGGCCTTGTCGAGCAGGTGCGGTGTCGTGGCCAGCGCCTGAACATAACGATCGACCGGCCAGTTGTCGCGAAAATGCCTGTCGACGAGACGGCGCAGGCCGAGCGCCAGCGAGGCGTCGGACGAGCCGGCGGGATTCCTCACCTCCGGGCTCAGGCGCGCGATATGGCAAAGCGCTGCGGCGATCAGAGACGGCAGGACCTTGTCACTGCCGGCCTGCGCCTCGGCATATTCGGCGGCAATCATCTCCAGCACATCTGCCAGCCTTTTCCACGCAACGCGATCCGGCTGGCCATCGGCGAAGACCGGGCGGTCCAGCGGCAGCAGGCTGTGGCCGGCAAGGACGGCCAGCGCATCGTCGGCGACCGAGACGACGGTCGCGTCGGTGCCGGGACCGATCGAAAAGCCATGCACGATGGTGCTCGGCACGAAGCTGACGGCCGGCGCCGAAAAGTCCCAGGAACGATCCTCGATGCGATAGGTACCGGAGCCGCTGGTCCAGAAGGTGATCTGGCCCATTTGCGGATGCTTGTGCGCGGCGACCTCGCCAAGGTGGATGCTGCCGCGCGCAAGAACTGTTTCGACATGGAGGAAGCCGACATCGAGCGGCCGGGCCGGCTCGCCATAGACGAAGAAATCGGGAATGGAGTTCTGGCTCATGGCGCCGGAAAAAGTCCAATCGGTTTTGCCGTTCCGTCCATAACCGATCCGCAGCCCCGGCGCTAGGATCGAACTCTTCGTGGAGGAATATGATGCGGTCAGAAGATTTTCGCGCCGACAAGGCGCGCCCGTTCACCGGCGCCGAATATCTGGAGAGCCTGCGCGACGGCCGCGAGGTCTATATCAATGGCGAACGCATTGCCGATGTCACGACGCATCCGGCGATGCGCAACTCGGCCCGCTCGCTGGCGCGGCTCTACGATGCGCTGCATGACCCTGAACAGCGCGAGGCGCTGACCTCGCCGACCGATACCGGCTCGGGCGGCTACACCCACAAATATTTCCGCGTCGCCAAATCGTCGGCCGAACTCGCCGCCCAGCAGACGGCGATCGCGCAGTGGTCGCGCATGTCCTATGGCTGGATGGGGCGCACGCCCGACTACAAGGCGGCGCTGATGAACACGCTTGGCGCCAATGCGCAGTGGTACGGGCCGTTCAAGGACAATGCGCTGGCCTGGCACAAACGCGCCCAGGAAGCCGTGCTGTTCATGAACCACGCCATCGTCAACCCGCCCATCGACCGCCACAAGCCGGCCGAGCAGGTGAAGGACGTGTTCGTGCACATTACCAAGGAGACGGATGCCGGCATTTATGTCTCCGGCGCCAAGGTGGTGGCGACGTCCTCGGCGCTGACGCATTACAATTTCCTGGCGCAAAGCTCGGCGACGGTGACCGAGGACCCCTCGCTGTCGGTGATGTTCATCGTTCCGATGAACGCGCCGGGGATAAAGATGTTCTGCCGCGTTTCCTACGAGCAGACGGCCAACACGGTCGGCGCGCCCTTCGATTATCCGCTGTCATCGCGCTTCGACGAGAACGACGCCATCCTGGTGCTCGACAATGTCTTCATCCCCTGGGAGGACGTGCTGGTGCTGCGCGACGCGCAGAAGATCCTGTCCTTCCACCCGGCCTCGGGCTTCATGCACGGCTACTGCTTCCAGGGCTGCACGCGCTTTGCCGTCAAGCTCGACTTCCTCGCCGGCCTGCTGGCCAAGGCGCTGCGCGCCACCGGCGGCGACGCGTTTCGCGGCAACCAGGCCGCCCTTGGCGAGGTCATCGCGCTCCGACACATGTTCTGGAGTTTCTCCAACGCCATGGCCCACAACCCGATCCCTTGGGCAAACGGCGCGGTGCTGCCCAATCTCGAAGCGGCACTCGCCTACCGCACTTTCATGTCGGAAGCCTATCCGCGTGTCATCGATACGGTGCGCCGGGTGATCGCCTCGGGGCTGATCTACCTGCCGTCATCGGTCCGCGACTTCGGCAATCCCGAAATCGACAAATATCTGGCGCAATATGTGCGCGGCTCCAACGACATGGGACATGTCGAGCGCATCAAGATCATGAAGCTGTTGTGGGACGCGACCGGCACCGAATTCGGCGGCCGCCACGCGCTCTACGAGCTGAACTATGCCGGCGCGCCGGAAGAGGTGCGGCTGCAGGTGCTGAAGGGCGCCGAACGCGGCGGCCGGTTGAAGGCGATGGAGGAACTTGTCGACCGCTGCATGGCCGACTATGACGAGCATGGCTGGACCGGCGACACCTGGCTGCCGCCGCTGACCCCAACGGCCAGATGACGCCGATGGCCGCGCAGATTTCGAAAACCGATTTCCGCGACGCCATGGCAAGGGTCTGCGCGCCCGTCAACATCATCACCACCGACGGGCCGGCGGGACGCGGCGGCTTCACCGCCACCGCCATGTGCAGCGTGTCCGACGAGCCGCCGACGCTGCTTGTCTGCATGAACGGGCGTTCGACGCAGGCCGCCATGTTCCTCGCCAACCGGCGCTTCTGCGTCAACGTGCTGACGCATGACCATATGCACCTGGCGGGAAAGTTCGCCGGCGCGATCCGCGACATGGAGACCCGCTATGCCTCGGCTCGCTGGCAGACGCTGGCTTCCGGCACGCCGGCGCTGTCGGACGCGATCGTCAATTTCGACTGCGAGATCGAGGACGTGCATGTGGTCGGCACGCACAATGTGATGATCGGCCGCGTCGTCGATGTCAGGCACGGCAGCAGCGGCTCGGCGCTGCTCTATGTCGACCGCGACTACACGCAGCCGACGCGACTGGGGAGTTTTGGGGGGTAGGCGATTGATGGCTGGTGGATGGTGCGAGAGGGGATTCTGCGTGTAAGGGCGACGCCCATTGAACTTCGTCATCCTATGGCGGAGCAAGGAGCGAAGCGACGCGGCGCAGACCATAGGATCCTGTGTGTTTGTTCGGGTGTATGGTTTGAAGTGGGAAGGAGGCCGAGAGGATCCTGGTCGTCCCTTTCGGGGACAGGCCGCGGCATGGCTCGGTCCCTTCCCACCGATGAACCATCAACCTGAACAGTTGCACGGGGCTGTCT
>NZ_JAFKIC010000022.1 GCF_017306585.1 Mesorhizobium sp. | reverse complement strand
TTTAACTTATGTTATTCATTCATATAACACTCGACGGCTAAGGACAATCGGACCTCTAGATCGGCTATACCCATGAAACAGTGAGGATCCGGGTAGAGGTTCCTGACTTTGGCGCCTGGTTCACCCGGGACCAACATGACGGCCAATCGCTCGGGGCGACTTTCGATACGGGAGGCGAAACTCGAGGGACCGGCGTTGCGTTATTGGCCGCAAGGACATCTTCTCCGGTCGAGACCACGCCGTGCCTTCTCTTTACACCCTTGTCGCTGCCGCACTCGCCTTGTCGCCGGCGATGGCAGGCGCATGGCTGATTGCGATTCGCTCCGGCCAATCGGGCTGGATCGATGCCATCTGGTCGTTCGCCGTGGGTGGCGTCGGAGCGACTCTTGCACTCCTCCCGCATGACGGCGGATCATCGCCGGCGACACGACAATTTATAGTGGCCTCGCTTGCCGCGCTCTGGTCGCTTCGCCTCGGCCTGCACATCGTCTCCCGGACGATGAAAAGCGGCGACGATCCGCGCTATGTGCAGCTGCGCGACGAGTGGGGCGGAAATTTTCGCCGGCGCCTGTTCTGGTTCCTGCAGATCCAGGCGGGTTGCGCGCTGTTGCTGGTGCTTGCCATCGCGGCGGCGGCCCGCAATCCGGCGCCTGAACTACGGCTGGGTGATTGGTTGGGAATCGCCATCATGTTTGTTGCGATTGCCGGCGAAGCCCTGGCCGACCGGCAATTGGCAGGCTTTCGCGCCGATCCCGGGAACAAGGGGCGAGTCTGCGATGCCGGACTTTGGGGATATTCGCGCCATCCGAACTATTTCTTCGAATGGCTGGGCTGGCTCGCCTATGCGGCAATCGCCATCGATCTGACTGGCGCCTATCTCTGGGGGTGGGTCGCCCTTTGCGGTCCGCTCTTCATGTACTGGCTGCTCGTGCATGTCTCCGGCATTCCGCCGCTTGAGGCCCATATGCTGCGTTCGCGCGGCGATGCCTTCCGTGACTATCAGCAGCGCGTGAACGCCTTCTGGCCTGGCCCTGCCCTGCACCAATCATCCATCCACACCCCAGGGAATCCCAGAGCATGAACCTCATTGCCTCGGCCACCAACATTGTCGAACGGACCGCTTTGCCCGATCCGCTGACGCGCTACGGCATTCAATTCCTGGTGGGGCGCACCCGCCGCCGGCTGTCGGCCGGCTCCATGACCAGCGAAGACGATTTCGCCCGCGCCATGGCGCGGCATCCGATCGCCACCCATGTCGAGGCCGCCAACGAGCAGCACTACGAACTGCCGCCGGCCTTCTTTGGCCTGGTTCTCGGGCCGCGCCGCAAATATTCAAGCTGCCTTTACGGCGACGGCGCCGAAACTCTGGCGCAGGCCGAGACACGCGCGCTGGAAGAGACCGTCGCCCACGCGGATCTGCGTGATGGCCAGCATATCCTGGAACTCGGTTGCGGCTGGGGTTCGCTGACCCTTTTCATGGCGAAGCGCTTCCCCAAAGCCAGGATCGTCGCAGTTTCCAACTCGGCGCCGCAAAGGCGCTATATCGAGGAACAGGCCAAGGCGCGCAAACTGGAGAATGTCAGCGTCATCACCGCCGACATGAATGACTTCAATGCCAACGGCGTGTTTGACCGGATCGTCTCGGTCGAAATGTTCGAACATATGTCGAACTGGAAGGCGTTGCTTGAGCGGGTCAGAAGCTGGATCGCGCCGGACGGCAAGCTCTTCCTGCATGTCTTCACCCACAGGAATGGCTGCTACCGTTTCGATCACGCCGACAAGAGCGACTGGATCGCCAACCACTTCTTCACTGGAGGCGTCATGCCGAGCCATGGCCTGATCCGGCGCTTTCCCGACATCTTCGAGGTCGAGCAGGAGTGGCGCTGGAACGGCAAGCACTATCAGCGGACAGCGGAAGACTGGCTGGCCAATTTCGACGCCAACCGCGAGCAGATCGACCGCATTTTGCGAGAAGTATACGGCGCCGAGGCCGCGCTGTGGCGGCGGCGCTGGCGGCTGTTCTTTCTGGCGACATCAGGCCTGTTCGGTCATGCCGACGGCGAGGAATGGGGCGTCAGCCACTATCGGCTGAGCCCGGTCATGGGCCGCACCAGT
This sequence comes from Mesorhizobium sp., assembly GCF_017306585.1. GTDB lineage: Bacteria > Pseudomonadota > Alphaproteobacteria > Rhizobiales > Rhizobiaceae > Mesorhizobium. Next base: position 7,599 of record NZ_JAFKIC010000022.1, on the reverse strand, counting down.
TGAGCCTTTCGTCGCTCTGGCAATCGGTCAAGGATTACGCCGCCAATGACGACCCGCTGGTGGCGACCGCCAATCTGATCGCCCTGGTGGTCGTCTCCAACCAACCCTTCTATCCGCTCTATCTCTACTGGCTGGTCGGACCCGAGATCGCGCCCTCATACTGGCTGTTCCTGTCGACGCCGTTCTTCGCGGCCGTGCCCGCGATCGCGCGCCTGAACACAACCGCCGGCCGTGCGCTGCTGCCGCTCGCCGGCATCGCCAACACGATTCTTAGCGCCAAGGTGTTCGGGGTCGCCTCCGGGGTCGAGATGTTTCTCATCCCGTGCGTGCTGATCGGCTTCGTTGTTTTCCGCCCAGGCGAGCGGATGATCGCTTTCGTCATCGCAGGCGCGGCCTTGCTTGCCTTCACCCTGCTGCATGACCGTTATGGCACGCCCGTGCATGTCTATACGCCGGAGCAATATGCAAGCTTCGTCAAACTCAATGCAACCAGCGTGGGCACGCTGACCGCTTTCGTCGGACTGCTGGTTGCCGGCCTGATCCGCGGAACGGAAGGACGAAAAGGATAACCAGACCTGGCCTGGCTAGATGACGCGCGCGAAGTGGCGGGCGATGAGGAAGCCCAGCGCTGCCGCCGTCGCCGACAGCACTGTTCCCCAGCAGAGATCGGCAATGGTGATCTGCACGGGCCAGTTCTTCAACGTCGCCTGATTGGTGAGGTCGTAGGTAGCGTAGGCGACGAAGCCGAAGATCGCACCGTTCAGGGCGGCGGTCATGGCGCTGCCCCTGGCAAATGCCGGCTGGATGGCGAAATATACGATGCCGGCGATATAGATCACATAGAAGAGAACTGCGGGCGCCACGTTGAAACCATCCGCCAACATGTCGCCGAGCAGCGGCCTGTAGAGCCGGCTGGCGGTCAGCGTCAGCCAGATCGAATCGATGCCGAGGAAGACCAGCGCCGTCGCCAGATAGGCAATCGCATAGGTTTTCAGCAAGATCGCTCTCCAATGCAGTTTCTTCTCTATCCCGAGCAGGAACGGCCGACATGGCGATACAGTTTCGCGGCTGTCGCGCCGGAAGCTGATGGCGATGAAGACGGCCACCAAAAATCGATTCTCCGCCGAAACTTCCAGGGAGGCGCCCGCGTATTTGCCTCGATATTCGCGGCGGGACCGGGCATGAAAGTAAGGAAAATCGCACTGGGGCTGAGCGTGCTCTGGCTGACGGGAGCAGCGGTCGCGGCGTCGCAGCCCGACCCCTCTGGTACCTGGATGCGCGGCGACGGCAATGCGAAGGTGCGCATCGCGCCTTGCGGAGCGGACATCTGCGCCACCAATCTGTGGATCAGGGACACCAGTCACGGCGAGAATGTCGGCGACAGGTTGGTCATGACGGTCAGACCGAAATCGGCCGATACTCTGGCCGGCAAGGCCTTCGACCCGAAACGCAACCTGACCTATTCGATCCAGGTCAAGGTCATGAAAGCCAGCTTGGTTACACGCGGCTGCGTCATCGGCGGCCTGGTCTGCAAGAATGTGAACTGGTCGCGCGCCCGGTAGGCCGGAGCCTGTTCGGCAACGGGACAGGGTTCAATGCCGATCTCTGTGGTCGGCAAGCACCGCGTCGATGACCCGCCACGACTGATCGAACTCGCTCTGGTTGCCTGTGAGACCCGCAGCGGTAATCAACGCCTTCCACAGCGCCCAGCCACGCCCGCGCGCCCAGGTCGCATCATCGACTGCAATAGCCGCGCGAAACACCTCGCGACTCCTGCCTTCGAACAGCGTCCAGGTGATCGCCAGATCGCAGGACGGATCGCCGACGCCTGATGTACCGAAGTCGATCACCGCGCTCAGCCGGCCATCGTCGACGAGCAGATTGCCCCAGGCGACATCACCATGGAACCAGACGGGCGGCCCTTGCCATGCCGCGGCCAGGGCGGCTTCCCAGACGGCGCCGACAGCCAGCATATCGATCCGCCCACGGAGCGCCTCGATCGCCTGCCTCGCCTCCCCATCATAAATGGTCAGCGGGCCGCCACGATAGAAATTGTGTGCACCGGCGACAGGCCCGCCAGTCGGGTCGACGCGTTTCAGAGCGGTCAGGAACCCGGCCAGGTCAGCCGCGAATTGCGGCAGGTCGGCGATGCGCTCCCGTTTGGCGGTCTCGCCTTCGATCCAGCCATATATGGACCAATGCCAGGGATAGCCCTCGGCCGGAACGCCCATGGCAAGCGGTGCAGGGATAGGCAGGGGCAACAGCGGTGCGAGTTTGGGCAGCCAGCGGTGCTCCTTCTCCACCTGCAGGGAATAGGCGGCGGCGCTCGGCAGACGCACGGTCATCTCGTCGCCAAGATGAAAGGTCCTGTTGTCCCATCCACCGGACGCGACAGATCTGACAGGAAGGTCTTTCCAGTGGGGAAATTGCGCGGCGACGAGGCGACGCACCAGGGCGGCGTCGATCGCCGGGCTAATGCGGAAACTCCAGGCCCATCTCGCGGTAGCGTTCGGGGTCGTCACCCCAATTTTCGCGCACTTTCACGAACAGGAAGAGGTGCACCTTCTGCTCGAGGATCGCAGCTATCTCCGTGCGCGCCGACTGGCCGATGGCGCGGATGGTCTCGCCCTTGTGACCCAGCACAATCTTCTTCTGGCTGTCGCGCTCGACATAGATGACCTGCTCGATGCGCACCGAGCCATCCTTCTTCTCCTCCCATTTCTCGGTCTCGATGTGCGAGGAATAGGGCAATTCCTGATGCAGCCTGAGATAGAGTTTTTCACGGGTGATTTCCGCCGCAAGCTGACGCATCGGCAGGTCGGAAATCTGGTCTTCCGGATAGTACCAGGGGCCGGCAGGCAACGCCTGCGCCAGATAGTCGAGCAGATCCTTGCAACCCGAGCCGGTCAACGCCGAGACCATGAAGGTGCGCTGAAACGGTACTTTCTCATTGGCTGCCGCAGACAGGGCCAGCAGCGCCTCCGGCTTGACCCGGTCGACCTTGTTGAGGATCAGCGCCATGGGCTGGCGGACATCCTTCAACCGTTCCAGGATGGCCTCCGCGTCGCCGCGTATGCCACGCTCGGCATCGATCAGCAGTAAAACAATATCGGCATCCTTGGCGCCGCCCCAGGCGGTGGTCACCATCGCCGTATCTAGCCGCCGCCTGGGCTTGAAGATGCCCGGCGTGTCGATGAAGACGATCTGCGCATTGTCATGGGTGGCGATGCCGCGCACGATGGCGCGTGTCGTCTGCACTTTGTGGGTGACGATCGACACCTTGGCGCCGACCAGTTGGTTGACCAGCGTCGACTTGCCCGCATTGGGCGCGCCGATCAGCGCAACGAAGCCCGAATGTGTCGTGGGAGCGGCTTGGGTATCTTCAGCGGTCATGCCGCGCTCCCTTCATTGGCCCACACGCCTTCTCGAACCAGCAGAGCGGCAGCGGCGGCCTGTTCCGCCTCGCGCTTGGAACGGCCGCTGCCGATCGCCGGCTGGAACACGCCAACCCTGACGCTGATGGTAAACAGCGGATCGTGGTCCGGCCCTTCCCGGCCATCGATCTGGTATACGGGAACGGCACTCGCCGCCTGATGCGCCCATTCCTGCAATTCGGTCTTGGCGTCGCGGCGGGCGGCGCCCGAAGCCTGCGAGCGCGGCTGCCAGTATCTGTGGATGAAAGCGCGTGCCGCATCCAGTCCACCGTCGAGATAGAGCACGGCAATCAGCGATTCCAGCGCGTCGGCGCGCAGATTGACGCGTTTGCGCCCTTCGAGCCCACGCACATCCGACCCGGCACGAATCAGATCCGGCAGCCCGATGTGCTCGGCGATATCGGAAAGCGCCTCGGCATTGACCAGCGCGTTGAGCCGCAGCGAGAGTTCGCCTTCCGCGGCATCGGGAAAGGCGGCCAGCAACATGTCGGCAACGACCAGGCCCAGCACCCGGTCGCCGAGAAATTCGAACCGCTCATAATCGGTGCCGGCATTGGCGCCCCGGGCACTTGCATGGGTCAGGGCCCGCTGCAGGCGCTGGCGGTCGCCAAAGGCATGACCTGTGCGTTCCGCGAGCGCTTCGGCGAGCGCATCGGCGGTCAACCGTTTAGGTGCCGCCATGATCCTAGTTGACGAAATGGAACAGGCGCGAAACGCGCATCAGCGACGGCCATTTCCAGATTTCGAGCGGGCTCGCCTTGCCGGCGATCGAGAAGAAGACGAGGTTGGCGCGGCCAACCAGGTTCTCGGCGGGAACGTAGCCGACGGTGAAGCGGCTGTCGGCGGAGTTATCCCTGTTGTCGCCCATCATGAAATAGTGGCCGGGCGGCACGTCGAACTCACGGGTGTTGTCGCCGATCGAGTTCGGCGACAGGTCCAGCGTGTCGTAGCTGACGCCGTTGGGCAGCGTCTCGCGGTAGACGTCGATCGGATAATCCTTCTCCGTAATATCGGGATTGTCGATCTGTCCGGTTTTCACACGCGGGACGCCGACTCCGTTGATGAACAGCTGGCCGTCCTTCATCTGGATCTTGTCGCCGGGCAGGCCGACCACGCGCTTGATGTAGTCGACGGAAGGATCCGGTGGGAACTTGAACACCACGACGTCGCCGCGCTTGGGCTCGGAGCCCCAGATGCGGCCAGAGAACAGGTCAGGCCCGAACGGCAGCGAATAGCGCGAATAGCCGTAGGACCATTTGGTGACGAACAGATAGTCGCCTTCCAGAAGCGTCGGCCGCATCGATCCCGACGGAATCGAAAAAGGCTGAAACAGCAGCGTGCGGATGACGAGCGCGAGCAAAAGCGCCTGGACGATGACGCTGACGGTTTCGCCAAGCCCGCCGGATTTCTTCTGGGATTTTTCAGCCACGCTCATGTCGTCCTCGATTGTGCGTTGGATGTATAGAGTCTCGGCGCGCGCTGGGCAACGTCAATGCCCGTCGTCAAATGCAATCAATGTGGCACTTGTTCGACGGGCAACGCCTCTATGATCACAAAGGCTTGAGCGAGCGGGAAATCATCCGTGATAGTGAGGTGGATCGACGCCTTGTGATTTGGAGGCAGGATCTTCTCCAACCGCGCCAACGCTCCGCCGGTCAGCGCCATGGTCGGCGCGCCGCTGGGCAGGTTGACGACGCCCATGTCGCGCCAGAAAACGCCCTGCGCCAGGCCGGTGCCCAGCGCCTTGGCGCAAGCCTCCTTGGCGGCGAAGCGCTTGGCGTATGAGGCGGCGCGGGCGCGGCGATTTTCCGAGCGCGCCTGTTCGATGTCGGTGTAGATTCTCTGGACAAAGCGCTGGCCATGACGTTCCAGCGATTTCTCGATGCGCCTGATGTCGATCAGGTCACTGCCGATCCCGATGATCATTGCGCGGCGGAACCGACGCTTGCGCCGGGATGGGGCGACTGCTCTCGGCGGCTTGCCCGCTCGGCCAGGCGCTTGCGCCTTTGCTCACGAAAGACATTCATGCCCCAGCGGGTGATGCCATAGAAGACAAGACCGAATATCAGCCCGAGCGGCACCGCGCCGATCAGCATCGGCTCCAGCACCGGGTGCCACAGTTTGGCGAAGGAAAGCTTGTGCATCATCTCGCCCAGATGCGCCGGCGGACCGTGCGCGGGTAGGCGATCATGCAGGATGAGCTTGCCTGTTTCCCAGGACGCGCCCCAGAGCAGCGGGAAGGTCAGCGGGTTGCCGAAGAATACGGCGCCGAGCGCCGCCGCCACCAAATTGCCGGCGATCACCCAGCACAAGACGGCGGCAATGATAAAATGGAAGCCGACGGGAAAGAACGACGCGAAGACGCCGGCGGCAACCCCCGCCGCCACCGCGTGCGGCGTGGCCTTCAGCCGCAGGATACGCTTGGAGAAATACTGGAGCGAACGTGAAAACGAGCGGCGCGGCCACAGATAGGTGCGCACCCGCTCAAGAAAACCATCCGGCTCGCGGCGACGAAAAAGCACTCTTTTCCTATTCCCGATATTTTAAAACGTGCAGTCCAGCTGCTTCCAGCTGGGTTTCAAGCGTTACATCTTGCGCCCTGCGGCGACCGTAAGGCAATCGCGCCCCTGATATAGCCACACGCGACCTCGACAACAACCAAGCGCCATCCGTAACACGGCCGTCCCGCCATAATTTTTGGTAAGGTCGTCTCTCCAACAGCTGATAATCGCGGCGAATTTTAGAAGCGGCCTCGGGTTTTTGTCGCAGCCGAGTGCCGGCAACTACGGCAGATACTGGCTGACCTCGACGAGGTTTCCATCAGGATCGCGGAAGTAGACCGACATCATTGGCCCCTGCGCGCCGATGCGCTCGACGGGCCCAAGCTCCACCGTCACGCAATTGGCTTGGAGCGTCGCGAGCAATTCGGCCAGCGGCCGATCGGCGACCAGGCAGAAATCGCCGGATCCGGCCGTCGGCAACTTCGCCTTCGGCTCGAAGGTGCGGCCGGTTTCATGGACATTGATCTTCTGGCTGCCAAAAGCCAAAGCGGTTGGACGGCCCGGCGTGTCGATGCGCTTGAAACCCAGCACACGCTGATAAAAATCGCAGGTCGCGTCGAGCGACGCCACCGTCAACACGAAATGATCGATGCCGACGATCATTTCGTGTCCCCTCAGATGTTGCGGCTGCCGGGCTTGATTGCCGGCAGGGCGGCAAGCTCGGGCGGCAAGCGGTCCGGCGGGTAGGCCGGAACCTCATATTCGGCAAGCGCGATCAGCGGCACGCCGACATGGGTCTTGCCGGCGGAGCGGTCGATGATGCAGGCGGCGGCAACCACTTCGGCTCCCAGTTCACGCAGGCAATCGATGGTTTCGCGGATCGACAGTCCGGTGGTGACGATATCCTCGACGATGACGACACGCGCACCCTTGTCGATCTCGAAGCGGCGCAGGCGGAACTCGCCCCCTTCCCGCTCGACCCAGATCGCCGGAACGCCGAGATGACGTGAGGTCTCGTAAGCGGGAATGAGCCCGCCGATCGCTGGGCCAACGACGTAGTCTATCTTGCCCGGCACCGCGGCACGGATCTTCTCGGCCAACGCCTTACACAGTTTCTCGGTCTTGTCGGCATGCATGAACACCCGCGCCTTCTGCAGGAAGACCGGGCTGCGCAAACCCGACGTCAGGATGAAATGCCCCTCCAGAACAGCGCCCGCCTCGCGGAAAATGCCCAGCACTTCATCGGTATTCATGGTTCCCCTACCCCCTCATGGATGAGCCGCGTCAGCCATTCACACGTCGTGCATCGCTGACGCTGGAATTGTCCTTCAACTGCGACAGCAGCCGGTTGAGATGCTTCAGATCCCAGACCTCGAGATCGATCAGCATTTCGGTGAAATCCGGCGCGGTGCGCACCATAGACAGCGTATGGATGTTGGCGTCGTTGGACGCAACGACCTGGGCGATATCGGCGAGCGATCCCGGCGCATTGATGGCGGTGACGGAAACGCGCGCGGGAAAGCGCTCCTTGGTGCGCTCATCGATATCCCAGCGCACGTCGATCCAGCGCTCCGGCTGGTCGTCGAAAGCCTGCAACGCCGGCGACTGGATCGGATAGATGGTTATGCCGGTGCCCGGCTGAACGATACCGACGATGCGGTCGC
>NZ_JAFKIC010000021.1 GCF_017306585.1 Mesorhizobium sp. | reverse complement strand
TGGGCGCCGGGCCGGCGGCGCTCGCGGGCGGCGTAACGATGGCGGCGCCGGTGAACGGGCCATTGAGCGCGCCCTGCGTGAGATCGACCATGCCGCTCGTCCCGGCGAGCAGGTTCAGCGTGTGGTCCTGCGCCTGCGGCAGCGTGCGGTCGATCACCAGCGTGTAATGCCGATCGCCGGTGAAGCCGTTCTGGTCCGTCGCCCTTATGGTGAACTCGAAGGAGCCGAACTGGGTCGGCGTGCCGGAAATCTGGTTGCCGGCCAAAGTGATCCCATCGGGCAGTGCGCCTGATGTCAGCGCGAAGGTGTAGGGCGTCGCTCCGCCGTTCGCCGAGAGCGAGACAGGGCTGTAGCTGTCGAAGAGGTTTCCGCTGGCCAACGTCTCCGGTTCGATGGTGACGCTGGGCTCGTCGATTGCAATGGAATAGGCCTGGGTTCCGCTGAAGCCGTTGGACGAGGTCGCCTTGACGGTGAACCCGAAAGTTCCGGACGCGGTGGGCGTGCCCGACAAGACGCCGCCCGATGACAGGGTAAGGCCGGTGGGCTGCGTGCCGGAGATGATCGTGAATGTATAGGGGGCCGTGCCGCCATTGGCGCTGCCTGCGGTTATGGTCTGGCTGTATGCCGCGCTGCCCGTGCCGCCAGGCAGCGTTGTTGGTGCAAGCTGCACAACCACCGTAACGCAGGAGAGTGTCACATTGGTCACATCGGCGCCTGAAATGGTGCCGGACGATTGCTGGAGGGTGCAGATCTGACCTTCGGGTTCACCCGTAATGGCGACGCTCCAGGTCGCGCCTTCAGGCAAATCGTCGGCGAAGGCGAAGCTTGACGCTCCGCTGGCCACATTGACAGTCTGGTTGCCGGCCGGACTGGTCAATTGCAGGCTCACGGCGCCGGTCTGGCCGCTCGCGGTGCCGCTGATGAAGTAGCGTGGCGGCGCAAAGCAAACCAGCGCCGAGCCGTCGCCGGAATTGACGCCTTCTGAAACGGCCGCCGATTGCAGCGATCCGGTGCTGGAAGATCCACCCGCGCCGCCGCCGCCGCCGCCATTCCAATTAGCCGAGCAGGCGGTCGTGCCCACGCCGGCGCCGCCGCCGCCACCGCCGACCGTTGATCCGCCGCCGCCGCCACCACCACCGCCCGCGCCGTTGAAAGATCCCAGTTGAGCAAAAGCAACGGCCGCGCCGCCTTGACCGCTGGACGAACCATTGCTGCCTGGAAAATTCCCGCACCCGGCTCCGGCCGCGCCGCCGGCGCCCGGTGTGCCGCCTTGGCCGCCATATGGACCGGCGCCCGAGGGAACGTCTCCACCTGGAGATCCGTTGCCGCCGCTGTCGCCGCCCGCGCCGCCGGCAAGGGGGTTGCTGGGAAAAGAGCCGGCATTGCCGCCACCGCCGCCGCCGCCCGCCATGGCGACAGGCGAGCCGTTCAATCGCAGGTCGGTGCCACCGCCGCCATTGCCTCCGTCCGAGGTGGCGGAAGCGCCGCCTGGATTGACCGCCAACGAGCCCCGGCCGCCGACCCCGATCGACAGGAGATTTCCGGGTGAGACAGCGATTGTGCCGCTGACCTGCGCGCCACGCCCACCAGTGCCGCCAAGTCCCGGGTTGGAGGAGTCGGGTCCGTTCTTGCCACTGCCACCTTGCGCGCCCTTGAGATAGACGGTTGCGGAATGGACCCGTTGCGGAACGGCGATGGACTGATCGCCACCGGTAAAGCTGAAGCTCTGGGCTGTCTCGCCGGCACCGCATGACTGCGCCAGGCTGGGCGATACCCATCCAAGTGTCGCTGCAAACAGCGCAGCCGCCAGCACGCGCGCGGTTGCCCCCCCGGCAAGGACCCCACCCATGACGCCCCCGTCAATCCTTTAGATTAAAAACGCCTTATATTTTGGGTTTGGGCGAGGCAATGTGGAATCTCGATCCTCGGAAAGTCGGCCCAGAAAAAGTCAGCAAGGCTTTTCCCGGGTATTGCGCCTATCCCCTGTAGCGCAGCGCATCGACCAGCAGCGAGAAGGCGGGCGTTGCCTGGCGGCGGCTGGGGTAATAGAGGTGATAGCCGGGGAAGGGCGGGCACCAGTCGGCCAGCACCCGCACCAGGCGGCCGTCGGCAAGATGCTCCTTCACCTGGTCCTGCGGCAGATAGGCGAGGCCGAGGCCAGCCAGCACGGCGTTCATCCGCAGCCCGACAGTGTTGAAGACGAGCTGGCCCTCGACGCGCACCTTCAGTTCGCGTCCCGCCTTCTCGAACTCCCAGGCATAGAGTCCGCCATAGGTCGGCAGGCGCAGATTGATGCAATTGTGGGCGGTCAGGTCCTGCGGGGTGCGCGGCTTCGGACGCGTGGCGAAATAGGCGGGGGCGCCGACCACGGCCATGCGCATGTCGGGGCCGATGCGCACCGCGATCATGTCGCGCGCCACCTGTTCGCCGAGCCGCACGCCGGCGTCATAGCGCTCGGCGACGATGTCGGTCAGGCCGTAGTCGACGATGATCTCTATCCTGATGTCGGGATAGTCGGGCAGCAGCCGGGCGATCGCCGGCCACAGCACCGTGTCGGCCGAATGCTCGCCGGCGGTGATGCGGATGGTGCCGGCCGGCTTCTCGCGCAGCGCGCTGAGCGCGGCGAGCTCGCTCTCGATCTCGTCCAGCCTCGGGCCGATGCTGCGGACGAGGCGCTCGCCAGCCTCGGTGGGCGACACGCTGCGCGTGGTGCGGGTCAGCAGCCGCACCCCCAGCCGCTCCTCCAGTGCGCGCAAGGTGTGGCTGAGCGCCGACTGCGACACGCCGAGCTGTGCCGCCGCCCGGGTGAAGCTTCTTTCGCGCGCGACGGCGAGAAAGGCGGTCAGCTCATTGAGATTGTCTCGCGGCATTGATGAGGCTTTCTCATAAGTACATGCCGGATATAGCAGCTAATCGCGGCTAATCGCAGGGCCTAAATTCACGCCATCACAAACGGGTCGCGGCCGACGGGATCGGAAGGCCGGCGGCCCTGAAAGCCTTGGCCGTGTCGTGCCTCGGCGCCAAGATGGAAAAGACCATGGATATCAAGCGAAACGGCTCTCAAGCCTCGGCGAAAGGCCCGGCGGAATACTTCACCGGCACGGTGCGGGTCGACGCGCCTTTCAAGGGCGGCGAGCCGGCGCGTGTGAGCGGCGCCACCGTGACCTTCGAGCCGGGCGCGCGCACCGCCTGGCACACGCATCCGCTCGGCCAGACGCTGATCGTGCTTTCGGGCGCAGGCTTGGCGCAGCGCGAAGGCGGTCCGGTCGAGCAGATCGGCCCCGGCGACATCGTCTGGTTCGCGCCCGGCGAGAAGCACTGGCATGGTGCCGCACCGGCCACGGCGATGAGCCACATCGCCATCGCCGAAGCGCTCGACGGCAAGGTCGTCGACTGGATGGAGCATGTCAGCGACGAACAATACCAGGCTTGACCGGAAGCAGGCCCACGCCCGGCACTTCAACGAAGGAAAACATCATGACCGATGCACCAGTACCGCACAGGAACCCATTTTCCGACATCGCCCCCGCGCTCGGCACATACACCGACGATGTGCTGTTCGGCGACGTCTGGAAGCGGCCCGGCCTTTCGCCGCGCGACCGCAGCCTGGTCACCGTCAGCAGCCTGATCTCGGGCTACCGGATCAATGAGATGCCTTTTCACATGAAGCGGGCGCTCGACAATGGCGTCACCCCGGACGAACTTATCGAAGCCATCACGCATCTCGCCTTCTATGCCGGATGGCCTGCCGCAAGCACCGCGATCGGCATTGCCCGCAAGGTCTTCGAACAGGCCGACGCCGAGAAGAAGGCATGAAACCATGCCATGGTCGAAGGAAGAACTCGCTGGGATCGCGGCAAGCGACGATCTGCATATTTCGCCGTTGCGCGATGACGGCGTGACCTTGGGCACGCCGACCTGGATCTGGTCGGTCGTTGCCGACGGCGAGCTTTATGTGCGTGGCTACAATGGTCCGCAGTCGCGCTGGTATCAGGCCGCGATCAGGCAGAAGGCCGGGCGCATCGCTGCCGCCGGCATGATCCGGGACGTCAGCTTCGAGCCGGTCGAGGGAACCGTCAACGATCGCATCGACGACGCCTACCGGGCGAAATACGCAAGCAGCCCTTATCTCGCGCCGATGGTTGCGGCGCGCGTCCGCGCCGCCACGGTGCGGATCACACCCAAGGAGATTTGAAATGCAAAAGCGCAAACTTGGAACAGGCGGGCTCGAAGTCTCGGCCATCGGGCTCGGCTGCATGGGCATCAGCCAGTCCTACGGGCAGCCCATGGAGACGGCCGATGCGGTGCGCCTGATCCGCTCGGCGTTCGAGCGCGGCGTCACCTTCTTCGACACGGCTGAGGTCTATGGGCCGTTCACCAACGAGGCGGTCGTCGGCGAGGCCTTGCTGCCGATCCGCGACCAGGTGGTGATCGCCACGAAGTTCGGCATCGACATCGCGGGCACCGCCGGTCACCAGGGCATGGACAGCCGGCCGCAACATATTCGCGACGTGGTCGAGGCCTCGCTCAAGCGGCTCCGTACCGATCATATCGATCTTCTCTACCAGCACCGCGTCGATCCGGTCGTGCCGATCGAGGAGGTGGCGGGGACGGTGAAGGAGCTGATCCAGGAAGGGAAGGTGAAGCATTTCGGCCTCTCGGAAGCCGGTGTGCGCACCATCCGCCGCGCCCATGCGGTGCAGCCGGTGGCGGCGCTGCAGAGCGAGTACTCGCTGTGGTGGCGCGAACCGGAAGAGGCGATCCTGCCGGTGCTCGAGGAACTGGGGATCGGCTTCGTGCCGTTCAGCCCGCTGGGCAAGGGTTTCCTCACCGGCGCCATCAACGCCGATACGACATTCGATAGCAGCGACTTCCGCAACACCGTGCCGCGCTTCGCGGCGGAGGCGCGGAAGGCGAACCAGGCGCTGGTGGATGCGATCGGCGCGATCGCGGCCCGGAAGACGGTGACACCGGCGCAGGTCGCGATCGCCTGGCTGCTGGCGCAGAAACCCTGGATCGTTCCGATCCCCGGCACGACGAAACTCAACCGCCTCGAGGAGAATATCGGGTCGGCCGCCGTCGCGCTGACGCCGGATGACCTTGCCGACATCGAAAACGCAGTCTCGACGATCGCAGTGCAGGGCGAGCGCTATTCGCCGCAACAGGCGGCACGGATCGATCGCTGAAAAGACAATCTGGAAGGACAGTCTCATGACAGACAACATCAGGGACAAGGTCGTCGTCATCACCGGCGCCAGCAGTGGCCTCGGAGAGGCGGCGGCCAGACTGCTCGCCGGGGAGGGTGCCCGGCTGGTGCTGGGCGCGCGCCGCGTCGACCGGCTGGAGGCGCTGGCCGACGAACTGTCGCTCGGCGAGAACGCGGTGCTTGTCACCGACGTGACCGATGTCGCGCAGGTGAAGCGGCTCGTCGACCATGCGGTGACGGCGCATGGCCGCGTCGACGTCATCATCAACAATGCCGGGCTGATGCCGCACTCGCCACTGGAGCGCGGGAAGGTCGAGGACTGGGACCGGATGATCGACGTCAACATCAAGGGCGTGCTCTACGGCATCGCGGCAGCGCTGCCGCACATGAAGGAGCGGAAGAGCGGCCACATCATCAACGTGTCCTCCGTCGCCGGCCACAAGGTCGGCCCGGGCGGTGCGGTCTATGCCGCTACCAAGCACGCGGTGCGCGTCATCTCGGAAGGGCTGCGCCAGGAAGTAAAACCCTACAACATCCGCACCACCATCATCTCGCCGGGCGCCGTCGCGACCGAACTGCCCGACAGCGTCACCGAGGCCGATGTCGCGCAAGGGGTGAAGGCGCTCTACGACCGGGTTGCAATCCCGGCCGATTCCTTCGCCAGGACGGTCGTGTTCGCCATGAGCCAGCCTGATGATGTGGATATCAACGAGATCCTGTTCCGGCCGACGGCGCAGGAGTATTGAGGGCTCGGCGCAGACGCGACTTCGTCATCCTAGGGCGAAGCAAGGAGCGTAGCGACGCGGCGTAGACCCCTGGAGCTGCTCTGCAGCCCAAGGGATCCATGCCGGGACTCAGGAGCGCCGCCACGGTCCAGAATTCTGCACCGCTGCATGCCTCGATCAAGGTCGCGGCATGGATCCTCGGGTCTCCGCGACGCCGCTGCGCGGCTGCTTCGCCCGTGGATGACGAAGGTGGGGTCGCTTCGGCCCTAGATCGCCCCCCCACCTTGACAGCCTCGCCCGTCCTGCGCCAGCTTGGCGCCATGTTCGCCCTCGCGCCCGCCATCACCAACCGACGCCGCCGCACACCGCGCGGCGGCAGGCTGATTGCGCGACGATAATCCGGCATCCTCGATCCGGTTCGTTCGCTCCCCGCCCCGCCCGCAGCATGAGCCGGCGGGTTTTTCATGCCTGGAGTTCTTCAATGACAGACAAGTCCATCCGGTTTCGGCCGGCCGAGCCCGCCGACGCCTCAGCGATCCGGGATATCGTGCGCGCGGCCTATGCCAAATGGGTGCCGGTGATCGGGCGCGAGCCGCTGCCGATGCGCGCCGATTACGAGAAGGCCGTTGCCGAGCATCCGTTCGATCTCGCCATCGAAGACGGCCGCATCGTCGGCATGATCGAGACCATGCTGGCCGACGATCATCTGTGGATCGAGAATGTCTGCGTGGCGCCTGAAGCCCAGGGCAGGGGCATCGGCCGGCTGCTGCTGGAGCGGGCGGAGGGCAAGGCGCGCGAGGCAGGACGCCGCGAGCTTCGGCTGCTGACCAATGGCGCCTTCGAGGCCAATGTGTTGTTGTACAAAAGGCATGGCTATGTGATCGACAGGGAAGAGCCGTTCATGGAGGGCATGACGGTCTATATGAGCAAGAGGCTGGCCATATGAGCGAGACCGGAGCAGCGGGCGGGCAGCGCGCCGCGCGGGTGAGACTGCGGCGGCTCGATGCACGCTATGCGGTAACGCGGCTTGGCGCGGGCGAAGCCATACCGGACTGGGCGGACGGGCCGGGCTTCGTCAGCATCACCAGGACCGACGACGAACTGTCGATCGTCTGCCCGCAGGATCGCGCCCCCGAGGCCGCGAAGCAGGATCGCGACTGGGTGGCCTACAAGCTGCTCGGCCCCTTCGCTTTCGACGAGACCGGCATCGTGCTCTCGGTCATCAGGCCGCTTTCCGAGAACGGGCTCGGCATTTTCATCGTCTCGACCTTCGATGGCGATCATTTGCTGGTCAAGGCCACCGACGAGGCGGCGGCCAGGCGGCACCTGGGCAACGCCGGTCATACGCTGTTGTGAGGTCGCCGGGATAGTGCACAGGGGTAGCGCTCTATGGCGCCCCCCTCTGTCCTGCCGGACATCTCCCCCACAGGTGGGGAGATTGGCTGTCATCGTGGCTTTCGCCAATCTCCAACGTTGAAAAGGGAGCGCCGATCGAGCGAACTGCCAATCTCCCCCCTGGTGGGGGAGATGCCCGGCAGGGCAGAGGGGGGCGCGAAGGAACTCGACGGCGGTTTTTGAGGCATCACCCGCCGCCGATAGACCACTGCACGCGCTGGCTCAATCACTTCGCGTGCTGGCTCAACCACTTCGGGGGTTGCGTTTGACAGCGCCGTTTGTGCATCGTTATCTCTAGCCCGATATCACGGCCGAAAACGGCCTGCGGCACCCCAAGGAGAAAACCATGTCACACAATCTGCAGTTCTATATCGATGGCGCGTGGGTCGATCCTGTTGTGCCCAACACATTCGATGTCGTCGATCCGTCGAACGAGGATGTCTTCGCGCAGATCTCGCTCGGCTCCAAGGCCGACGTCGACAAGGCGGTGGCCGCCGCCAAGCGCGCCTTCAACACGTTCGGCTTCACCTCGGTGGAAGAGCGCCTCGATATCCTCAACCGCGTCATCGAGGTCTACAAGAAGCGCTCGAAGGACCTGGCGCTCGCCGTGTCGCGCGAGATGGGCGCGCCGCGCCAGATGGCGCTCGACAGCCAGGTCGGCATCGGGCTGGCGCATCTGAGCAAGATCGCCGAAGTGCTCAAGAGCTTCGAGTTCCGCCACGTCAAGGGCAGCGCGCTGATCGTCAAGGAACCGATCGGTGTCGTCGGCCTGATCACACCCTGGAACTGGCCGCTGAACCAGATCACCTGCAAGGTCGGCCCGGCGCTCGCCGCCGGCTGCACCATGGTGCTGAAGCCCTCTGAAATCGCCCCGCTCGACGCCATCATCTTCGCCGAGATCATCGACGAGGCCGGCGTGCCGAAGGGCGTGTTCAACCTCGTCAATGGCGACGGCCCGGGCGTCGGCCAGGCGCTGTCCAGCCATCCTGACATCGACATGATGTCGTTCACCGGTTCGACCCGCGCCGGCATCCTGGTGGCCAAGGCCGCCGCCGACACGGTCAAGCGCGTGCATCAGGAACTGGGCGGCAAGTCGGCCAACATCCTGTTCCCGGATGTCGACCTGGCCACCGCCGTCACCAAGGGCGTCGCTGGCTGCTTCGGCAACAGCGGCCAGTCCTGCAACGCGCCGACGCGCATGTTCGTGCCGCGCGACCGTCATGACGAGGCTGCCGGCTACGCCAAGGCGGCGGCGGAGAAGTTCGTGGTCGGTCCCGCCGACGGCGCCGACACCAAGCTCGGCCCGGTCGTCAGCCAGGTGCAGTTCGACAAGATCCAGGACCTGATCCAGAGCGGCATCGACGAGGGCGCCACGCTGGTCGCCGGCGGCACGGGCCGTCCGGCCGAACTCAACCGCGGCTACTATATCAGGCCGACCGTGTTCGCCGACGTCACCCACGACATGCGCATCGCGCGCGAAGAGATCTTCGGGCCGGTGCTGGCGATCCTGCCCTACGACACGGTCGAACAAGCCGTCGAGCAGGCCAACGACACCGTCTACGGCCTTGCCTCCTACATCCAGGCCAAGGACATCCAGAAGGCCCGCGACGTGGCCGCGCGCATGCGCTCGGGCAATGTCTACATCAACTACCCGACCTGGGACGCCGGCCTGCCCTTCGGCGGCTACAAGCAGTCGGGCAATGGCCGCGAATATGCCGAGTACGGTCTGGAGGATTTCCTCGAGATCAAGGGCATCGCCGGGTACGAGGCGGCGGAGTAAGGAGCGATCGCGCGCGGCGACAGCGGCGCGCGATTTGCCGGACACCAGTTATCTGAGGCCAGCGCTGCCCCTCATTGCCCTGCCGGGCATTTCTCCCCGTATAGTGACGGGGAGAAAGACGCTGTCGTCGATGCCTTCGCCAATCACCAGTGTTGCAAGAGGAACGCCGGCGTTGCGGCCAGTTCCCTTCTCCCCGTCACTATACGGGGAGAAGGTGCCGGCAGGCGGATGAGGGGCGGCGCCAACCTTTGACGCCCAGACAGCCCGATTGCCTCGCGCACCCTCCCGATACCGCTAGCTGTCGGCATCTCCCGGCGTCGGGCAAATTCAGCCATTCCTGAACAAAGGGGTGGCAAGAATGAAACTGGTAAAACTTCTCGGCCTCGCGGCCATGGTGGCGACGGTGCTCGCGGTTGGCGTCGAGGCCAACGCCAAGTCGACCATCGCCAATTCGCCCTGCAAGGAAGACCGGCAGCGGCTCTGCCCGCAATTCCCGAACGGCAAGGCCGGTCCCTGCCTGAAGAAGCACCTGAAGGAACTCAGCCCGGCCTGCAAGGCGAAGGTGCTGGGGAATTAGGGTGCTGGATATGGGTTCCTCGCCCCCGCTTTGCGGGGGAGAGCGACTATCTGGGGTGTCAAGTTGCATTCGCGAACTCGGCTCTAGCATCGCGTGCTTTTGCATTGAGGATTACGAGCAGTTTTCGAGCGAGAGCGACGCGGATAAGCATTTTGTGTTTTCCCGCCTGCTGCAACCGCTGA
>NZ_JAFKIC010000020.1 GCF_017306585.1 Mesorhizobium sp. | reverse complement strand
CTCATTGAGACAGAGGCTGAACGAAAGTGAATGTCACGCAACTTCACGATCTACCGACCCCAAACTCATACCCCCGCCCCCTCGGGCATTACCAGAAACCATCATTAATTCAATAGGTTACCGCATGCGACGCGGTTGATGCACAACCATCCCTCGGGCGACCCGACACCATCGCGCGCCGATATCGAAATGACCAAGGAAATCATCGAGGCCGCCAAACGATTGGGCATTGGCGTCCACGATCACATCATCATCGGGCGCAAGGGATACGCCAGTATGAAGGGCC
The DNA here is from genome assembly GCF_017306585.1 of Mesorhizobium sp. GTDB lineage: Bacteria > Pseudomonadota > Alphaproteobacteria > Rhizobiales > Rhizobiaceae > Mesorhizobium. Next base: position 9,719 of record NZ_JAFKIC010000020.1, on the reverse strand, counting down.
TGTTGCTGATCTGAGCGAGATTTCGCCTTACCCGTGATCCAGATCGGTGCGGCTGGCCGTCAAGCGCCAAACCTGGGCTCGGGAACACCGGTCACGCCGAGCCCGGTGATGGAGAACAGGCTGCCGCGCAAGACACCGTCGCCGGGAAAGCGCGGCAGCGGCGGCTTTGCCATCGAGGTGACGTAGAGCGTGTCGAGTTTCGGCCCGCCGAACATGACGCTGGTGATCTTCTTCACCGGCATATCGATGATACGGTCGACGGTGCCGTCGGGCGCATAGCGCACCAGCCGTCCGTCATAGACCAGCGCGTTCCACAGATAGCCCTCGGCATCGACGGTCGAGCCGTCGGCCGCCCCGCCCTTGCTCGCGTCGACACGCACGAAAGTGCGCCGGTTGGTGGCGGCTCCGGTGGCGATGTCATAGTCGTAGGCCCAGATTTCCCCAGTCCAAGTATCGGAGAAATAGAAGATACGGTCGTCGGGGCTCCAGCACGGCCCGTTGGAGCAGATGATGCCGGAATCGATCCTGGTGACGGAAAAATCCGGATCGAGCCGGTAGAGCCCGCCTGACGGCCCCTCCTCCATCGTATCCATCGAGCCGGCGAAGAAGCGGCCGCGCCGGTCGACCTTGCCGTCATTGAGCCGGTTCATCGGCCTGTCCGGTTCCGGATCATGAATCAGCGTCACATCGCCCGAGGCAAAGTCGAGCAAATGGAAGCCGCGCTGCAGCGAAACCACCGCACCGCTGCCGTCCTTGCGCAACGCCATGGAACCGATCTTCATCGGCACGTCCCAGGAGCGGATCTCGCGTCCGTCGGCGGTAGCGCGGAACACGCGCCCGTCGAAACTGTCGATCCAGTAGAGACGCTCCTGTTCGACATCCCATAGCGGCCCCTCGCCCAGCGTCGTCTTCACATCCACCACGACTTCGATCTTCATGCCATCCTCCTGTGTCCTTGATGCCTTACGCGACTGGTCCAACCTCAGAAGGCGACCTTGTCGCCACCCTTCAGCGACAGAATCTCACGCGCCTCGTCCGGCGTCGCCACCTCCATGCCAAGCCCCTCGATGATCTTGCGCGCCAGTACGACCTGTTCGGCGTTCGACTTGGCGAGCTTGCCCCGCCCGGCCCACAGGCTGTCTTCCAGTCCGACCCGGATGTTTCCGCCAAGGGCGGCCGATTGCGCGGCGATGCGCAACTGGCTGGCGCCGGCGCCCAGCACCGACCAGCGGAACTGGTCACCGAACAACCGGTCGGCAGTGCGCTTCATATGAGCGACGTCTTCGGGATGGGTGCCGATGCCGCCGAGCAGGCCGAACACCGACTGCACGAAGAAAGGCGGTTTCACCAGGCCGTGATCGGCGAAATGGGCGAGGTTGTAGAGATGGGCGATGTCGTAGCACTCGAACTCAAAGCGCGTGCCGTTGTCGTAGCAAGTCGCCAGAATGTATTCGATGTCCTTGAACGAGTTGCGGAAAACCAGATCGCGTGTCGCTTCCAGATGCGGCTTTTCCCAGTCGAACTTGAAGGTCTCGTATTTGTCGGCGAGATGGTAGAGCCCGAAATTGATCGAGCCCATGTTGAGTGAGGCCACTTCCGGCTTGAACTGAGCAGCCGGGCGGACGCGCTCCTCGACCTTCATGTAGGGGCTGCCGCCGGTGGTGATGTTGATGGCCGCGTTGGTGCCCTGCTTGACGCGCGGCAGGAAGCGGGCAAAGGCCTCCGGCGTCTGGTCGGGCTTGCCGGTCTCGGGATCGCGCGCGTGCAGATGCAGGATCGCCGCGCCGGCTTCCGCCGCTGCGATCGCCTCCGAGGCGATCTGGTCCGGCGTTATCGGCAGGTAGGGCGACATGGTCGGCGTGTGGATCGCGCCGGTCACCGCGCAGGTGATGATGACCTTGCCCTTCGTTTGCGAAGAGCCGGTCTTGCGGCTGGTTTCTGTCATTTTCCGAACTCCTGATCCGATTTCTTCTTGTGTGCCGCCAGCGCCATCAGCCGACGATCCCGCCAGACCTGCCGATCGCCGAGGTCTTTCCTTGGCAAGCGCTTGCTGCGCTCGGCCTCGACGGTTTCCATGACATCGCCCGCCCAGTCGACGCGCCGCAGCATCTGCGGAAAGATATTGGAATAGATACCCTGGTAGCGCTCGACATAGTCGCGCACACCACCGGGCGCGTTGAGGTCGATTGTCTCGAACGGTCCCATGAAGGACCAGCGCAACGCCAGCCCGTCACGGATGCCGATGTCGACGTCCTCAACGCTGGCGTAGCCGTCCGCGACGAGCCGGAACGCTTCCTCGAGCAGAGCTCCTTGCAGCCGGTTCATGATGAAGCCGTCAAGCTCGCGCTTCATCACCAGCGGCGCATGGCCGGCATCGATAAGGAAGGCGCGTGTCCTTTCCAGTGTGTCGTCGGATGTCCACGGCGCCGGCACCACCTCGGCCGCCGGAATGAGATAGGGCGGGTTGATCGGATGCACGACGAGGCAGCGGTGCCGCCCCTGGAGATGGTCGGTGAATTTCGACGGCAACAGCGCCGAGGTGGAACTGGCAATGATCGTCTCGGCGCCCGCAAGGCTGTCGATCAGTGAGAACACCTTGCGCTTGACGTCGAGGTTTTCAGGCGTGTTTTCCTGGACATGGACAGCACCAGCCAATGCCTCTTCCAGCTCAGCGGCGATGGCGATGCGGCCAAGCACCGTGTCGATCGACTGCCCGCGCAACAACTCGTTCGCGGCAAGATCGCCGAGCACGCCGGCTATGTAATCCCGCGCGCCGCCCGTCGCCTCGGGCGACTGGTCCCACATGCGCACATCATGGCCGGCGCGGGCGAAGCTGATCGCCCAGGCGCGCCCGATGAAGCCGCTGCCAACTATCGCAACCCGCGCCATGGATCCGTCCCCTCAGAGTGTTTCGACATTGCCGTCGACGCCGAGCGACTGGCCGGAGATGTTGATGCCGGCATCGGACAGCAGGAACGCGACCATCGAGGCGACATCATAGGGGCTGGTCATGCGGCGCAGCGAGATGCTCTGGAGGTAGCGTCCGGTCATCTCCTCGTGGCTGATGCCGATCTGCTTGGCCCGCGCGGAAATGACGCCTTCGATGCGCGGCCCCTCGATGATGCCCGGCAGGATGGCGTTGACCCTGATGCCGTGCGGCCCAAGCTCCTTGGCCAGGCTCTGCGTGAAACCGATGACGCCGAACTTGGCCGCCGAATAGGGCGTGCGATAGGCGTAGCCGTGGCGGCCTGCGGCCGACGACATCGACACGATCGAGCCGCCGCCCGCGGCCTTGAGCAGCGGCACCGCGCGCCGCGCGCACAGGAACTGGCCGGTCAGGCAGATATCGAGGCAACGACGCCAGTCGGCGGGATCGATCTCGTCCACGCCACCGGTCGGTCCGGCAATACCGGCATTGTTGACCAGCGCATCGAGGCCGCCGAGCTTTTGCGCCGTTATTTCGAACAGCCGGTCGACATCGTCGTCGCGCGAGACATCGGCCTTGATCGCGGCGACCAGCTCGATCTTGCCGGGAGCGGCTGCCAACGCTTCGTCGGAGACGTCACAGACGACAATGCGTGCACCCAGCCGCGACAGCGTATCGGCAATGGCGAAGCCTATGCCGCCGGCGCCAGCCGTCACCAGCACGCGCTGCCCTTTCAGCCCTGCCAGAAATTCGTCCGCCGTTTCAGGCGCCTTTGCGCTCATCGTCCCGTCCTTTCATTGCGGCTGCCGTTCGCGCAGCGCCATGACGGCGCCCAGAACGACCAACCCGTAGAGAATTGCCCTGGTTGCATAGGGCAGCGTGGTGCCGGCCAGCAGCATTTGCAGCGCCGTCAACAGCAGCACGCCGCCAAGCATGCCGAGGTAATGGCCGCGCCCGCCGGTGATCAGCGCCCCGCCGACCACTACGACCGCGATCGACGGAAGGAGATAATCGTCGCCCATGCCGAGGCTCGCCTGGCCCGAAAAGCCGGTCAGCATGATGCCGACGACAGCAGCGCAGACGGCCGACAGCATATAGACCAGGATCAGCGTGCGCTCGACGCCGATGCCGGATAGGCGCGCCGCGCGCAGCCCGTTGCCGATGCCGTAGACGCGGCGCCCGAATGGCGTGCGCCCGAGCAAAAGGACGGCGATGATCACGAAGATCACCATCAACAGCACGACAGGCGTCACGAAGCCGAGCTTGGCGGTCATGAACCAGCGCAGCATCGGCGATGAGAAACCGGCCGGCGTTCCCTGCGAATAGAGCAGCGCAAAGCCCTGCAGAATGCCGTTGGTGGCAAGCGTCATGACGATCGGCGAAATGCCGAGATAGACGATGCCGAAGCCGTTGGCGAAGCCGATCGCGCAAGCCATAAGCAACACGACCGGCAACGCGTAGAGGAGCGCCGCGTCGGAGCCATTGACCATGCCGGCCAGGATGATGCCGGAAATGCCGATCGTCCACGGCACGGAAAGGTCGAGGCCGCCGGTGAGAATTACCGTTCCCTGTCCCAGGGCCAGCACGGCGAGGAAGGACGACAGCACCAGCAGGGAATTCCAGTACCCCGGATTGAAGATGGCGCGGCCCAGCCAGACCTGTGTGACGATGACGATGACGAGCAGGCAGACATAGGCCGGCAGCGCATAGCGCAGCGCTTCGGCGTTGCGCAGATGGAAGGCAGGGCGCGGCGCGGCCAAATTCCGCTGGCCATGCGCAGGGCTGCTGATCTTGAGCCGCCGTTCGACGCGCTCGAGTTGCGACGGCAGGATGCCGGCCCGCCAGGCGGCAAGCCGGGCTCGTGCGGCGCGGAGCTGCACGGCAAGCACGGATGCGTGCGAGATCGATCCAGCAAGGGCGGCCAGCACGAGGATGGTGCCTTCGGCGATGGTCGAATAATAGGCCGATACGTTGAGCACCAGCAGGATGTTCACCACCATCATCAGGATGTAAGCGCCGAAGACGGTGCCCACCGGACCGCCCTGCCCGCCGCCAAGACGCGTGCCGCCGACGACAACAGCCGCGAACATCGACAGAAGCAACGGATTGCCGACCAGCGGATCGCCGCTGCCGGTCTGCGCGCTGATGAACACACCGGCAAGGCCATAGCAGCCGCCGGCGATCACATAGACGGCAAAGCGCACCAGCACGACATTGACGCCGACGGCGGCCGCAGAGTCCGCGTCGCTGCCGACCGCATAAAGCGCGGTGCCGAAACGGGTTCCCTTCAGCCAGAACCAGGCGAGCAGGACGACGCCGATCACCACCAGCGGCATGGGCAGCCAGCCGGTGATCGCATCGCCCAGATAGAAGGTGCCGAGATCGGGCGAGACGAAGCCGCCGGGCTTGTCCATGACCAGCAGCGTCACGCCCTGCAGAATGAACATGGTCGACAGCGTCACAACGATCGGCTGCATGCGCAGCACCGCGATGAAGAAGCCGTTGAAGGCCCCCACCGCCATGCCGACGCCAATGCCGGCCGCAGTCCACAAAAAGACGCTGGCGCCCGACGCCATCGGGTCCATGCTCGAGGCCAGCACGACATTGACCAGCGATATGACGGCGCCGGCGGAGAGATCGAAGCCGCCCGACAGGATCACGATCGTCTGACCTATCGCGGCGAGCGCCGAGGTGGCGCCGCCGCTGGACAGGAACGACACGTCGAAATAGGTCAGCGGCCCGGCGCTGATCGCATCGACGATGAAAAGCAGGATCGCGAGCACGGCCGCCGCGATCAATGCGCCGCGATTGCGTGTCAGCGCGCGACGCAGTCCGGACCCGGCGGACACATGGGAAAGCGCTGCGCTGCTCATGCGGCGGCTTCCCCCGCATGTCCAAGCGCCGGCCGCATGATGGCAGGCTCGGTGATGGCGTCGCCTTCCAGCTCGGCCGCGATGCGCCCGTCATAGAGAACCAGCACCCGGTCACACTGGTGGACCAGTTCAGGAATCTCGGTCGAATGCAGCAGGATCGAACCGCCGGCGGCGACATAGTTGCGCATCATCACATAGAGCTCGTGCTTGGTGCCGACATCGATGCCGCGCGTCGGATCGAACAGAAGCAGGATGCGGCTTTGCGCCACCAGCCATTTGGCAATGGCGATCTTCTGCTGGTTGCCACCCGAAAAGGCTCCCGCCCGCGTCCAGAGCGCGCGGCGGTCGACTTCCACGGTGGCGAACGCCTCCTCGACGGAGCGGGTCTCGGCCGCCGCGTCGACAAGGCCGAACCGCGCAAAGCGGGACACGACGGGCAGCGTGGCGTTCTGGCTGCCGGGCAATTTCAGGAACAGGCCCTCGGATTTACGGTCCTCCGGCACAAGGCCGATGGCCATGTTGGGCCGCAAGGCATCCGCCGGAGAGCCGAGCCAGACTTTGCGGCCGTCGACCAGAACGTTGCCGCGGGTGATTTCGGCCATGCCGAAGCAGGCCAGGAAAAGATCCTGCTGGCCCATGCCCTGCAGCCCGGCAACACCGAGGATTTCACCTCGGCGCAGATCGAAACTGGCGCCGTCGAGCTTGCGCCCGACCTTGAGGTCGCGCACGCCCAGGACCGGCGGGCCGAACGCCTGCGCGCCATCGGGCTTGGGCGGGAAAGTCTGCTCGATGCTGCGGCCGATGATCTTTTCGATGACGTCGGCGTCAGAGACATCGGCAACAGGCGCGGTGACGATGTGGCGACCGTTCCTCAGGATCGTCAGCGTGTCGCAGAAAGCGCGGACCTCGCGCATGCGATGGGTGATGAAGACGATGGTGGTGCCCGCCGCCTTCAGCCTGGCGATGATGTCGCCCAGCCAGTCGACATCGCGGCCGGCGAGCGTCGAGGTCGGCTCATCGAGCAGCAGGATGCGCGGCTTGCGATAGACGGCGCGCGCGATTTCGATCTTCTGGCGTACCGACAGTTCGAGTTCGCCGACTTCGGCATCGAGATCGACGGAAAAGCCGAGCTCGTCGATATGGCGGCGCACCGCCTTGCGCGCGGACGTGCGCCGGATCAGGCCGGAGACGCCGACGGGAGCATAGGGCAGAAGCATGTTGTCGAGGACGGAGAGGTCGCGCACCAGCGTCATCTCCTGAAAAGCCGTCTGGACGCCAAGCGCATGGGCTGCGCGCGGCGAACCATAGCCGATCTCCTTGCCGAAGACGCGGACATGGCCGGCCGTCGGCCGCACCAGTCCCGACAAGAGCTTCACCAAAGTCGACTTGCCGGCCCCGTTCTCGCCCAGCAGCGCATGAACACTGCCGGGCGCAATGCGGAAAGACACGCCATCCAGCGCCACCGTCGGGCCGAAGGCCTTGCCGATGCCGTCGATGTCAATGGCGGAAAGCTCGGAATGTTCTGTCATGTCCTCGATCGCCGGGCTGCGCGGTTTCTGGCGCCGCGCATTAACGCGGATCGACGATGCACGGACAAGATGCCCGCACATCGCCACCTCTGGCCTTGGAAGGCTCAGTTTTCCGGCTGTCCCACGAGCGCGGCGTTGAGGCCGATCTCCGGCGTCTGGTCCGAGAAGATCGAGGCAAACCAACCGGGGTTGGAAACCAGCGACGGCTTGAAGGCGTTGCAGCCCGCCTTCATCTCGGCCCAGGTGCCTTCGTTGCACAGCTTGATCGTCTCATTGGTGACGACAGGGAGCGGCAGGATCGTCTTCTTCGGCACATCCTTGCCCTCGATCGCCTCGACGGCGAGCTTCAGGGCGAGCGCGCCGGAATATGGCGGCGAGGCATAGGAGATGCGCGGCGCGCCGAGCGGCGCGTAGGGCGACGCCGCGCCCTCTACCTCAGTACCCTCCGGCAGCATCTGGATGCGCCCGCCATTGGAGCCTTCACCGGCGCAAGGCAGGAGTTCGCTGGCCTTCTTGCCGGCTTCGAGTTGCATCGAGTTCGCGGTGAAGCAGCCGACCTGCATCCACAACCCATTGATATCGTTCCAGTTGCGCGTGGCGAGGATCTTGGAAAGCTCCGTGCGGGCGACCGCCTGGCTCCACATGCCGACAGCCTCGCCGACGATCTTGATGTCGGGATATTTGGCGAAGACCTCCTTGGCGGCCTTGGTGCGCAGGTCGTCCACCGAAGTACCGGGGACGCCGGTCACTGCGATGATGTTGCCCTTACCGTTGAGCTTCTTGACCAGCCACTCGGCCGTTACCCGGCCCGCTTCTTCCTGGTCGATATGCACGTTGTAGGCGCAGGGTTCGGTGATCTCCGCGTCATAGGCGAAGACCTTGACGCCCTTCTCGCAGGCGTTCTTGACCACCTGGTTGAGCGCGGTCGGCGAGACCGGGAAGATCACGATGGCCTCCGCTCCCGCCTGCACCATCGCGTTGATCTGCTGGATCTGGCGCTGCGCGTTCGGGCCGGCGACCTGGACCTGCAGGTCGACCTTGTCGGCCATGCTTTTGTGCGAGGCCATCGCCTTGACCATGTTGGCGGCCTCGGCCTGCCAGTCATTGCCGATGAAGCTCATGCTCAGAAAGATTTTGTGCTTTTCGGCTGCTTCGGCCGCCGACATGCCAAAAGCGCAGACAGCCATGCCTGCCAGCAGCGCAAGCCGCCGGACTTTCAATCCGATACCCATAGGAAACTCCTCCCGATCCCAGACCGAATGCCTCCCAAGGGCACGAGATGTGGCCCCTGTCATTCGATGCAGGCGACCGTATCAGCATTTGATCAAAGATCAATGATGAAATATCCTAATGCCGAAACGAATGGCGTCGAAGCTTGACGCAACAACAGGAACCCTGCATTCCGGAAGCGGGTTGTGGCGCGACCTTTGCGCGGAAAGGTTGATGGGGAGATGGCTGGAGCGGCGTTCAGGAAGCCGGGGGTCGAGATCGCGCCCCTGTCAAAGGAGACCTTGCAGGACAGGGTCTACCGCCATGTAACCGAACTTATTCTCGACGGCAGCATCGTGCCGGGCGAGATGGTGACGGTGCAGAGCCTCGCCGACGCCTTCGGCGTGAGTCCCATGCCGGTCAGGGAGGCGTTGCGGCGGCTGACCGCCGCCAATGCGTTGATGGTCGTTTCAGGCCGATCGATCGGAATTCCGGCACTCAGCCGCGCCCGCCTCGTCGATCTCAGGAATGTCCGTTTCGAGATCGAGGCGATCGCCGCCGCATGGGCGGCCGAGCGCATCGACGACCAGGGCATTGCCGAGCTCGGCCGGCACCTGGACGCGCTCGAACAGGCCAATGCGGCCGGAGACGTCAAATCCTATCTGCGTGCCAACTACGCGTTTCATTTTTCCATCTACCGGGCGGCCGGCTCCGAGAACATCCTCAGCATCATCGAGAATCTGTGGCTGCAGATCAGCCCCTATTTCAACATGCTGCATGATTCCGGGAACTATTCGACCGCCAACGAGCACCACAAGGAGATGCTCGCTGCGCTGCGCGACCGCGACGTGGAAGCCGTGCGGACGGCCGTTCGCGCCGATATCGACGCCGCTTTCGATGTCCTGGTCGGACTGCTGAAGTAACGAGGAACCGGTCAAGGCGGATCGGTCTTGCAGTTGCCTGCAATCTGGCCCACCGCCTCACTGAAGCCGGCAAGATCGAAATCCGCCTGACCGCGCCCCGACAGCAAGCCGAAGCGCCAGGACAAAAGCAGCCGGTTCGCCTGAACAAGGCGCCTGATCCCATCGGCGCCGTCACGGATCAGCATCCTGCCGCGCGAGCCGACCGACCAGCTCTCGTCGAACTTGCTGTCGTTGTCGATCGTCACCGACATGGTGATTT
>NZ_JAFKIC010000019.1 GCF_017306585.1 Mesorhizobium sp. | reverse complement strand
GCGTCGGCCGTCACCTTCTGCGCCACGCCGTCATCCCATTTGCCGGCGACTTCGGTCACGTCCCATTTCTTGCCGGAAGCGTCGAGCACTTCATGGATGCCGTTGTGGCGGTCGGTGTCGACCGAGGTGCCGGCCACGCCGCGCACTTCGAGGATTTTGCCGCCATTCGGCACCTTCTCGACCAGCCACTTGGCCCACAATTCGCCAAGGCCCTTCTGGTCGACATTGACGTTGATGGCATCCTTGGTGTCGAGAATGTTGTCGAAGGCGACCAGCACGATGCCGGCTTCCTTGGCACGCTTGATCACCGGCCCGAAAGCGGTCGGGTTCTGCGCGTCGGTGACGATGGCGTCATAACCGGAATCGATGAAGTTGTTGATCGCCGATATCTGCGCCGGCACATCCTCGCCGGTCGAGACGACCTTGAATTCCTTGATCTTGGCTTTCACGTCCGGTTGCGCGGCATAGGCCTTGGCCGTCTGTACCATCTGAATGCGCCAGGTGTTGGCGATGTAGCCATTGGCGAAGGCAATGCGGAACGGGCCTTCCTTCTTGGGATATTTGAAGAATTTCGTGTCCGCGCTCCACGGCGCGAAACAGTCGGCCTGAGCGGCGGGGCCGGATACGATCTCCGGGCCGGCGGCCATCGCGGCCGAGTTGAGCATGACGAATGCGCTGGCGGCAACAATGCCGCCGACAAGTGACTTGATCATCGATAATCCTCCCGATTGCAGTGCTGATTTGTCGGTTCAGTTCCATGCAATTTCCGCGTTGCCGGCTGGCTCCTCCGCCTTGTCCGGTAACGAATGCCAGGTGCCGAAGACCTCCGCGACCCCTCCCCTTGCCGTCCCCGTCGCATCGGGAAAGATTATCATATTATCCATAATGAACAAGCATGAGCTGTCGCTTATGTATAATAAACAGACCCGAACGTCTGCCGGGCATTTGCCGTGCACGATGTTGGTAGCGCTACCAAGCCGTGCTGTAAACCGGCATTCGCACAGTCGTCTTTGTGTGTTTCAACGTGCGGTGCTCTCTCGCCGCATGAGCTCGAAACCGAGGTCGACGACCCGCTGTTGCGGCCTGTTGCCGGCAATCTCGGCCAGCGCCATGGCAACGGCGCGGCGGCCGATCTCATAGCGGTGGGTGCGGATGCTGGTGACCGAGGGAAAAGCCACCTGCATCATGTCGAGATCGTTGAAGCCGACAATGCCGATCTGCCTGGGCACTTCGATCGAGGCGCGATGGCACTCGAACAGCACGCCGAGCGCGATATCGTCATTGTTGCAGAAGACGCCGTCGAGCGTCGGCATCTTGGCGAGCGCGTCACGCAGCAATTCGCGGCCCAGCGAAACGCTGGACAGCATCGGAGTGGTGGTGATCAGCCTCGGATCGAACAACCCGGCGGCCTCCATCGCCGCGCGGTAGCCGGCAAGCCGCCGCTGCGAGCGCGGGTCCATTCGCGCGCCGATGAATCCGACCTTTCGGTATCCGGCCTCCAGCAGGTGCTCCGTCGCCGCCCTGCCGCTGTCGAAATGCGAGAAGCCGACCAGCATGTCGACCGGATCGGGACCCGTCTCCATGATCTGCACCACGGGGCAGCCCGCCGTCTCCAGCAGGCGCCGCGAGGTTGCCGTCTGGTCTATTCCCGCCACGATCAGCGCGGCCGGCCGCTGCGATCCGAACAGTTGCAGAAGCCGCTCTTCTTCCAGGCCGGAGTAATGCGTGTGGCCAAGCTGGATGCGGAACGCACTGTCGGAGAGGCTGTCATAGATGCCGCGCACCACCTCCGCGAAGACATTGTTGGTCAGCGAGGGCACCAGCACGCCGAAGACCTCGGCCCGCGCCGAGGCAAGCGCGCGCGCGTTGGGGTCCGGCACATAGCCGAGCTCATCCACGGCCGCCTGGATCTGCCGCCGCAGATCCTCAGAGACCCGTCCGGGCTCGCGCAGCGCGCGCGAGACCGTGATGGCGCCGACGCCTGCCTTGCGCGCCACATCGGCAATGGTCGGCCGTCCGCCGCCCCGGCGCGAGCGTGGCTTGGTCAAGGCCTTGGCCCGCGCGCATGGCGGCCGAAGCATGCCGGCAATACGATCCGAGTTCTCGCCATCTCACCCGCCTGTCGCCCCGCCCCCAAGCCTCTGGGGTCGCGCAGCGCCAGCGCATTGTCAAGCAGAGCTGCTCGAGGCAGTCCTTGCCTCAGGCTACTATGACGGCCCTGGGCCTCGCCTTCCACATGAAGAGTGCGATCGCCACTATGTTCAGCAGGTTCCAGGCGATCCCGTTCAGGAAGGCGGCGGCATAGGAGCCCGTCAGGTCGTAGATCCAGCCCGACATCCAGCCGCCGATCGCCATGCCGAAGATCGTCGCCATCATGACGATGCCGATGCGCTGGCCTGCCTCCTTGGCGGGCAGGTATTCGCGCACGATGATGGCATAGCAGGGCACGATACCGCCCTGGGACAGGCCGAACACCAGCGACACGACATAGAGCGAGGCGAGCCCGTCGAATGGAATGTAGAACAGCAGCGAGAGGCATTGCAGCACCGAGCCGATGATCAGCGTTTTGGCGCCGCCGATGCGGTCGGCGATGAAGCCCGAGGCAATCCGGCTGGCGACGCCCGCCGCCATCATGATCGACAGCATGTCGGCGCCATGCGCCATGCCGTAGCCAAGGTCCATACAGTAGGCGACGATATGCACCTGCGGCATCGACATCGCCACGCAGCAGCCAAGGCCCGCGATGACCAGCAGCACCTGCAGTGCTGCCGGTGACATCGGGATCGGCTGCACCGGACGGCTTCCGGGCGAACCGGCCGCCGCCGCGTCCGGCGCGCGCCGCCGCAGCAACAGCACCAGAGGCACCATGGTGACCAGGCAGAAAATGCCGATGGCGGCATAGGTGAAGCGCCAGCCTTCCGCCTTGATCAGCGCCGGCATGATCGTCGGCCAGAAGGCTCCGGCAAGGTAGTTGCCGGCCGCTGCCGCCGTGACCGCGACGCCGCGCCGGCGGTTGAACCAGTGCGAGATGTCGGCGATCAGCGGTCCGAAGATCACCGATGTGCCGAGACCGATCAGCACGCCCTGGGCAAGGGTGAACTGCAGGATCGATGTCGACAGCGCCGCCAGCAGAAGGCCGGCGGCGAGCGCGACTGAAGAGACCAGCGCCGGGATCCAGTAGCCCATGCGGTCGATGGCCCGTCCAACCAGCACATTGCCGGCGGCGAAGCCCACCATCGTGGCCGTGTAAGGCATGGAGGCCGCGGCGCGGTCGACGCCGAATTCAGCCTGCACGGCCGGCAGCACCACGACGACGGCCCACATGCCGACCGCGCCGATCGTCGCCAGCAGCATCGAAATGGCCAGCCGCATCCAGGCATAGGAACTGTCGATGCCGGGATTTTGCCGGCTCATGTCGGTTCGGGTCAAAGGCGTTTCCTGCCGGCGGTCTCGAAAATCGGCCGCCGTTCTGGTCACTATCGGCTCATTGCGCGCCCATAGCAGCGCCACGACCGGCAAATCCGTGGCTCCAGAACCGGCATGAACGCGGAACCGGCGCCGAAGTGCCGAGTTTTCCGATCAGCTGACCGCGAAAGGAGTCCCAGCCATGACCGCCACCAGGAAGAAATGGTCGTCCGAGGTGACCGAGCACAGCGACGCGATGGACCTTGAGGATCACATCTTCGAATCGCATGACGCCGGGAGGATCGCGGCATCGCTGAAGAGGTCCGCCGAGCACAGCCACCGCCGCAAGGCCGAACCGTTCCAGTCCGCGATGTCGATGCTGAATTTCTACATCAACCGCGCCGGCAGCAATCTTCCGGCGGCACGCAGGAAAGTGCTCGAGGACGCCAAGGACGAGTTACGCGCGGCGTTCGGGCGGCCGAGGGAGCATTAGCGCCCGGCCGCCGCGATATCCTCGAGACCCAGCCGCCTATTGATTGATCTCGGGTTCGACAAGCTTGGCCAGGTTTCGCAGCGATTCCTGCCATCCGAGATAACAGGCCTCCGCGGGGATGGCGTCCGGAATGCCGGCCTGGGTGATGTTCACTTCGGTGCCGACCAGGACTTTCTTCAGCGACACGGTCACCTCGATCTCGCCGGGCAGGTTGGGATCGTCGAACCTGTCGGTGTAGCGCAGCAGTTCACCCGGAACGAGTTCGACATATTCGCCACCGAAAGAATGGCTGCCGCCGGTGGTGAAGTTGCGGAACGACATCTTGAACGTGCCGCCGACCTTGCCTTCGAAATGATGAACCGTGCAGGTGAAACCGTTCGGCGGCAGCCATTTAGCCAGCGCATCGGCCTCGAGGAACGCCCGGTAGACCTTCTGTGGGCTGGTTGTCAGGACGCGATGCAGGCGGATGGTGCTGGGCATTTTTCAAATTCCTTTTTCTTCGTGATCGATGCCCCAAGGACGGGTGTTGCCTCGTCGATCCGACACGGCTCCCGGATTTTTGACAAAGCCGCAGAATTGCGATGCCTTCCGCCTGAACAATGCCGCCAGCTTGCGCCGGTTTCCTCGCGCGCTGGACAAGCACCGCGATCTTCCGCACCTTGCAGCAACAAGCGGAGGTGGACACATGAACGCATCGGTCAGGCTCGGCATTGTCGGCGGCGCCGGCTGGCTGGGCGGCGCCATCGCCGGCGCGGCCATGGCCGCCGGCGTCGTGCACGCGCGCAACCTGACGCTTTCCTATCGCCGCACGAAACCCGAGAGCTTTCCCGGCGCTTTCTGGACCGACGACAACCAGGCGCTCGCCGAGCGCTGCGATGTCATCCTGCTGTCGGTCCGGCCCGAAGACTGGCCCTCGCTCGCCATCGATGCCGGCGGCAAGCTGGTGATTTCGGTGATGGCCGGCATCCGCCTTGCCGAAATCGCCGAAAAGCATGGCACCGGCCGTGTCGTGCGTTCGCTGCCGAACGCGGCGGCGGAGGCGGCAAGGTCCTATACGCCGTGGATCGCGAGCAGCGACACGTCGGAGGCGGATCGTGCCGTCGTGCGCGCCATCTTCGATGCCTGCGGTGTCCAGGACGAGGTCGCCAGCGAGCGCGACATCGACTACCTCACCGGCCTTACCGGCTCGGGGCCGGCCTTCCCTGCCCTGCTGGCGGATGCGATGATGCGCGACGCGGTCCGCTTCGGCCTGCCGCCCGATGTCGCGCAGCGTGCCGTCAACGCGGTGCTGACCGGCACCGGCCGGCTGCTCGAATTGCGCGATGTCTCGCCCGCCGGGACGGTGGCAGCGTTCCTCGACTATCGCGGCACCACAGCGGCCGCCATCGAAACCATGCGCGACGCCGGTTTCGACGACGCGGTGGCGAAGGGACTGGCGGCGGCGTTCAGGAAATCAATCGCCATGGGCAAGGGCTGAGCCGGACGAGTGCCTTGATCTATCGAGCGGCGTGTCTACCGTGACCGGATGACGCCGTCCGTATTGGCCAGCAGCTTGCGCACCGCCGCGCGCGCCGCGTCGGGCCGCTGCAGGCGGATATTCTTCTCGATCGCCTCATGCAGCTTCTGCGCATGGTTGAGATCGTCCACCGCACGCGTCGTATAGGTGAAGAGATGATCGAAGGCGGATTCGATCAGCACGCCAAGCGGTACCAGAAGGTCGTTGCCCGAGGCGCGCAGGATGGCGAGGTGAAAGCGCGTATCGGCGCGTGTGCGCTCCTGCAGGCTGGCCGCCTCGCCCATTTCGCGGCAGGCCTGACTGATCTCGGCCATCTGCTCGTCGGTGCGGCGCATGGCGGCGAAGGCGGTCGCTTCCGGCTCGATGATGTGGCGGAATTCCTGCACCGTCTTCAGGAACACTTCGCGGTCCGGCGATGTCGCGTACCAGGACAGCACGTCGCGGTCGAGCAGGTTCCAGCGCTCCTTCGGCTCGACCCAGCTGCCGATCTTGGGGCGTGACGCCAAGAGGCTCTTGGCCATCAGCATCTTGATCGCCTCACGCACCGCCGAGCGGCTGACGCTGAAGGTCTCCGACCATTTTGCTTCATTGGGCAGGATGGTGCCGGGCGGATAGTCGCCGCGAACGATCCTGAGACCGATTTCGCTGGCCAGCGAGGTGTGCACGCTGGCGCCGGGAATGCGCGCCGCATCGGGCCGGCGCACGCCCGCCGGGCGATCGGCGGCATCGGCCTTTTTCGGCGATTTTTCCTTGTTCGGCTTCGCGTCCCGCATACGCTTCACAAAGGCCGGTTTGCGCAAGCTGTCAAGCGCCCCCGGTTGGTTGGGCCGCAAAGCGCGCCGCTATGCACAGCCCAACCCCTTCCACCAGCCCATTCAGGCTGTCTTGACGTATTTGCGCCAGCTATGTTCCGGCCGGAAGCCGAGCATGTCGCGCGCCTTGCGGTTCGACAGCAGCGTCTCGTATTCGCCGAGTTCCGCCTTGACCGGCACGCCGGGATAGAACCGCTTCAGGAGTTCCGCCGTCGGCAGGTCGGACGAGGTATCGTCATTGGCGGCGTTGAACACCTGATAGCCCAGCCCGTCCTTTTCGACGGCCCGCAGCGTGATCTGGCCGAGGTCGCGGGCATCGATATAGCTCCAGGCGATGCGCTTGCGGAAACCGGGATCGGCGAACCATTTCGGGAACAGCGAATACTCGTGCGGCTCGATGACATTGCCGATGCGAAGCGCATAGATATCGGTGCCGTTGCGCTGCGCGAAGGCGCGCGCCGTCTTCTCGTTGACGACCTTGGACAGCGCATAGCTGTCCATCGGATCGACGTCATAGTCCTCGTCGAGCGGGAAATATTCGGGGTCGCGCGGCTCGTTGGCGAACACCAGGCCATAGGTCGTTTCGCTGGAGGCGATGATCACCTTGCGGATGCCGAGTTTCACCGCCGCCTCGATGACATTGTACGTGCCCATCGCATTGATGCGGAACACCTCATTGTCGGGCGTGATCATGATGCGCGGGATGGCGGCGAAATGCACCACCGCGTCGACCGGCTGCGGGCGCAGCGACGGGTCGAATTCATGCAGGCCCATATAGCTCGACAGCGCGTTGAACACCTGCCCGCTGTCGGTGATGTCGGTGATCAGCGTGCGCACCTTGGGATTGTCGAGCGGCCTGGTATCGATGTTGAGCACCTGGCAACCCTGCTCCACCAGATACTGCACGACGTGACGTCCGGCCTTGCCGCTGCCGCCGGTGAACATGATCCGCTTCGTCATTCCGGTCTCCACAAATTCTGGGGTTTTATGCGTCCAGGGATTTATGTGTATTGTCAGACAATATTGCTTTCCGCAACCGCATACGGTTAAAACAGCGGCGGCATTATCGATAATTTGAGGACAGGACGCAAAGCATGAGCACCACCACCGCGAGCGAGAAGATCGGCTTCATCGGCCTTGGCCTGATGGGCCACGGCATCGCCAAGAACATCGTCGACAAGGGCTATTCGCTGACCTTCCTCGGCCGCAAGAACCGCAAACCGGCGGAGGATCTTCTCGGCCGAGGCGCTCAAGAGGCATCGACCTCCCGCGACGTCGCGGCGGCATCCGATATCGTCTTCATCTGCGTCACCGGCTCGCGCGAGGTCGAGGCCATCATCCGCGGCCCCGGCGGCCTGAAGGAGGGCTTGAAGAAAGGTTCCGTCGTCGTCGACTGCTCGACCTCCGACCCGGTCTCGACCGTGGCTCTTGCCGCCGAACTCAAGGCGCTTGGCATCGACTATGTCGACGCGCCGCTGAGCCGCACCCCGAAGGAGGCCTGGGAAGGCACGCTCGACGCCATGGTCGGCGCTCCCGACGCCGTTTTCGCCAGGGTCAAACCGGTGATAGAGACCTGGGCCGGCCGCATCGTCCATATCGGCGACACAGGCGACGGCCACCGCATGAAGCTGCTCAACAATTTCATCTCGCTGGGCTATGCCGCGCTCTATTCCGAGGCGCTGGCGCTGGCTGAAAAGGTCGGCATCTCGCCGCCGCGTTTCGACAGCGTCATCCGCAACGGCCGCATGGATTGCCCCTTCTACCAGACCTTCATGCGCTGGACGCTGGAAGGCGACCGCGACGCCCACAAATTCACCATCGCCAACGCCTTCAAGGACCTGACCTATCTGGAATCGATGGCCGGAGCCGCAGGCATCGCCAACCCGCTAGGCAACGCCACCAAGAACTCCTTCGCCGGCGCCCATGCCACCGGCCCGGCCGAACAGTTCGTGCCGATGCTGGCGACGCATATCGCCAAGGTGAATGGCGTCGACCTGATGCCGATGAAGGATGGCAGGAAGCAGACGATTTGAGGCGCAAACGGTCGGCGGCTCTTACCGCCGCCGGCTTCCAATCCCCTCATCGGTGTCCGCCAGCAGCCTGTGCACGGCGTTGCGCGCTGCCGCCGGGCGCTGCAGGCGGATGTTCTTCTCGATCGCCTCATGCAGTTGCTGCGCCCGCCGCTGGTCGCCAACCTGCCGCGTCGTGAAGACGAAGAGATGGTCGAGCGCCGACTCGATCAGCACGCCGAGCGGCACCAGGAGGTCGTTGCCCGAGGCGCGCAGGATGGCGAGGTGGAAGCGCGTATCGGCCCGGATACGGTCCGGCAAGTTCGCCGCTTCGCCCATCTCGCGGCAGGCGAGGCTGATCTCGGCCATCTGCTCGTCGCTGCGCCGCATCGCCGCAAAGGCGGATGCCTCGGGTTCGATAATGTGGCGGAACTCCTGCACGGTGCGCAGGAAAGCCTCACGGTCGGGCGCGGTCGCGTACCAGGCAAGCACGTCGCGGTCGAGCAGGTTCCAGCGTTCCCTGGGCTCGACCCAGCTGCCGATCTTGGGGCGTGATGCAAGAAGGCTCTTGGCCATCAGCATCTTGGTCGCCTCGCGCACCGCCGAGCGGCTGACATTGAAGGTCTCGGCCCATTTGGCCTCGTTGGGAAGAATGCTGCCGGGCGGATAGTCGCCGCGAACGATCCTGAGACCGATCTCGCTGACCAGCGAGGCATGGACGCTCGACCCCGGAAAGTGGGCGGCATCCGCTCTGCGCATCGCCGCCGGACCGCCTTGAGCCTTGCCGGCCTGTTTCTTTGCCTTCTGGTGCGGCATTCACGTTCCAATAGGTCGGCCGTTTCTCGTCCGGATCGATCCGGAATTGCACGCCGATCCCGTTGCCGAAAGTCCAAACCACGGACGCGTCAAGGCCGGGGCCGGTCACCCCACCGCCGCGCCTTCTTGAAGAAATCGATGGAACGAGGCGCCCGTCAGACGGGCGCCTCGTCGGTTGTAGACTATTTCTGGATGCAAGTGTCGACCGTATCCTTGGTGCATTCGTCGAGGCCGGTGAAGACCGGATCGTCGACCTTCTTGCCTTCGATCAGCTCGATCATCACCGACGGCGCCTTGTAGCCCATTTCGAAGGGCCGCTGGCCGACCAGGGCAGTGACAAGGCCGTCCCGGGCGATCGCTACCTCGTCGCCGATCGTGTCGGCGGCGCCGATGACGAAGTCGTTCTTGGCCAGCCGGTCCTTGAGCGGCCCGACCAGATCGCGATAGGGTTGCGGCGCGCCGAACAGCGGCCAGCCGCCCATGATGCCGAAGGCGTCAAGCTTCGGATTGGCGGCGAGAATGTCGGTCATCGCCTGCACGCCTTTGGCGCCATCGTCATTGGTGAACACCGGGCAGCCGGCGACCTCGGTCCAGCCACCCTCGCCCTTCAGCGCCGCAAGGCCTTCCTTGCCGGTCAGCGCGTCACGCATGCCCTGCGCGCGGCGCAGGATGTTGTCGGCCGCCGGATTGCCTTCGATGGTGCAGATCGTGCCGCCATTGGGCTTGGCCTTCTTGATGTATTCGCCGATCTTCTTGCCCATGAGGTAATTGTCGGTGCCGAGATAGGTCTTGCGAAGCGCGGCATCCTCCTTGGCGAGGTCGGCGTCCACCGTCATGATCGGGATCGTCGGATTGGCGCTCTTGAGCGTCTGCGCGATCAGCGGCGCGTTGGACGGCGAAATCGCCACCGCAGCGGTATCCGGCTTGCTCAGTATGTCTTGAAGGATTTGCGCCTCGCCGGCCTCGTCGGATGTCGAAGCCGGGCCGGTGTAGAAGCATTCATATTCCGCGCTGGCGTGTTCCTTGTTGCATTTCTCGCAG
>NZ_JAFKIC010000018.1 GCF_017306585.1 Mesorhizobium sp. | reverse complement strand
ATACCACGGCGCCAGCGCCGGTGCGCGGCCGAGGGCCTTGTGCGCGGCCTGGCCAAGACCGCCGCCAAGCAGGACGATATCTGGGTCGAACATGGCAACGGTGGTGTCGATCGCGGCGCGCAACGGCCTTGCCCAGGCTTCCAGGATGGCGCGCGCCTGGATGTCGCCGGCCGCGTCGCGGGCAAAGAGCTGGTCGACCGAGACATCGGCGCCCAGGCCGGCGCGCGCGATATGGCGGCCGAGCGCCGTGCCGGAACTGGTGGTTTCGACACAGCCACGCCGCCCGCAGGCACAGACCTCGCCGTTGACGTCGACGGTGATATGGCCGAGTTGCCCCGCCGTTGCCCGGCCGCGCAGGATGCGCCTGTTCTGGGCGACGGCGCCGCCAATGCCGGTGCCGATGGTGAACATGGCGATGCTGTCGTGACCCTGGCCGGCGCCGAGAGTCATTTCGGCGACCAGCGCCATGTTGCAGTCATTGTCGATGACGACAGGCTTGCCGGTCATGCTCTCCAGCCGCTGCGCGACCGCGACCGAGGCGAGGTCGACATAGCCTCCCGACAGGACCGCGCCGCGCCGCGCGTCGACGCGGCCGGGAACGCCGACGCCGATGGCTGCCACCTCCGGGGCATCGAGAAGGCGCACCATGTCGGCGATGCGGCCAAGCACCAGCTCCGGATCAGGTGCGCTCTTTTCGGAGAGGCGTTTGAGGATTTCGCCCGACGCCGAGATGCGGGCGGCACGCAGATTGGTGCCGCCGATATCGATCCCTATGGCCATCGACTTTTGTGGCATGATGTCCTGCGCGTACCGGGTGATGCTACGGGATATCAGGCGGCCTTCCGCCGATAATGCCCGATCACCGCCTGGATTTCCCGCAGTCGCGGCACAGCGATGGTCTTAAGCCTTTCGCGCTGAATGTCACGGTCGAGCGAGATGCAGTCTTTCCACAGCGAGCGGCCGGCGATGACGCCGGAGGCGCCATTCTGCATGGCGATCTCGACCTGGCCGAGGAAGGTGGCGTGGTTGACACCGGCCGAGAGCACGGCCCAGGGCACGTCGCCGGCCATCTTCGTGATATTGGCGCAGGCTTCCGGCGTTCCGGGGTAGGGGAGCTTCAGCACCTTGGCGCCGCACTCCAGCGAAATCCTGGTGCCTTCCTCGACGAGCCACGGCGTCTTGGCCGCGTAATCCTCCGGGCTTTCGCCATCGAGCTGATAGGTCAGGAATTCGACGACGAGCAGCAGGTCTTCCCTGCCGAAATCGGCGATGCATTGGCGCAGTATGGCGATGTTGTGCTCATTGGCTTCCGGCTTGTCGGCCCTGAGATAGACCATGATCTTGCCGCCGGTGCCACCGAGCTCACGGACCCGGCGCGCATCGATGCCGGGGACCAGACGCGACAGGCGGTAGCCCTGCGGCGAGACGTCGAAGCCCGAAGCGTCGAGGCCGATGAGCAAGGCCGTGTCGCGGTTCAGTACGCCCTCGTCGACGATCCGCGGCACCGCGCACAGCGGGTCGAGCAGCACGCAAGAGGCGGCACTGGCGAGGTAGCGCGTGATGTCGGCCTTGGTGTCGCCGAGCATGTCATTGGTGATCCTGGCCTGCTCGGCCGGATCCGACGCCAGCAAGGTGCGCATGCCGCCGCGCTGGTCGCAGGCGATGGCCACCATGGCCCCGTCCTTGCCGCATATCTGCTGATAGCCGCGCAGTTCCGCGGTGGTCATCTTGGTCATGGTCTTCGTCCGATGTTGGCGCCCTGTCGCCGAGGGCGCGGATTCCGTGGAAACAATGGTCGGTCTGCCCGCCTGCCAGCAGGAATATCTTTGCCGCATGGAGTGTCGCCGGCCGTGGGAGAAGCGTGTTCCCGGCGGCGTTGCTCCAAGTTGCGGGCTCGCCGGATTTGCGCGATAACTCCCATCGGCGTATACGTATGTAACACGTTGCTGAAAGGAATTGCAAGCTGCCTATTCCCCCTGTCCAGGACGCGACCGCATCGCGCACGATGCTGCACACGGTCGCCAAGCTGCATTACGTGGAAGAGATGTCGCAGGTTGATATCGCCCGGCAACTCGGGGTCTCAACCGCGACCATTTCGCGCCTGCTGCAGCGGGCGCGGGCAGAAGGGATCGTGCGGATCGAAGTGCTCGACCTCGTGACGCCCGAAGACATTACCAAGCAGTTGATCGACGGGCTCGGACTTCGCGATGCGGCCGTGGTCGAAACGCCGGTGGCGGGCGCGCTGACGGCGCTGGCCGCGCCGCTTGGCGCGCTGCTCAAGCAGGCGCAACTGGTGGCGGGCTCCGTGGTCGCCATCGGCTGGGGGCGCGCCGTGCGCGAGGTGATCCGGGCCGGCCTGCCGCGCATGCCGGGCGTGTTCACCGTGGCCGCCACCGGCGGCATGCAGCAGCACGCGGCGCATTTTCAGGTCAACGAATTCGTAAGGCTTGCCGCGGAGGAGTTCGGCGGCACGCCGCATTTCATCCATGCGCCCTATCTGCCGTCCAGCGAACTGCGCGAGGTTTTCCTGCGCGATGCGGCTATCCGCGATGCCGTCGCGCTGTGGGACCGGACCGATGTGGCGATCGTCGGCATCGGCCTGCCGCACGCCATCAACGCGCCCGAGGCAAGTGCCGCCACGCCGAGCGAGCAGGCGCTGGTCCATGCGGCGGGCGACGTGCTTCGGCATTATTTCGATGCCGAGGGGACGCTGATCGCCTGGGAAGGCGAGAGCCGGATGATCGCCATGTCGCCGGCGCAGCTTCGCGCCGTGCCGCTGGTGATCGGCATCGCCGCCTCGCCGGAGAAGGCGACGGCAATCATCGCCGCGGCGCGGGCGCGGCTGATCAATACGCTGGTGACGGATACCAAGACGGCGCAGGCTATCCTCGCCGCCCTCTGAAAACGGGACGGCGGATATACCGAATTGATGCCTGCGCCCCTGGACGTGGCAGGGGCGGACGCGAAATCGGTTGTATCGCCGGGGAGTCGGGGCAATAGTTGGCCAGGGGCTCCACGGAGCAGTCGGATGTCGTCCAGAAAACGCGGCACGGATAGCTCGGAAAAACCGAGTTGCAATTTCTTTCTGCAAAGTGTTACAAGTTTGCAGGCTCGCAGTGCATGCACTTCGAGCAGGCTGGTTCTCTGACCTCGCCAAGGCGCGGAACGAAACAGCCGCCGGTCGATCGAGCCGGCTGACATATCGACCGGAGGGCGCTTGGGAGGAGCTGCCCGCGACAGGCAACAGGCGTTCCAGCCGTCGGCATCCCACAATCGGACCGCGGCTATTCCAATGTCACTTGCAACGGCAGATCTGCCAACAATGAGGAGGATGTCATGAAGAAGATTGTTGCCGCGCTCGCGGCGCTTGCCGTCGGCGCGACGGTGCTGATGGCGCCCGCGCAGGCGCAGGACAAGAAATATACCATTGCGCTCATTCCCGGCCTCACCACCGACGGCTTCTACATCACCATGCGCAAGGGCGCCCAGGCGGCGGCCGACGCGCTCGGCGTCAACCTGGTCTTCCAGGGCGCGTCGGACTTCAATCCCGTCACCCAGGTGCCGGTGCTCGACGCGGTCATCGCCAAGAAGCCCGATGCGATCCTGATCGCGCCGACCGACAAGGTCCAGTTGGTCGAGCCGCTGCGCAAGGCCAATGACGCCGGCATTCCGGTCATCACCGTCGATACCTTCATCGGCAGCGGCGTCTACCAGACCGGCGCCGGCGACGCCGATTTCCCGCTGGCCTACATCGCCTCGGACAATGTGCTCGGCGGCGAGATCGCCGCGCGCGCGCTTGCCACCGCCATCGGCGACAAGGGCAAGGTCTATGTCTCGAACGTCAAGCCCGGCGTCTCGACGACCGACCAGCGCGAGGAAGGCTTCAAGAAGGAGATGGCCAATCACCCCGGCATCACCGTTCTGGAAACCCAGTTCAACGACGACGACGCCAACAAGGCGGCCTCGCAGCTGCAGGCGGTGTTCGCGCGCAATCCCGACCTGGTCGGCGTGTTCGGCGCCAACCTCTTCTCCGCGCTCGGCGCCGCCAACGGCGTCAAGCAGGCCGGGCAGACGGGCACCGTCAAGGTCGTCGCCTTCGATGCCCCGACCAGCATCGTCGACAACATCAACACCGGCCTGGTCGATGTGGCGATCGCCCAGCATCCGGCCGAGATCGGCTATTACGGCGTCGTATCGGCCTATGCCCACCTGACCGGCCATTCGATCCCGGTCACCATCGGCACCGGCTTCACGATCATGAACAAGTCCAACATCGCGGATCCCAACATCTCGAAGTATCTCTACTCCGAGTAAGTCCGGACGAGCTTGGCTCCTCCCGCTCGCCGGGAGGAGCTTGCGCCGGTTCCGCATGAGGCGGAACTTTCTTGCAGGCAGCCGCGGAGCATCCATGACCTCGACATCACCAGCCCAGCCTGCCGAGAAACATGTCGCCCCCCAGGCCGATCACGGCGATCCGGCCCGGAGCCTGATCGCGCGCATCGCCGATGGGCGCGCCTGGCTCTTCCTGGCCGGCCTGATCATCTGTTTCGAGATCTGGTCGAGGCTCGCCTTCGGCGCGACCTTCGTGCTCAATCCGTTCAACCTGCAGTCGATCGCCATCTTCGCCGTGGCGCCGCTGCTGCTGGCGACGGGGCAGACTTTCGTCATAATCTCGGGCGGCATCGACCTGTCGCTCGGCTTCATCATGGGCCTTGCAGCCGTCGTCGCCGCGCATGCCACCAATATGGCGGGCGCCGCCATTCCGCTGCCGCTGGCCATGCTTGCGGGCATCCTTGCCTCGGTCATCGTCGCCGGCGTGCCTGGTATCATCAACGGCCTGCTGATCTCACGCCTGAAGGTGCCGCCCTTCATCGGCACGCTCGGCATGTTCGGCGTCGCACGCGGCGCCGCCTTCCTGTTGGCCGGCGGCACGACGGTTCCGATGCAGAACTCCTGGTTCGCGCTGCTCGGCAACGGCAAGTTCTATGGCGTGCCCTATCTGGTGATCATCACCGCGATCTTCGTCATCGTGATGCACTATCTGCTCAGCCAGACCCGGTTCGGCCAGCACAATTACGCCATCGGCGCTAATGTGCAGGCGGCGCGTCGCGCCGGCATCGACATCAGGGGCCATATATTGCGGCTCTATGTGCTGTCGGCGATGTGCGCCGGTCTCGGCGGCGCGCTCTACGCCGCGCGCTTCACCGCCGGCGCCGCGCAGGCCGGCGAGCCGCTGCTGCTCGACAGCGTGGCGGCGGTGGTGATCGGCGGCGCCAGCCTGTTCGGCGGCTCGGGAACCATCTTCGGCACGGTCGCCGGGGCGTTGGTGATCGCGGTCATCCAGTACGGGCTGGTCTTCGTCAATGTCGAGCCGTTCTGGCAGTTCATCGCCGTCGGTGTCGTCATCATCATTTCCGTGCTCATTGACCAGGCGCAGCGCCGGTTCAGCGGAGGCCGCCAGGATGACTAGCACCGACCAGACCGCGCCTCTGCTGGAAGTCCGCAACCTCTCCAAGCATTTCGGCGCCGTGCGCGCGCTCAGCGACTTCTCCATGGCCGTGCGGCCAGGCGAAGTCGTGGCGCTTGCCGGCGACAACGGCGCCGGCAAGACGACACTGATCAAGGCGATATCGGGCGTGTTCCAGCCGACCGGTGGCGAAATCCTGCTGCGAGGCCAGCCGGTGGCTTTCGCGACACCGCAGGAGGCGCGCGAAAAGGGCATCGAGACGATCTACCAGGACCTTGCGCTCGCCGACAATCTGTCGATCGGCGCCAACATCTTCCTTGGCCGCGAGCCGATGCGCAAGGCGTTCGGCTTCCTGCCGGTGCTCGACCGCAAGGCGATGGCCGAGGCGGCCAGGGAGACGATGAAGCGGCTGGACTTCCATGTCAGCCGGCTCGAGGCTCCGGTCAGCAATTTCTCCGGCGGCCAGCGCCAGGCGGTCGCCATCGGCCGCGCCGTCTATTGGGACGCGCAAATCCTGATCATGGACGAGCCGACGGCGGCGCTGGGCGTGCCGGAGCAGCGCAAGGTGATTTCGCTCATCCACCAGCTCAAGGCGCAAGGGCGCGGCGTCATCTTCATCTCGCACAATCTGCAGGACATCTTCGCGGTCTCGGACCGCATCGTGGTGCTGCGGCGCGGCGTCCAGGCCGGCGAGCGCAGGATTTCCGAGACAAATCATGACGAAGTCGTCAAGCTGATGGTCGGCGGCTAAGGTGTGTTGATATTCAGGTGATGCCGGCCTGCAAACGACAGCTTCCTGCGCTTCCGGTGCTCACGTACTTTAAGTACGCTCCGCTCCGGTTCTCGGATGCCATCGTTTTCGACTCGGCCTGACCTGAATCTCAACACACCTTAGACTGCGACTTTATTAGCCGGCATCGCAATTCGTCAAACTGGATCTATTTTCGGGATCATGATCTGCTTCGATCCAGCCTCGGCGCGGCCGCCACCAGCGCCTTGCCGATGACCGATCGCGGCGCGTCGATGACGGCGCGGGCATCGCCGGCCTCGGCGATCCGCCCGGCATCGAGAAGGATGACGCGGTGGGCGATGGCCCTGACGATGCCAAGATCATGCGAGATGAAGAGATAGGCGATCCGCTCCTGCCTTTGCAGGTCGAGCAGCAGGTCGAGGATCTGGCCGCGCACAGAGACATCGAGCGCCGATACCGCCTCGTCGAGCACGATGAGTGACGGTTTCGTCGCAATGGCACGCGCTATCGCCACGCGCTGGCGCTGGCCGCCCGAGATTTCATGGATGGCGCGCGGCGCGAGATCGGCCGTCAGCCCGACACGCTCTAGCAAGGCGGCGATCTGGCGCGGACGCTCGGAACGGGAGGCGATACGGTGGATGCGCAAGGGGTCGTCGAGCACACGCGCCACGGTGGCGCGCGGGTTGAATGCGGCGAGCGGATCTTGGAACACCATCTGCAGGCGCGCACGGCGGGCACGCAGCGCCGCGCCACCGAGGGCCATGAAATCCTCGCCTTCGAACGCGATGCGTCCGGCGTCCGGCTCGATCAGCCGCAGAACCAGCCGCGCGATGGTCGACTTGCCGCTGCCGGACGGGCCGGCGAGCGCCAGCGTTTCGCCGGGGTCGATGTGAAAGGAGACGTCGTCCGCCGCCGCGACGGCCTTGCCGCCGCGACGATAGCGTTTGGTGAGATTGGATACGGCAAGCAGGCTCATGCGCGGAGGCCGCTTCTTGTCAGCAGCGGTTCAGCGTCGAGGCCGATATGGGCGTCGAGCAGCGCGCGCGTGTAGGGGTGGGCCGGGGCGCCGACAATCTGGGCCGTCGGGCCAAGTTCGACGAGACTGCCATGGCGGAACACCGCGATGCGGTCGGCGAGCTCGGCGGCCAGCGCGATGTCATGGCTGATGAACAGCAGGGTCATGCCGTCCTCGGCCACCAACTGCCGGATTAAGGTGACGATCTCGGCTTGCACGATGGTGTCGAGCGCGCTGGTCGCTTCGTCGGCGATCAGCAGTTTCGGGCCGGCGGCAATGGCGGCGGCAATGGCCACACGCTGTTTCTGGCCGCCGGAGAGCTGATGCGGGAAGGCGCGCAGGGCCAAGCCGGGATCGGGCAGGCGGACGCGCTCGAGCAGGATCCTGGCTTTGTTGAATGCCTGCGGCCATGAGAGGCCAAGATGGGCGCGCGCGACTTCGGCGATCTGTTTGCCGACAGGCATGACCGGATCGAGGCTGGAGGAAGGATCCTGGAAGACGAAACCGATGTCGCGGCCGAGGAGGGGAACTCCACCGCGAAGATGACGAAGTTGGCGCTCTACGGCGCCCCCCTCTGTCCTGCCGGACATCTCCCCCACTTGGGGGGAGATCGTGCTGTCGTGACCGCTTTCGCCAGCCGCCAGCGTTGCAGGAGCAGAGCCGGCGGCGAACCCGCCGATCTCCCCCCTCGTGGGGGAGATGTCCGGCAGGACAGAGGGGGGCGCGAAGGAACGAGACGTCTGCGATTTCGGCATCGTCCAATCGATGCGACCCGTGATTTTCGCAGAGGCCGGCAGCAGCCCCGCAATCGCCAGCGCCAGCGTACTTTTCCCCGAACCGCTCTCGCCGATGATGGCCAGACGCTCGCCGGCCTCGACATCCAGTCTGACGTCCTTCAGCGCCGCGACCTCGTTGCCATCCCGACGATAACCAACGGTCAGGCCGCGGATCGAAGCGAGCGCGGTCACGAGAGGCCTCTCCGCACCGCTGTCGTCTCGACGATGCCTTCGCCGGTCAGGTAGACGCCGAGTACCGTGAGTACCAATGCTATGCCCGGGACGATCGACAGGAAGGGCGCTGTGCGCAGCACGGCGCGGCCTTCGGCGATCATGCCGCCCCAGGTGACCCGGTTCGGATCGCCGAGGCCGAGGAAGGACAGGGCGGCTTCGGTGAGGATCGCCGCCGCCACGATCACCGACGACAGGGCCAGCACGGGCGGCAAGGCATTGGGCAGCACCTCGCGAAAGGCGATTTCGAGCGGGTGCATCCCGACCGCGCGGGCGCTGGCGACATAATCGCGTTCCCTGATGGACAGGACTTCGGCGCGGGCGACCCGTGCCGGACCGGTCCAGGTGCCGAGCGCTATCGCTGCGACGACCACGCCGAGCGAGGGGCCGACAACGCTGACAAAGGCCAAGGCCAGCAGGAAGGCCGGCACTGTCTGGAAAGCATCGGTGATGCGCATCAGCACTTCATCGATGAAGCCGCCGGCAAATCCGGCCAGCGTGCCGATCACGGCGCCGATAGCGAGTGCCGCGGCCGCTGCCGCCAGCCCGACGGCAAGCGAGGTGCGGGCGCCGTGGAACAGTTCGGCCAGCACGTCGCGGCCAAGCCGATCGGTGCCGAGCGGCAGCGACCAGTCCTGGAAGGGCGGCAGCAACGCCGGTCCGGCGATGGCCTGCGGATCGCCTGGGAACAGCAACGGCGCCGACAGCGCCATGGCGAACAACGCCGCCAGAAGCAGCGCGCCGGCGTCCGCTTCGGGCGTGCGCAGGAAACGATGCAGAGCGCTCATGCGCCGGCCTCGCTGGCGCCGACGCGCGGGTCGAGAAAGGCGTAGGCAATGTCGACGAGAAGGTTGATGAGGATAACGAGGACGGCGCTGACAAGGATAATGCCGAGCAGCAAGGGCGTGTCGCGCGCGGCCACCGCTTCCTGAGCCAGCCGGCCGAGGCCGGGCACGGAAAAGACGCTCTCGACGACGACGCTGCCGCCCAGCATCTGCGCCGATTGCAGGCCGAGCATGGTGACCAGCGGCAGCAACGCGTTGCGGGCGACATGGGCGAGCACGATGCGCCGGCGCGAGAGCCCCCGGGCCCGTGCCGCCAGCACGAAGTCCTGCCGCCAGGCCTCGGCCATGCCGGCGCGCATCATGCGCAGATAGAGCGCGAGATAGATGAAGCCGAGCGCCGCGACCGGCAGGACCAGGTGGACTGATATGTCGGCGGCGCGCGCGAGCCCGGTCTTGTCGGAGGCCAGCGTCTCGATGCCACCGATCGGCAGCCAGC
Organism: Mesorhizobium sp.; assembly: GCF_017306585.1. Taxonomy (GTDB): domain Bacteria; phylum Pseudomonadota; class Alphaproteobacteria; order Rhizobiales; family Rhizobiaceae; genus Mesorhizobium. The sequence continues at coordinate 580 of NZ_JAFKIC010000018.1, read as the reverse complement.
GCAGGTCGACGGCAAAGACGACGATCAACACCAGGCCGAGCCAGAAGCCCGGCACGGCATAGAGCGCCAGCGAGCCGATCGACAGAAAGCGGTCGCGGAAACTGCCGGGGCGCGCGCCGGCATAGATGCCGAGCGCCGAGCCGAGGCCGAACGACAGAGCCGTAGCGCTGACCATCAGCAGCAGCGTGTTGGGCAGCCGTTCGAGGATGACGTCGCGGATCGGGCGCGAGAAGGTGACCGACTGGCCGAGGTCGAGGTGCAGCAGTGCCCAGAGATAGCTGGCAAGCCGCGTCAGCTCAGACTGGTCGAGCCCCCAGCGATGGCGAAGCAGTTCGATCATGCCGGCATCGCCGCCGGTCGAGACGATGTAGGCGTCGACCGCGTCGCCGGGAGCCGCCTCGAGCAGCAGGAAGGTGCCGATGACGACGATCAGCAGCACGAAGATGCTGCCGACAAGCCGGCGGCGGATGAGGGTGAGGGCACGGTTCATGGGCGCATTGAGGGATTGACGATACCGTCGCCAGGATCGCGCCCAGGCACCCCCCTCTGTCCTGCCGGACATCTCCCCCGCAAGGGGGGA
>NZ_JAFKIC010000017.1 GCF_017306585.1 Mesorhizobium sp. | reverse complement strand
TGGTCAGCTTGCGGTTGGGCTCGGCGTCGCGGATCAGGGCACGCACCACCATCTCGGCGCGATGCTCCAGATAGCCGGACTCCTCGATCCACGAGGCACGCGGCAGTTCGATGCGCCCGGTGGCGGCCAGGAATTTGAACACCTTGTCGGCGTCGTTGATGGAGAGATAGCTCACCTGCCACGGACGCGAGCGGCGGAAGCCGGGGGCCGCGGGATCGCTGATCACCGTGGTCATGTCGGGATCGACAAAGACGTAGAGCCCGCCGAAATGGCTGGTCCAGTAGGCATTGTGGCGGAAGATCACCTGGTCGGGCACCAGCGCGTTCTCCCTGATGTCGCCGCAGACCTTTGCAAGGTCCACCATGCGGTTGAGCATGGCGTCGTCGCGCCAGGCATCGGGCTCCTGTTTCAGCCGGTCGACCAGCTTGCCGAGTTCGGCGGCCTTGCCCAGCACATCCTCGGCCGACAGCACTTTGAACTCGACCTGGTTGATCGACAGCAGGTCCTCGATGTCGTTGACCTTGGGGACGGAATCCTCGATCTCGCCGTAGATGACGTCCTTGATGGTCAGCGCGTCGATGGCACGCTGGTTCCTGGTCATGAACTCGAACATCAGCTGCGAGGTGTTGGAGAAAGCCGTGTGCACCACCGGCAAGCCGATCTGCGACGGCGTCAGGATGATGAAGCGGCGGTTGACCTCGTTGGGGTCGAGATAATCATAGTCGCCGCATTCCTCGGCGATCTCGGGCGAGAAGCCGGTGCGGTCAATCTGGAAGCTCTTCAGCTTTGTCGGCTTGAGGCCGAAGGCGGCAAGCGCCTTGTTGTAGCGCTCGATGAGATGCGGCTCGTCGACGGTCAGCAACCGGCCGTAGATGAGGTCGTTGTCGCGCAGGAGGTCTGGTTTGCGGGCGGGGCTCATTTGGGGTGTTCCAGGAGGTTCAGCCCGGAAGACTGAAGCATTAACGTTGACGACCCCCTCTCCCCGTTTTTCACGGGGAGAGGGTAAGGGTGAGGGGCGGCGCCACCGGTCAAAGACGGGTCTCCCCGTAACTCTCGGCTGCAAAAAATCGAAGGTCATGCGCCTCGATATGGCGATCCAGGCGACCTTCGACGGCAGCCAATATCGTTTCGAGCACGTCTTCCCGCATCTTCAAGACGTCCACATTCCAAAATCTGAGGACGGACCAGCCCTTTGAAACCATGAAACGATCCCGAGCCCGGTCATATTCGTTGTCAGCATGCTGGCTCCCATCGATCTCGACAACGAGTTGACACTCACGACAGCTAAAATCAGCAAAATAGCTGCCTATCGGGAGCTGCCGGACGAATTTGTAGCCGTTCAACCTGTGGCCACGGAGCTCAGCCCACAATGCACTCTCCGCATCATTGTCCGACTGGCGCAGGCGTCGTGCCCGTTTCGTTGTCTCTATCCTTGGCCCACGCATGGCGCTGCCCCTCACCCTTACCCTCTCCCCGTGAAGAACGGGGAGAGGGGGGCGTCAGCGTTGGCGCCACGCCTTTGAGCACCTGTGGGCAGCAAAGGCACCTCAAGCATTCCACAGCCCCTTCTTCTTCATGTCCTCCATTTCGCGCGCGGCCCGCTCCCGCAGCCTGGCGTCGCGCAGCAGTTTTTCCACCGCAGCATCGTCGGACTTGTCGGAGTAGCGGAATTCCGAGTCTGCGTAGCGGTTGATCTCCTGCATGACCATGTCCATTGAGAACGGCCCGCGCAGTTCCTCGATCATCGCCTTCTTGTCGTCGTAGCTCTTGTGCACGAAGGCTTCCGGCTTCTCGAACCAGTCGTCGGGAAGCTCGATGTCCATGGCGCGCATCTTGATGGCGTCGGTGACGTTCTTGATGGCGCGGCCGGTGAAGCGTGGCTCGGCGTCCTTGATCAGATGCAGGTAAGTGCCGACGTCCGCCATGGTCCTGGGCGCGCCGTTCTCCTTCATGTAGCGCTCGTAGACCTTTATCAGGCCGTCCTCCTGCGGTTTCTCATGTTCCTCATAGGCCTCGGCCACGGCGCGCTGGATTTCCTGCGCGGCGTAGAGTTCGTGTTTGCCCAAAGGGATCTCGTGGTTCTTGCCGGCGAGCAGCACGAAGATGTCGATATAGTCGTCGCGGGTCTGCGGACCGTCGACCAGCCAGCGGGCGCCGGCGCGCTGGCGCAGCGCGTCGTCGACATTTTCGGGATAGTTGGAAAACATGCCGAAGGAGCAGTTGCCGCGCACCACGGTGGCCGCACCCGCGAAGGCATCCATCAGGACGCCGGTGATTTCCTGCTGGCCGGCCGAGGCGCGATCGTCGGAACGACGCGCCGCCACCTGGTCGATATCGTCGATGGTGCCGAAACCGATGACGCGAGGGTTCAGCACATTGTTGATGAACTGGCGGCAGTTCTGGCCCGACTTGCCCTGGTAGGACGAGATCTGGTCGACGCCGAAATTCTCATAGGCGAAGGGGTAGCCGGCGACCTGGCAGTAATCGTTGACGAGGCCGGCGATCATCTGGATCAGCGTCGTCTTGCCGGTGCCGGGCGCGCCGTCGCCGATGAAGGTGAACAGGAAGCCGCCGAGCTCGACGAACGGGTTCAGTTCGCGCTCGAAATCATAGGCCATCAGCATCTTGGCGAGCTTTACCGACTGGTATTTGGCGATGTGGTTGCCGACGACCTCTTCCGGCTTCTTGAAGGTCATCACCAGCGGCTTGGAGCGCTTGCCGGGCACGACGTCGAAGCCGTCGAGGGTGAAATCGTCGGCGTCGATGCGGATATGGGCGTTCTCGAACGGGCCGATGCCGTCGAAGCGGCCCTTGCGCGCCAACAGCCCATCGATGGCGACGCGGGCGAAGGCGCGCGCCCTGGTCATCAGGTCGGTATCGTCAGAGGCGCCCGATATCGCCTTGTCGAGGCCGGCCAGGATCGATTTCACAGCGTCCTGCGGCGTGTCGAACAGGAAATCGGGCTCGGCAATGTCGTTGGGCGCCTCGCCGTCGCTGGCAATCAGCTGGAACAGGTAGGAGGACAGGCTGAAGGCGGAGATATAGGCCGAGGCGGCCAGCAGTTTCTTGAAGGTCGCCGCGTCATCGCCTTCGAGCGGTGCGCGGGTGTTCCTGGCCTGCAGGCTTTCGAGATCCGAGCCCTCGGCGAAAACATCCGACACGGCAAGCGCGATCGCCGTGCCGCGCCGGGCGCGAAACAGGAGCGTGTGCTGCGCGATGGTCAGCAACTGGTCGTCGGGATGGATGGCGCCGACGGTCTTCGCCAGCTCGACCTCGCGCGTGCGGCGCACCGAGCCGACTGATACGGTCGAGACGAAGCGGCGGTTGGTGCCGGCCAGCGCCGTGCCGGATTCGCGCGCGGGGTCTTCCAGCACGACGATGCGGGTGATGAAGCTCTGCGCGATGGCGCGGTGCTTTTCGATTGCCGCTTCCGGGATGGTGGTCAGGCCGGTGTCCATGAAGGGTGCTCCGTGGGGTGACGGTCAGACGTCAGAGATGACCTGTCCGTTGGACAGGATGTGGACCTTGTAGCCGCCGAAGATCTTCTGCGCCTCGCCGGCGGCGTAGAGTGCCTGGTAGGCTTCGTGCGGGATCAGCGCGTGGTTCTCGTAGCTCGACACGCCCTGGCGCGCCGCTTCGAGGTCGTCGGTGTTGATGAAGAACTCCTGCGTCGTCTTCTCGCTGGAGAACAGGCCCTTGCGGCCGGGCTTTTCGCCCTTGGAATAGACCTCCTGGATAGTCCAGGTGAGCAGCCAGGCGTTTTCCGGCTTGCGTACCTTGGCCAGCACCTCGGTCACCGTCGAGTTGTTGTCGGTAATCCCCGCGGAATAGAAGGGACCGAGCACGACGCGGCGCAATTGCTTGGGGTGCAGCGGCTCGAAATCCTTGTCGAGATTGACGGCAATGGTCGCCGGCGACAGCGTGTAGGCGGAGTTCTTCTCGGTGAAATCGTCGAAACGGTGGGCAAGCTCGGGGTTGAGCAGCCCATCGACCGGCAGCGGGATGTCGACCTTGTCGTTGAGCTTGCCGCTCCTGTCGACGAGCTGGCGGATCATCGCCTCCGAGGAATCCTCCACCGTCACCATGTAGACCAGCGGCAGGTTGGCGCTGCCGTCGAATGTCGCCCAGTGGACGAGGTAGTAGGGTCGGGCTGTCTTGGGATTGACCGAAACCTTCACGGTCTGCGCCAGCGTGAAGGGCCCGAACGTCTGCTCGCTCTTGACGTCCTCAAGGTAGAGCCGCTCGGCCATCGACTTCTGCAGCGCCTCGGGGAATTCCTTGCGGCGCAGGATGAAGTCGGCCATCTCCTCGCGCAGTTCGCCGGCCGCCGGGATGTTGGCGAGCCGCGCGTCGGCCTGGCGGCGGTCGTTTTCGAGTTCAAGCAGGTTCTGGAAGACGGGGAAGCCGCTTTCGGCGCGCGAAATGCGGAACGCGTCCATGAAGCCCAGCCGGTTGCGCCAGCAGGCAAAGGATTTGTCGAGCCGGGCGATGTATTCGGCGACGATCTTGGCGACGATGCCATGCCGGTAGAGCGGCGAGCGATCGTCACGCATGAAGATTTCCAGCCCGCTGAGCGCGGCCGTGATTGCCGAGAAATACCGCGCCGCCGCATCGTTTTCGGGGGTCATGCTGTCAGCCTTGGGATCGTCGCACCGATGCGCGCGGCAATTATGACTGCACGTAATTGGCCGAATTGTGCTTCTTCAGCACCTCGTCGAAGCGGCGGGCAAAGGCATCGTCGGCCAGCTTCTTGCGGCGCTGGATGTCGGCGCTGGCGACCATGTTCTTCTCGTGCATCTCCAGGAGGTCGCCGATGTGCTTCTGCGAGGCGGCGCCGATGCCGGCCATGGTTTCCTCGGCTGTGGTGTCGACCTGGCTGCCCAGCGTGTTGATCTTGTGGGCGACGTCCTGCTGGGCGGCGGTCTTCAGCGAATCCTCCAGCGCCTTGTAGAGCACGATGCGCTGTTCGGTATCGATGGTCAGCTTGTTGATCAGCGTCGATTGCGCGGCGATCTGGTTGTTGAGCGAATCGACGAAGGTCTGGAACATCGAGGTGTAGCGCTCGAGCGTCTGGCTCTCGGCCAGCAATTCCTGCTCCTTGGCCTGTTTCTCATTGTATTCGGTGGCGAGCTTGGAGCGGTCGCCCTCAAGCTCCGTGCGGTCCTTCTGGGTGGTCGAAGCGGCGATCTTGTTTTCGATGTCGAGCAGCATCGGGTTGAGCTCCTCGATGCGCTTCTGCACGGCTTCCAGGTTGGACATCGTGACCTTGCGGCGCTCGATCACCTGCGACAGGCTGTTCTCCGAAGTCTTGTAGCGCTGGTCGAGCACTTCCTTCTGCGCCTTCAGGATGCCGACGATGGTGTCGGACTTGGCCAGCAACTCCTGCAGGTTGCCGGCCAGCGACATGTTACGTACGCGGTCGGTGCGCATGCGCTGCTTGCGCTGCGCCGAAAAGACGCCGACGAAGTTCTCCCAGCCGGTGTAGTTCTTCATGCTCTCGAACTCGGCGCCGAAGACGTTGGTGGCGTCCTCAAGCCCGATGATCAGGTCGGCGATGTTGCCTTCCATCACCTTCTGCTGCTTCAGCACATCAGAGATGCGGGCGTTTTCGATGTCGAAATTGGCGTCGCCGATCTTCTTGTCTGCGGTGGCGAGCGTGTCGAGCACGGTGCCCGACTGCTCGATCTTGGAGCGCATATCCTGGACGACCTGCTTGGTCTTGGCAATTTCGGCATCGAAATTCTGCAATGTCGCCATAAGGGCCTCCCGCTTCGACATCAGGTCGCTGGTTGCGAACAGCGGCGAATATATGTGGGGCGTCAGGGGATTGAAAGACGTGAAGACAAGGCCGGCCCGAAAACAAAAAACCCGGCCGCGCCCTTGAAAGGCAATGGAGCCGTGGTCATGGCGTGATTAGCCGATGGGCCTGGCAAAGTTCAGGCGATTTTGAACTTTCATGCCGGCAAAGCAATCAGGGCATGCCGGCGCCGATGACACTGAAACCTGACGATAACTGGCCAGTTGTGGCCGCTCAGGGCTTGGGATCGGCCTTGAGATAGGCGATCACGTTGGCGATGTCGTCGTCGCTGGTCAGGCCGCCGAAAGCCATCTTGTTGCCGGGGACCTTCAACTTGGGCGCCTTGAGGTATTCGGCAAGATTCGCCTCGTCCCAGACGAGGCCAGCAGCGCCGGCCTTTTTCATGGCATCCGAATAGTGGCCAAGAAAGCTCTCGGCGGTTCCCGCCGTGCGGCCGACGACACCCATCAGATGCGGGCCGAGCTTGTCGCGGTCGCTCGCCGCCTCATGGCAGGCGATGCAGCGGTTGAAGACGTGCTTGCCCGCCACGGGATCGCCGCCGGCGTGAGCGGCGAGGGCGGAGGCAAGGAGGAGGATGCTGGCTGAGGAAACGGCTCGAAGCATGGCTGACCCCGGAGAGTTCTGGCTGGAACGAGAAGGTGAAAGACATAGGACGCAGGTCTTAACAAACGCCGCATCGTAGCGGATGGCGTAAGGCTCTTCCTGTCGCATTGGTCGACAATGGCCCGCCAGATCGGGGCCACGCAAGTCAGGCTTGCTGTGCCAGGTCGCGGCGCAGGAACTCATGCAGCCGGTCGACCGCCGGTGTCTTCGACAACGGATTGCGCAACATGCCGATCTCAAGATCGGGCAGCGCGGGAAGCCCCTCATTGGCGCCGATGACGCGCAGCGACGGCGGCACGCTGCGCTGGGCGAGGCCGGCTACCGCCAGCCCGGCCTGGACGACCGCGATGAGGCCAAGCAGGGACGCGCTGGAATAGGTGCAGCGGTAGGGCCGGTCGGCATCGCCAAGCGCGTTGAGCACGTTCATCCTGGCGGCGCACCCGGGTTCGAACAGGGCAACGGGCAACGGGTCGGCCTGCCAGGCGACGTGGTTTGGCGAGGCGACCCAGACGAAGCGCTCGAGCCGGATCACTTCGAGCGGTTGGTCGGGCAAGCGGGTGACGATCGCCAGGTCGAGCCTGCCTTCCGCCAGGGTTTTGACCAGTGCCGTCGACTGCTCGCAGATCAGTTCCACCGTCACCAGCGGATGGTCCTCGGCAAAGCGCGACAGGACCGGCGGCAGGAGAAAGGCGGCATAGTCGTCCGGCACGCCAAGGCGCACGCTGCCCGTCTCCTTCGGCCGGGTGACGCTCGCCCAGGCCTCATCGGATAATTTCAGCAGACGGCGCGCATAGATGAGGAAATCCTCGCCGATCGCGTTGGGGGTCACCGTTCTCGGCCCCCGCACCAGGAGCTGGTTGCCGACCGTCTCCTCAAGCCGCTGCATCTGCATGCTGACGGCCGACTGGCTGCGGCCGACGCGGGGCGCCGCATTGGAAAAGCTGCCGCTTTCGACGACGGCGACGAAGGTCTTGAGCAAGGCGAGGTCGAGAGGTGCGGCCATGACGCTATCAGTATATCGAATAGGTGATCTCAAATCTATTCGCTTGTTTGAAGCCAATCTGCCTGACCAGATGGCTTTGCAACATCTGGAGAACACCATGAAGGACGCCCTGGCGGGCCGCTTTCCGGCCGCGAACCTGGCCCTGGCCATGGTCATTGCCGGCACGGTCGGTGCCTTTGTCACCGAAGCGGGGCTGCATCCGATCGCAATCGTCTTCTGGCGGTGCGTGTTCGGCTCCGTGTTCCTGGGCGCATGGTGCCTGCTGCGCGGCTACCTGCCGGACCGCAGCCTGTCGGCCTCGCGGCTTGCACTGGCGGCGCTGGGTGGCGTCTGCATGGTGTTGAGCTGGACGGCTTTCTTCGCCGGTTTCGCGATGACATCGATCGCCACCACGACGATCGTCTATCACGTGCAGCCTTTCCTGGTGGTGCTGATCGGCGTGATCTTCCTGGGCGAACGCATCTCGCGCGACCAGATCGCCTGGATGTTGCTGGCGTTTCTCGGCGTCGTGCTGGCGAGCGGTCTTGTCGTCACGCATGGCGGCGCCGACGCAGGCTGGGCGCTCGGCATAGCGCTGACGCTGGGCGCGGCGCTGCTCTATGCGATCGCCACGATCCTCGCCAAGGGGCTCGGCCAGCAGCGGGCGGAAATCACCGTGCTTTGCCAGACGATCGTCGGCGTCGTCATGCTCGCCCCGTTCGCCGATATCACCCAGCATATCCCGGCGGCGTCATGGGGGTGGCTGGCCGGCATCGGTGTCCTGCACACCGGCATTGCCTATGTGCTGATGAATTCCGCCTTTCCGCGTCTGACGACACCGGTGATCGGCGTGCTGACCTTCATCTATCCGGTCGTGGCCATCATCGTCGACTGGGCGATTTACGCGCATCCGCTCGGGCCGGCGCAGGCCGCCGGCATGGTGTTGATCGCGCTGGCGACGCTGGGTGTGCGGCTCGGCTGGCGATTCGGCCGGCGCCGGGCCATTCTTCAGCCGCCGACGAAGCCGATGAAATCATCGGGCGCGGCACGGCCCATCTCTTCTTCCCAGTGACGCCGGCAGAGCGAGACATAGACGTCCTTGCCGATCGCCACCTGTTCGCCCTGCCGCGCCACCTTGCCGTCGGCGCCGAGGCGCACGACCATGGTCGCCTTTCGGCCGCAGCGGCAGATGGTGCGCACCTCGCGCAGGTCGTCGGCGATGGCCAGCAGCGCCTTCGAACCGGAAAACAGCTTGCCCTGGAAATCGGTGCGCAGGCCGTAGCACATGACCGGGATGTTGAGCCGGTCGGCGATGCGGGCAAGCTGCCAGACCTGCTCCTCCTCGAGGAACTGCGCCTCGTCGACGAACACGCAATGCACCGGCGTGTGCCCATGATGCTCGGCGACGCGGGCAAACAGGTCGTCGCCATCGCGAAACATCTCGGCCTCGGTCTCCAGGCCTATCCGCGACGAGATCAGGCCGCTGTCGCCCTTGCGGTAGTGACCGGCGACGAACAGCATCGTCGTCATGCCGCGCTCGCGATAATTGTAGGACGCCTGCAGCAGCATGGTCGTCTTGCCGGCGTTCATCGTCGCGTAGTTGAAATAGAGTTTGGCCATGCCGCCCTTTAAGGTCTGTTGATATTCAGGTGATGCCGGCCTGCAAATGGCGGCTCCCTGCGCTTCCCCGTTCTACTGCGTCGCAGTAGAACTGTGCTCACGTACCCAAACGTACGCTCCGCTCCGGTTCTCGGGCACCCCCATTTTCGTCTCGGCCTGACCTGAATCTAAACAGACCTTAAGCCGACTTGGCGGGGCGCGGGGAGGGGCGGCAGCCGCATTCCCCTGAAAAAGCCGGCCCACCCCTGAAAAAGATGGGCTCTACCGGAAAAGAGGCCCGCCACGACAAAAGCGTCAACCGTGTCGCTGATTGACCAGTCCGCGCCGTTGATCGTGATTGCCTTGACGCTTGAAACCGCACCAGAATGGTGTTTGGCTGACGAAACAAGGCGGGCTGAGAAACCGTAACTACGCTTGCCAAAGAATCACAATGGGAGACTGTCTATGTCGCGTATGAATTCCTTCGTCGCCGGCCTCGGCCTGGCGGCTTTGTTGTCCACGAGTGCGGCCTATGCCGGTGACGCGGCAAGTTGCAAGGCGGTACGCCTTTCCGATGTCGGCTGGACCGATATCCAGGCGACCACCGGGCTCGCCTCGGTGCTGCTCACCGCGCTCGGCTACGAGCCGCAGGTGATCCAGCTCTCGGTTCCGGTCACCTACGCATCTCTGAAGAACAAGGACCTCGACGTCTTCCTCGGCAACTGGATGCCGTCGATGACCAACGACATCAAGGACTATACCGCCGACGGTTCGGTCGAAACCGTCAGCCAGAACCTGGCCGGCGCCGGCTACGGCATCGTCGTGCCGACCTATGTCGCGGATGCGGGCGTCAAGTCGCTCACCGATCTCGGCAAGTTCAAGGACAAGTTCAACGGCAAGATTTACGGCATCGAAGCCGGCAATGACGGCAACCGCATCATCCTCGACATGATCAAGAACCCGAAGGACAATCTGGCCGGTTTCGAACTGGTCGAGTCCTCGGAAGCCGGCATGCTGACGCAGGCCGAGCAGTCGATGAAGAACAATGAGTGGATCGCCTTCCTCGGCTGGACGCCGCATCCGGTGATGGGCGCCATGAAGATCACCTATCTCGACGGCATGGGCGACAGCGGCTTCGGCGCCGCCACCGTCTCGACCAACGTGCGCAAGGGCTACATGACCGAGTGCCCGA
>NZ_JAFKIC010000016.1 GCF_017306585.1 Mesorhizobium sp. | reverse complement strand
TGTTTCGCCGGAAACGATTTGCTACACGCCGCGAGCCGGTCGGTTCCGGCTCCTACCACGTGCGGTCGTGGCGGAATTGGTAGACGCGCAGCGTTGAGGTCGCTGTGGGGCAACCCGTGGAAGTTCGAGTCTTCTCGACCGCACCATTCACTCAATCCGATCCTTGCCTGCCTCGGCGACTTAGCGCCAGGCCGCTTTGGAGTGAGGCCGCATCGACGCGGCTCCCTGGCCAGGAAAAACTGCCGAAATGGCAATTGCCGTCTGACAATGCGTATGCGTTTGTAGGGTCGTCAGGATCCTCATAGGGGCATGCGCATATGTTGACTCCCATGCGTGCGATCGTCGTCGGCGGCGGTTGTGTCGGCGCCGGCATTCTCTACGGCCTGGCCAAGCGCGGCTGGAGCGATGTCGCCTTGCTGGAGCGAACGCAGCTTACCGCCGGTTCGACATGGCATGCGGCGGGCCTCATACCCTCCTATGCGCGCAGCCTCAGCGTTGGCCGCATGATCACCAAGTCGATCGAGATCTATGAGGGCCTCGAGGCCGAGACAGGGCAGAAGGTCGGCTGGCACAAATGCGGCCAGTTGCGCATCGCCAACACGCGCGACCGGCTCGACGAATACCGCAGCTACATGGACGTCGCCGAGGTGCAGGGCGTGCGGGCCAGTATCGTTTCGCCCTCAGAAGCGCGCGAAATCTGGCCGCTGCTCGACAACAACGGCATGCTGGGTGCGCTCTATCATCCCGATGACGGCCATATCGCGCCCGCCGATGTGACACAGGCGATGGCCAAGGGCGCGAGAGACCTCGGCGCGAAAATCCATCTGGGCACCGAGGTGACCGGCTTCGAGCGCATGCCGGGCGGTGAGTGGAAAGTGAGGAGTTCGCGCGGCGACTTCGTCTGCGAGCATGTCATCCTGGCCACGGGCAATTATGCGCGACAGACCGGCGCGATGCTCGGCCTGGACATTCCCGCCATTCCGATCGTGCATCAGTACTGGATCACCGAAGCGGTGCCCGAAATTGTCGAGCGTAAACGGCTCGGCCTTCCGGAAATGCCTATCCTGCGCGATGAGGGCTATGAAGGCTATCTGCGCGAGGAGGGTGATGGGCTGATGTTCGGCCCCTATGAACGCACCGAACAACTCAAGCTGTTCGCCGAGAACGGCGTTCCGGAATGGTTCGGCGCCGACCTGCTCGACGAGGATTTCGACGCCGTTTCCTGGAACTGGGAGCAGGCGACCCAACTGGTGCCCGCGCTCGGGCGCGCAGGCATCAAGCGCAACGTACGCGGTCCGTTCCAGATGACGGCCGACGAATTGCCGCTAATGGGACCCGCCTGGGGGCTCGACAATGTCTGGCTCGCCGAAGGCGTGCCGGGCGGCATCCTGTGGGGCGGCGCGATCGGCTATTATCTCTCCGAGCGGATCGTCGAGGGCGGCAACAGCATCGATACGGCGGAACTCGACCCGCGCCGATTCGGTGATCATGCCAACAAGAACTGGACCCGGGAAAAGGTGAGGGAGGCCTGGGGTACACATGCCGCCCAGCATTTCCCCGGGCAGGATATGCCGGCGGCTCGGCCGCAGAAGACAGCACCTTCCTACGACCGGCTGACCGAGCTTGGGGCGGTATGGGATGTCTTGAACGGCTGGGAGATGCCGAGCTGGTTCGCTCCAGCCGGCGTCGAGGCCCGAAATGTCTACAGCTGGCGCTGGACCGCCAAGGGCAATTATGTCGGCGAGGAGGTTCAGGCCGTCCGTCAGGCTGTTGGCCTGGTCGAAATGACGCCAATGACCAAGTTTGAGCTGCGTGGCCCGGGCGCGGAGCTCTGGCTGGACGGCATCCTCGCCAACCGTCTGCCGCGCCCTGGTGGCGTCACGCTCGCCCATCATCTGACTCCGGCCGGCGGCGTGCAGGCAGAATATGTGGTGGCGCGGCTGGGGATGGACCTGTTCTACCTGATCTCGACGCCGCGCGCCGAGCGCTGGAACTTCGACGATCTCAGCCGCCGGCTGCCGAAGGATGGCAGCGTGCATCTGTCCAACGTCACCAATGATCGCGGCTGCTTCACCGTGGTCGGCCCCAGGGCGCGCGAGCTCTTGCAACCGCTGACCGAGGTCGACCTGTCGAACGAGGCTTTTCCCCGGTTCAGTGCACGCTCGGGCACGGTTGGCCTTGCCAGTGACGTGCGGATCATGCGTGTGAACTATTCAGGTGAGCTCGGCTGGGAGCTCTATCACCCGCTCTGCTATCAGCGGCATTTGCTGGATGCGCTTCTGGCATCGGGAGAGGCGCATGGGTTGCGGCTGGTCGGGCTGCAGGCGCTGGAATCGCTGCGCCTCGACAAGTCCTACCGGGCCATGTACCGCGACATGAACCCTGAACTGTCCGCCTGGGAGAGCGGTCTCGACCGCTTCGTCAGGCTGGACAAGGGCGATTTCCTAGGGCGTGCGGCCCTGGTGGCGAAGCAAAAGCAGGGCGGCACGCATCGCATCGCCACGCTTTTGATCGACACGGACGGCGCCAGCGCTTTTGCCTATGAGGGCATCTATCGCGACGGCAAGCTTGTCGGCCGTGTCACCTCGGCGGGCTATTCCTATACGCTCGGCCGCGATATCGCGCTGGCGCTGCTTCCGCTGGAGCTTGGAGTCCCCGGTATCGAGCTGGAGGTTTCCATCCTCGGCGAGCGTCGTCCGGCAAAGGTGGTGCCGGATTCTCCCTATGACCCGGAAGCCGAGCGCGGGCGTATGTGAGCGGACCGGAGGCAGGGCCTATCCCGTCCAGCCGAGGCCGGCCGAGATGCAATTGATCGACACGAGCAGCGCGTCGGTTGCCCGTTTTTGATCGGACGTGCCGGTGTTCGCCCTGACGTCGCGCAGCAGACTGATCTGCAGGCGGTGGATATCGTCCATCTGCCGGCGCAGATTGTCGAAACGCCGCTTGAACATCGGAAAGCGCGCGGAAAGATCGCCGCCGGTAAGTCCGCCGATCAGGCGCCGCGTCAACTCGTATTCGGCGGCGATGCGGGCATGGATACGCCGGGCCGCGTCGCTGTCGGACACCAGATCGGCATAGAGCCGCGCGATCTCCATGTCGGACTGGTAAAGCGTCTTCTCGGCCTCGTCGATGATCAGCCGGAAGAAGCGTGAGTGCTCGAACATGCGGGCCAGAAGGTCGTGCCCGGCCTTGCCGCGCACCGCGACGAACGAACCGAGGGCGCTGCCGATGCCATACCAGCCGGTCAACAGATGGCGATTCTGGCTCCAGGCGAACACCCATGGAATAGCGCGCAGGTCGGCAATGCCGCTGGCGCCGAAACGGCGTTCCGGCCGCGAGCCCATCTTCAGGAGTCCCAGCTCCGCGACAGGGCTCGCCTGGTTGAAGTAATCGAGGAAGCCGGGCTCGGCCATCAGCCCGGCATAGGATGCCTGCGACATGCCGGCCAGGGCTTCCAGTGCTTCCTCGAACTCCGGCGTTTCCTTCGTCTCGACCTCGGCGGCCGAACCGACGCTGTGGGCAAGCACGCCGGCCGCCAGAATTTCCAGCTGGTTGAGGCCGGTGCCGCGGTTGGCGAATTTCGACGACACGACCTCGCCCTGCTCGGTCACCCGCATGGTTCCGGCGACCGTGCCTTGCGGCTGCGCCGCGATCGCCCGGCCGGTCGGTGCGCCGCCACGGCTGACGGAGCCGCCGCGGCCGTGAAAGAAACTGATCCTGATCTTGTGCTTGCGTCCGACGGCCGCGAGGCGTTTTTGCGCCTTTGCCAGTTCCCAGTTCGATGCGAGGAAACCGCCATCCTTGTTGGAATCCGAATAGCCAAGCATGATTTCCTGGCGCGCGCCGAAATCCCGTATCGTTCGCCTCACCAGCGAAACGTCGAGCAATCCATTCAGGATGCCGGGGGCGGCCTGCAGATCGGCGATGGTCTCGAACAGGGGCACGATCCGCAGCCTGATCGTGCCGCCGCTGTCGGGCGCGGTTGAAAGCCCGCAATATTGTGCCAGCAGATAGACCGCGAGCAGATCGTCGACCGACCGGGTCATGCTGAGAACGAAAGAGCCGACGGCGTCGCCATCCAAGTTGGCAACGTGCCCGGCGATGACGGCGAATATCGCAAGCAGCTCACCTGCTTCAGGCGAAAGCCGGCCGGGGTCGATCTCCAGCCGTTCGCCCTGGCTCAGCGCCGCGCGAATGCGCGCCGACCATTGCGGCGTACCGGGCACTGCCGGATCGGCCGAATTCCTGAGCGCAAACAGCTCGGCCAGCACACGGTTGACGACCGTTGAGTTCTGCCTGATGTCGAGCGAGACCGTGCGGAAGCCGAAGCTCTCGACCTGCCACAGCAGAGGCTGGACGAAACGCCTGGCGACCGCACGGCCGCCGATCGCTTCGAGAACGCCAGATAGCGCTTCCAGATCGGCACGAAATGCCTCCGCCGAAAGGTACGACGCCGTCCCGCCGTCGCGTGTCGCCTCCAGCCGGGCAAACAGGGCCGAAGCGAACTGGCGAAGCGGTTCGTCAGGATTGCGTGCGACGATTGCGTGCGCCTCTCCGCTTTTGTCTAGCACGGTTTGCAGCACAGGCTTGAAGCCGGCCGGCAGGTCCACGACGTTCGAACTGGCGCTGAGCACAGTCACCAGCCGCTGCACTTGCGTCAGATACCAGCCAAGGGCGGTATCGCGGTATTCAGCCAGGGCATGGGCGGTAACCGCAGCAGTCACGTTTGGATTGCCATCGCGGTCGCCGCCGATCCATGAGGCATAGCGCATGAAGGCGGGAATTCTGATCGGTTGTCCCGGATAGTGACGCGCGAAGGCGCCTTCGAGCTTGCCATAGAGCTGCGGCGTTGCCTCGAAGATGACTTCCCGGAAGAAATGCAGACCCCAGGCGATTTCGCGTTCGACCGTTGGGCGCTCGAGCCGCAGTTCGCCCGTCATCCACAGCAGTTCGATCTCGCTTTCCAGGTCGGCGACCAGCAAATCGCGTTCGCGCGGCGCCCAGCGCGGCTGGTCGAGTTCGGTCAGCTTGCGATAGATACGGCGGTGAATCTCCAGCACCGTGACGCGTTTGGCCTCCGTCGGATGCGCGGTCATGGTTGGCCCCACGCAAAGCTCATCGAGCGCTGCCTGGACGTCCTCGGCCGAGCGGCCGTTCGCGGCCATCTGCGCGATCACGCTGGCGAAGGATCCGGGCACTTCGTCGGCGCCCGCGCCTTGTTCGAGTTCGCGACGCACCCGCATGGCGGCCAATTCGTCGGCGATCGCCAGCAACTGGAACCACACGCCGCTCGCCTGAAGCGCCGGGATACGTTGCTCCGGCGCGAGCGAGACAAGCGACCTGCGTCCGCTCAAAACGGCGGCGATCTCGGGTTCTCTCGCGCTTGCCACCTGAAGCAGCAGCCGCAGCAGGAGGCTGCGCTCGTCCTCGCGAAAGTTGATGCGTCTGCTCTGTTCCAAGTCGCTTTCCTGATCCGTCCGCCGCTGCCATGCCGGGCGCTCAATCGAGGGCAAGCGGGCTGTCAATCGAGCCGGTCGGGACCCGACGCCCTTCGCGGAAGGCGGTGGGATTCTCCACCGCCTTCATGCCCATCCCTCGGCCTTACGCCGCTACGCGGCCTTCTTCACCCGCGAGAGTGTGTCGGCCACGACCTCGCCGAAGGAGGACGGCGTCGGCACGATGATGACGCCGGCTTCCTTGAGGATCTCGACCTTCTCCTGCGCCGATTCGCCGAAGGCCGAGATGATGGCGCCGGCATGGCCCATGCGACGGCCTTTGGGAGCCGAAAGCCCGGCGATGTAGGCGATGAGCGGCTTTCTCATATTGTCGCGCGCCCAGATCGCGGCTTCCGCTTCCTGCGGCCCGCCGATCTCGCCGATCATTACCACGGCGTCGGTTTCGTCGTCGTGCTCGAACAGTTTCAGCACGTCCTTGAAGGACGAGCCGTTGATCGGATCGCCGCCGATGCCGACGCTGGTCGAGACGCCGATACCGAGCGCCTTCATCTGCGAGGCGGCCTCGTAGCCCAGCGTGCCGGAACGTCCGACGATGCCGACGCGGCCGGGCAGGTAGATCGAGCCGGGCATGATGCCCATCAGCGCCTGTCCCGGCGTGATGATGCCGGCGCAGTTCGGGCCCACCAGCCGCATGCGGTCCTCGAAGCGGTAGCGGCGCATGTAGCGCTTGACCTGCATCATGTCCTGCGAGGGGATGCCGTCAGTGATGCAGACGCACAGCTTAATGCCGGCGTCCGCCGCTTCCATGATCGAATCGGCCGCGAAGGGCGGCGGCACGAAGACGATGCTGGCCTCGGCGCGGGTCTCGCGCACGGCGCCCTTGACGGTGTTGAAGACGGGAAGGCCGAGATGCGTCTGGCCGCCCTTGCCGGGGGTGACGCCGCCGACCAGCTTGGTGCCGTAGCGCTTCATGTCCTCGGCGTGGAAGCTGCCGATCTTGCCGGTGAAACCTTGCACGATGACGCGCGTGCTGCGGTTGAGCAGGATTGCCATGACCAGATCTCCTCAGGCTGCTTTTTTCTTCTTGGCGACCGTGCGCCATGCGGCGACGGCCTTTTCGGCCGCCTCGGCCAGCGTGTCGGCGACGATCACCGCCTCGCCGGAATCGGCCAGGATGCGGCGGCCTTCCTCCGCCCTGGTGCCGGAGAGCCGCACCACCAGCGGCACTTCGACGCCGACCTCGCGGATCGCCTTGATGACACCCTCGGCGACCCAGTCGCAGCGGTTGATGCCGGCGAAGATGTTGACCAGTATGGTCTCGACATTCTTGTCGCCGAGCACGGCGCGGAACGATTTCGCCACCCGTTCGGGCGAGGCGCCGCCACCGATGTCGAGGAAGTTGGCCGGCTCGCCGCCGGCGATCTTGATCATGTCCATCGTCGCCATGGCCAAGCCCGCGCCATTGATGATGCAGCCGATGCTGCCGTCCAGCCCCACATAGGAGAGGCCACGGTCGCTGGCGAAGGTTTCGCGCGGATCTTCCTGGCTCTTGTCGCGCAGCTCGGAGATTTCGGGCCGGCGGAACAGCGCGTTCTCGTCGAACGACATTTTGGCGTCGAGCGCGACGAGACTGCCGTCGCGCGTCACCACCAGCGGATTGATCTCCAGCATCGAGGCGTCGTAGTCGCGGAACACCTGGTAGCAGCTGAAGATGGTTTCGGTCGCCTTGCCGATCAGGCTGTCCTCCAGCCCGAGCCCGAAGGCGATCTCGCGCGCCTGGAAGCGTTGCATGCCGACACCGGGATCGACGGTGGCGCGGATGATCGAATCCGGCGCGGTCTCGGCGATCTCCTCGATCTCCATGCCGCCCGCGGCCGAGGCCACGATCATCACGCGCTCCTCTTTGCGGTCGAGCACGAAGCCGAGATAGAGTTCCTGCGCGATGTCGACGGCTTCCTCGAGATAGAGGCGCGAGATGAGCTTGCCACGCGGCCCGGTCTGGTGGGTCACCAGCTTGCGGCCGAGCATCGCCTCGGCGGCGCTGGAGATTTCCTCGTCATTGGCGCACAGCTTGATGCCGCCGGCCTTGCCGCGCGCGCCGGAATGAACCTGCGCCTTCAGCACCCATTTGCCGCCGCCGATCTCGCGTGCCCGGTAGGTCGCCTGTTCGGGGCTGTAGGCCAGCCCGCCGCGCGGCACGTGGATGCCATGACGGGCGAGCAGTTCCTTGGCCTGGTATTCGTGAATGTCCATCTTGTCCTCCCGGTATTTTTCTACTGCGCGGCGGCTGCGTGCGGCTCTTTGGCCAATGAAGTCCGGCCGGCGCGCTCGATCGCCTCGTTCACCACCAGCACGTTGCGCGCCATCCGTTCCGACGCCGCGTCGATCATCTTGCCGTCGAGTGCGGCAGCACCCTTGCCGAGTGCTTCTGCCTCTTTCAGCACCTCCAGGATGCGGCGAGCGCGCGTGACTTCTTTCTCCGGCGGGGAGAAGACGTCGTTGGCCAGGGCGATTTGCGATGGGTGGATCGCCCATTTGCCCTCGATGCCGAGCGCGGCGGCGCGCCTGGCGGCCGCCGTATAGCCTTCCGGATCGGAGAAATCGCCGAACGGCCCGTCGATGGCGCGCAGGCCATAGGCGCGGCAAGCGACCGTCATGCGTGACAGCGCGAAATGCCACTGGTCGCCGGGATAGTCGGGGTTGAGGCCGCCGATGTTGACGGTGCGCGCCTTGCAGCTCGCGGCATAATCGGCGACGCCGAAATGCATGGCTTCCAGCCGGCCTGATGTGGCGGCGATCGCCTCGACATTGGCCATGCCGAGCGCGGTCTCGATCAGCGCCTCGAGGCCGACGCGGGTCTTGAAACCCTTGGCCATCTCGATCTGGTTGACCATGGCCTCGACCATGTAGAGATCGGCGGGCACGCCGACCTTCGGCACCAGTATGGTGTCCAGCCGGTCGCCGGCCTGTTCCATGACGTCGACAACGTCGCGGTACATGTAGTGGGTGTCCAGCCCGTTGATGCGCACCGAGACGGTCTTGCCCTTGGCGCGCCAGTCGATGTCGTTGAGAGCATGGATGATGTTCTTGCGGGCGCGCTCCTTGTCGGGCGGCGCGACCGCGTCCTCGATGTCGAGGAAGACGAAATCGGCGGCGCTGTTGGCGGCCTTGTCGATCATCTCCGGGCTCGAGCCGGGAACCGCCAGTTCGCTGCGCTGCAGCCTGAGCTTCCTGAGGTGGTTGATGGTGTGGCTCATCGTCGGCTCCCTCAGGCCGCTTCCGCGACCGGCACTTGCGCCGAATTGCGGAAATGCTGGATGGCGGCGCCGACGCCGGAGCCGGGCGACAGCCGCACGCCGCAGTCGAGCAGGGTGAGTTCAGCAGCGGACAGCGAGGCCAGCACCATGACCTCGTTCAGCCAGCCGAGATGACCGATGCGGAAAACCTTTCCGGCCACCTTGTTGAGGCCGCCGCCGAGCGACGTCTGGTAGGTGCGGTAGGCACGCTTGACGATATCGCCGCTGTCGATGCCTTCCGGCACCAGGATGGCGCTGACGGTATCGGAATGCCATTTCGGCGCCTTGGCGCAAAGCTTCAGGCCCCAGGCGTCGACCGCCTTGCGCACGCCTTCGGCCAGGCGATGGTGGCGGGCGAAGATGTTTTCGAGCCCTTCCTCGGCGATGAGGTTGAGCGAGGCGCGCAGGCCGCGCAGCAGCTGGGTCGCCGGCGTGTAGGGGAAGTAGCCGGCGTCATTGGCGCGGATCATGTCTTCGAAGGAGAAGAAGCAGCGCCGGTGCGTCGATGTCCTTGAGGCGACAAGCGCCTTCTTGCTGACCGACAGGAAGCCAAGGCCGGCGGGCAGCATGAAGCCCTTCTGCGAGCCCGAGACGGCGCAGTCGACGCCCCATTCCTCCTGGCGGAAGTCGATCGAGCCGATCGACGACACGCCGTCGACGAACAGCAGCGCCGGGTGGTTTGCCTCATCGAGCGCGGCGCGGCAGCCGGCGACATCGCTGGTGACGCCGGTCGCCGTCTCGTTCTGCGTGCAGAAGATAGCCTTGATGCGATGCGCCTTGTCGGCCTTCAGACGCTCCGCATAGATTTCGAGCGGAACGCCGGTTCCCCATTCGCAGTCGATCACATCGACCTCGAAGCCGAGCCGCTCGGCCATGTCGACCCACAGATGCGAGAACTGGCCGAAGCGCGACATCAGTACCTTGTCGCCGGGGCTGAGCACATTGGTCATCGCCGCTTCCCATGCGCCGGTGCCCGAGGACGGGTAGATAAAGACGCGGCCGGTCTCATTCTTGAACACCCGCTTGATGTCCTCGAACAGTGGCAGCGTGAGATCGGGGAAGGACGCGGCACGCATGTCCTCCATCGGCAGGTTCATTGCCTGCCGGACCTGCTCGGGAATGTTGGTCGGGCCCGGGATGAAAAGGTGGGTGAAACCGGCCATGGTGCGAACTCCTCCTGATCCAGCAAAGCGGTGATGGGGAGTTTCGTTTCGCCGGCGAACGGCAACAACACCTTGGCGGGTAAGATCTCGCCGCGTGCGGGTGGGGCGGGCCTACCCGCCAGGCCTACCCGTCCGCGTAGCCGGCGGCCTAGCCGAGAGGCTGTTTCTGCGGCCGCTTCTCGCGCGCATAGAGCGCGACGGCCATCGCCCGGTTGCGGACGTCGAGCTTGTCGTAGAGATTCTTGAGGTGATACTTCACCGTGTTCTCGGAAATGCCCGTGCGGGTTGCTATCTGCAGGTTTGTCCAGCCGTCGGAAAGCACCGCGAGCAA
>NZ_JAFKIC010000015.1 GCF_017306585.1 Mesorhizobium sp. | reverse complement strand
TCGCCTTCTCCAGCGTGTAGATGTAGGTGTGCGAGGTGCCGGCCGGCTGGCCGCTCTGCAGCAGGAACTTGATGATGGCGTTCATGTCGCCCGACTGGCGGGCGAGATCGGTCATCACCACGGCGCCGTAGGTGCCATCCGCCAGCTTGTCGCAATCGGCCGCCTTCTCGCCGCCGCCGGTGGTGACCAGGAACACCTTGCCGTCGAGCTTGGCATCGCGGATCGCCGCGGACGCGCCGGTGGCGTCACCGTCCCAGAAATCGATGATCGAGCAGATATCCGGGTTCTGCTGCAGCATCGTGGTGGTCACGTTGCGCGAGGTCGTGGCATCCCAGTTGGAGTCGGGCTTGGCGACCACCTTGAAGTCGGGATGCTTGTCCAGCACCTTCATGATGCCGGCATACTGATAGAGGCTGGACGAGTTCGCCTGATCGCCCTGCACCAGGCCGATTTTCTTCGACGAATTCTCGCCGCAGCCCTTGATCGCGGCTTCAGCCTCGAGCTGGCCGAGACGGTCCCAGTCGCTGCCGACAAAGGCGTCGGCCGGGAAATTGGCCGGATTGTCGACCAGTATCACATATGTCCCGGCTGCTTGCGCCTTCTTCATCAGCTTGGAATAGGAGTTGAGGTCGGGCGCATGGATGATCAGCACGTCGGGCCTGGTATCAGACGAGATCGCATCGGTGATCGCCTGCGCGCCGGCATCGACGACCCAGTTCGGATCGCGCGTCTCGAACGTGCCGCCCCAGCCCTCGACTTCCTTCTTCAGATAATGCGCCCAGCCCTGCGCCAGGTCGAAGCCCATGGCCAGCGGCACCAGCATGACGCGCTTGCCGTTGAGCGCCTTGGCGTAGGCGGCCGGGCCGGGATCGTCGGCGGCGAAGGTCGGCGCCACGAAGGCGGTGACGGCAAGCGCCGTGGCCGCGGCCATCAATGTTCTGATCAGTTTCATCTCACGTCCTCTGGTTCGGTTTTCATTGCCGGCCGACCGTCTTGGTCGCTCCGGGTACCCCCGAGCAGATGGGCCCGCCCACCTGCCCTAAATGTCGCCCTGCTGTGCCGTCTGTTCGTCGCGTGGATTGATGATGCCGTCGACGATGATGGCGCCCAGCAGGATCGCCGCCTTGATCAGGTTCTGGTAGAGCAGCGGAATGTCGATGATGGTCATGGCGTTGAGCAGGATGCCGATCAGCGCGGCCCCGACCAGCACATTGCGCACCCCGCCCCTGCCGCCCGACAGGCCGATGCCGCCGATCACCGCCACCAGCACAATGTCGTAAAGCAGCGTCGAATTGACGACGCGCGTGTTGATCGAATGCAGGCTGGCGGCCGTCAAAAGCCCTGCGACGAGCGACACGACGGCCGACAGCACATAGCGCAGCACCAGCATCGGCCGCACCGGAATGCCGATATTGCGCGCCGCGACCGGATTGTCGCCGGCGAAATAGATGTAGCGGCCCCATTTGGTGTAGCGCAGGAACAGGAAGACGAGGAAGGCAAGGCCCGCGAACACGAAGACCTCGACCGGAATGTCGAGGAAGCGCAGTCCGCCGAGCAATTCGACCCAGTGGCCCTGCGGCACCGGCACCGCGTCCTGCGTGATCAGCTGCGATCGCACATAGCCGAAGACGAAAGAGCCCGTTGCAAGCGTGACGAAGATCGCCGGCACGTCGGCATAGGCGACGAGAAAGCCGTTGAGCAGGCCGATGGCGAGCACGCCCACCAGCACATAGGCGAAAGCGAGCCCGTCCGGCGTTCCCGTGTTGAGCAGTTGCAGATACCAGGCGACCGACATCGCCATGATCGCCACTGCCGACAGATCGATGCCGCGGCCGATGATGACGACCGCCATGCCCAGCGCCAGAATGCCCAGCACCGACACCGAACGCACGATCGCGACGATGTTGTCGGCGGTCAGGAAGCCCGGCAGGCCGATCGCGGCGGCGGCGAACAGCGCGACCGCTATGGCAAAGACAATGCCTTCCTGGTTCAGGCTCCTGAAACTCGGCCGGCCGATCGCGTTCATTGTCTGCTTCACCCCGATGGCAGCGCTGCCATCCCTGAGGGAAAGCTAATCGGCTCAGCGCCGCTTCGTCAAATGAATCCGCGTTCAGAAAGCGTGCTCGACGACAGATTCCCGAGGTGGACGCATCGATTGCCAAAACTGGCGCAATGCCCGGAAACTCCTGCGTTTTTGGCAATTGTTTTCGTGATCGGGGACATCGGCGAACGCAGCGCACCAAGCCGAAAGCACAAGGCGGAATTTAACCCTGCGATCAGCCGGGAAATCCGATTTTCAGTTCCTGGCGCCGTGGCCGGAAACCTCGGCTCCGGCGGTCCTCGGCAAGACCAGGAAACGGAACGACGTGACGAGGCCGATGGCCCCGATCACAAGAAAGGCGATTCGAAAGTCGACGAGGTCGAGGGTGGGTCTCGACCTGGCGATCTGCGACAGGTTGAGGATCGCCGCCGCCACCGCGACCCCGAACAGCATCGCCACCTGCTGCAGCATGGACGACAGCGTCGCCGCCGAACTGCGTTGCGGCGCGGCTATATCGGCGAAGGCCAGCGTGTTGAGCGCGGTGAACTGCATAGAACGCGACAGGCCGGCGATCAGCATGAGCGCAATCACCAGCACTTGCGGTGTCTGCGGCGAGATCGCGCCGCACGCCATGATCGCGGCGGAGGCGATGATGCCGTTGACGACCATCACCGATCGGAAGCCGAAACGGCGCAGCGTCGGCGTCGTCACCGTCTTCATGCCGAGATTGCCGAGGAAATAGGCCAGGATCATCATGCCGGCATCGACCGGCGACAGGCCGAACCCGACCTGGAACAGCAGCGGCAGCAGGAACGGCGTGGCGTTGATTACCACCCGGAAGATGGTGCCGGCGGCCAGCGTCGAGATGGCGAAGGTCTGCACCTCCAGAGAAGAAAGATCGAGCAGCGGATGCGGCGCGCGATTGAGATGCCGCACCGCGACCCAGCCGATGGCGATGCCCGCGACAAGCAGGGCCGCGGTCGGCAGCAGGCCGTCCTCGGGATGCGCGATGCGTTCGAGGCCGTAGAGCAGGCAGGCGAGCCCGAGCGAGGTCAGGAAGAACCCCGGCCAGTCAAGCGGCTTGGCGTCGGCCTCGCGGTCGCCGGGAATGAAGCGGCCGACCAGCGCTAGCCCGATCAGTCCAAGGGGGATGTTGATAAAGAAGTTCCAGTGCCAGGAGAGATAAGTGGTGATGAAGCCGCCCAGCACCGGCCCGACGACGGGCGCGAACAGCGCCGGCCAGGTGATCAGCGCCGTGGCGTTGAGGAGTTCCGATTTCGACGCATTGCGCAGCACCAGAATGCGCCCGACCGGCGTCATCAGCGCGCTGCCCAGCCCCTGCACGGCACGGGCGGCAACGAATTCGGTCAGATTCCGCGAGACGCCGCAGCCGAGCGAAGCCAGCGTGAACAGTGCGATCGCTACGAGAAAGATGTTGCGGGCGCCGAACCGGTCGGCA
Source organism: Mesorhizobium sp. (assembly GCF_017306585.1). GTDB lineage: Bacteria > Pseudomonadota > Alphaproteobacteria > Rhizobiales > Rhizobiaceae > Mesorhizobium. Next base: position 6,940 of record NZ_JAFKIC010000015.1, on the reverse strand, counting down.
AGCCATCCCGACAGCGGCACGAACACAGCCATGGTCAGCATATAGACCGTTATGCCGATGCTCATAGCCACCGCCGGCACGCCGAAGGAAGCGCCCATCTGCGGCAGCGAGGTCGAGATGATCGTCGAATCCAGCAGCTGCATGAAGAAGGCGATGGCGACGATCAGCGCCACGCGCCGCGCATTGGCTTCGGTCTCGGTCCTGGTCGGCTGGGATGTGGTCTGGTCTTGGGAAGTGACTGCCATGGCGAAGCGGTTTGAACAGCATTCGGCTGGTTCAGTCCATAGATTGTCCAACAAACTTTCGTGTCGACGGTTTGCCTGTTATGGAATGGGTGGGGGCTCCCGAGGAACCGCGCACGCATGAAGCCCATCTATATCGACTATCTGAACGCCCTCGACATCGAAGCCCTTGCCATGACCGACGCCGAGATCATCGGCGCCGTCGAGGCCGGGCTCATCGCGCAGGGCAAGGGCCAGACCGTTATCGAGCCGCGCGTCCATCTCGAGCCGGACCCCTCCTTTCACGGCCATTTCAACGTGCTTCGCGGCTATGTCGCGCCGCTCGACGCCGCCGGCGTGAAGATCGTCGGCGACTATGTCGACAACTATCTGCACGGGCTGCCCTCCGAATTCGGCATCCTCAACCTTTTCGATCCACGCACCGGCACGCCGCGCGCCATTCTCGACGCCACCGTCATCACCGACATGCGCACCGGCGCCGTCACCGCGATCGGCGCCAAGCACCTGGCGCGCGGGAATTCCAAAGTGCTCGCCCATATCGGCGCGCGCGGCACCGCCTACTGGAATGTGCGCCTGCTCGACCATCTCTTCGACTTCAACGAGATCCGCGTCCACTCGCGCCGCCCGGAAAGCCGCGACGGCTTCGCCGCCAGGCTTTCGGCCGATCTCGGCAAGAAGGTCACCGCTGTCAGCGACTGGAAAGAATGCGTCGAGGGCGCCGACATCGTCGTCGAGGCATCGCGGCTTTCGGAGCCGACACCTTTGCTGAAGACGGAATGGATCAAGCCCGGCGCGCTGGTCGTGCCCTATGGCACGATGAGCGCTGTGGAACTGTCGCTGACCGACATCATGCAGAAGATGGTGGTCGACGACTGGGGCCAGTGCAAGGGCGGCAAGTTCGGCTCGCTGCGCGCCCATGTCGAGACCGGGCGGCTGAGCGAAAAGACGCTGCATGCCGAGCTTGGCCAGATCGCCGCCGGTCTCAAGCCCGGACGGCAGAGCGACGACGAAACCATCCTGTTCTGGCACCGCGGCCTGTCGCTGTCCGATATCGCGCTCGGCAAGGCGATGCTGGCCAAGGCGCAGGCGCAAGGTATCGGCCAGAGGCTGCGCTTCGCATGAGCCCGCTCGTCCTCAGTGGAACAGGTATCAGCAGCGGTGATATCGCCACCGTCGCCCGCGAGGCGCGCAAGGTGGAAATCGGCCCCGATGTTATCGGCAGACTGGAAAGAGCGCGCACGGTGCTCGACCAGGCTGCCGCGTCCGGCCAGCAGATATACGGCCTGAACACCGGACTCGGCGCCAATCTCGGCACATCGGTCGAGGGTGACGCCAGCGCCTTCCAGCGTCAGTTGCTGGAGGGCCGCAGCGGCGCTGTCGGCGAGGCTTTGCCGATCGAGGCGGTGCGGGCAACCATGCTTGCCCGGCTGACGATGCTTTCGGCCGGCGGCTCCGGCCTTTCGCCCGCCGTCTTCGTCGCGCTCGTGGAGGCACTGAATGCCGGCGTCCATCCGGTCATGCCATCGCTGGGCTCGATCGGCGCCGGCGACCTCGTGCTGATGACCGCGCTTGCCCGCCTTTTGATCGGCGAAGGCGAAGCCGACTATCAGGGCCGACGCATGCCGGCGGCCAAAGCGCTGATGATGGCGCGCCTCGCACCCATCAGCCTGGCGCCCAAGGACGGGCTGTCGCTGATCAACGCTTCCGCTTTCTCGGCCGGCAACGGCGCGCTCGCGGTGACGGATGCGCTGTCGGCGCTTGCCCAGCAGCAGCAGGCCGGCGCGCTGACCATGGAAGGCATCGGCGCCAACCGCACCATCCTCGATCCGCGCCTGCAGATGGCGCGCCCGGCGACCGGACAGGCCGAAGCCGCCAAGGCCTTGCACGACCTTCTCGCCCGCGAAGACGCACCGGCGCCGACCACGATCCAGGATCCGCTGTCGATCCGCTGCATGCCCTCGATCCATGGCGCGCTGATCGGCGCGATCGATCAGGCGAAAAATGCCGTAGAGGTCGAGCTCAACGCCGCCGCCGACAATCCGCTGGTGCTGGGCGAGGACGACGTCGTGATATCGACGGGCAATTTCCACACGGCTTCACTCTCGCTCGCCTTCGAGACACTTGGACTGGCGATCGCGCAATGCGCGGCGGCGACGACGGCCCGCTTCATCCAGCTCACCGGATCCGGCCGCAACGGCCTGCCCAAATATCTGTCGCCGGTCGGCGGCGCCTCGGCCGGTTTCGTGCCGCTACAGAAGACCGCGACGTCCATCCTGACCGCGATCCGCCACAAGGCCAATCCGGTGATGCTCGATTTCCTCCCGGTTTCGGAAGGCGTCGAGGACCACGCCACCCAATCGCCCCTGGCGGTTTCCAAATGCGCCGGGATGATCGTGCTGTGGCGGCGGCTGATCGCTTTCGAAATGATGGCGGCGGCACAGGCGGTCGACCTGCGCGACGGTTTCGCGCCGGCTCCGCGCACCGCGGCGGTCCACGCCGTGATCCGGGCGCTCGTCCCGACGCTCAAAGAGGACCGGTCGCTCGGCGTCGACGCGGATGCGCTTTATGCCGCTCTTGCTGGCGGTAACTGGCAGACCCAGCCGGGCTAACCCCGATACCGCGTCAGCCGCAACGCGATCAGCGTCAGGCCTATCGTCATCAGCAACAGGATGGTGGCGATGGCGTTGATGGACGGATCGAGCGTTGTCTTGATCTTGCCCCAGACGAAGGTCGAGATCGTGTTGCCGCCGCCGATGGTGAAGACGGCGATGATGAATTCGTCCAGCGACAGCGCAAAGGCGATCAGCGCCGCGCCGACGATCGCCGCCCGCATCTGCGGCAGCGTAACTTTCCAGAAGGTCTGCCATCGGCTCGCGCCAAGGTCCCTTGCCGCCTCCAGCACGGTGAAGTCGAAGCTCGCCATGCGCGAGGCGATCACGGCGGCGACGAGCGGCTGCGTCACCAGCACATGGCCGCCGATGACGGCCGGACGGCCGAGCGGCAGGCCGAGCCAGCGCACATAGAGCACCACCAGCGATATGGCGATGACCAGCGGCGGCAACAGCACCGGCAGGCCGAGCAGCGCCAGCAGCGGCAGGCCAAGCCGGGTGCGCCATTCGGCGAAGGCATAGGCGGCGAGCGTGCCGGTGACCGTCGAGATCAGCGCCACCGGCAGCGCGATGGCCAGCGAATTGCTCAGGGCCGCGTAGAAATCCGGATTGACGAACAGATCGCGGTACCATTTCAGCGTCAGGTCGCCCATCGGGAAACTGATCAGCGCGTTGGAACTGAACGAGAAGATGGCGACCAGCACCAGCGGCCCGAGCAGGAAGACCGACAGCAACCCCATCACCAGCGACCACGCGAACGCCACGATACGCATCATCCGCGCCTCCCCACGACCGCCAGCCATATGGCTGATATGACCAGCGCCGAAACGCCCATCAGCGAGAACGACATCGCCGCCCCGACCGGCCAGTTGAAGCGTGTCGAGAATTCGCTGACGATGAACTGGCCGAGCATGATGCCGCTGCCGCCGCCAAGGAACATCGGCGTCACATAGTCGCCGGCGGCGCTGAGAAAACAGATGGCGAAGGCGGCGACGAGACCGGCCTTGCATTGCGGCAGCACCACCCTGACCAGAGTCGTCCACGGCGAGGCGCCAAGATCGCGCGCGGCCTCCAGCGTGATGTCGGGTACATTGCGCAGCGCCGAGTAGATCGGCAGGATGGCGAAGGGCAAAAGGAAATGCGCAAGCGCGACGATGACCGCGCCCCGGTTGAAGATGAACCAGCTGACCGGCGTATCGACAAGGCCGAGCCACAGCAGCGTCGAATTGAGGATGCCGTTGGCGCTGAGGATTGCCTTCCACGAATAGATCTTGACCAGATAGCCGCCGAACAGCGTGATCATCGTGGCGAGGATGAAGAGATCGCCGTAACGGCCGGAACGGAAACGCGCGCCATAGGCGAAGACGAAGCCGACCACGACACAAAGCAGCGCCACGGCGGCCGCGATCAGCATCGTCGAGATGAAGAGCGGCCCATAGAACGAGAAGGTTCTCGCATAGGCGTCCAGCGCGAAGCCGGGCACCAGCCTGTATGATCTGACCGACCAGAAGCTGACCGCCAGCAGCAGCGCGATCGGCATGAAGAACAGGCCGGTGAGGATGCCGAAGGCCGGAAACAGCGCCAGCCCACGACGCAGCATGCGCGGCCAACCGGTCATGCCGCTACCCCGACTTCGATGAGCGCCTTTTCGGCCCAGCTCACCGTTACTTTCATGCCGGTGCGAAACGCCTCGCCGTCGCGTGGGTCGCTGAGGCGCGCCACGAGCGTCTCGCCATTGCCGATAGACAGGGTGATGCGCGCCTCGCCACCCAGCAGCAGCATCTCGTCGATGGTGCCGTGAAGCGCCGTCCCGCCATGCCCGGCATCGCCCGGCGTCGCCGCGTCGAGCCGCAGCGCCTCGGGGCGCAGCACGAAAGTGGTCTGGCCCTGCCGGCCGGGAGAGGAGAACCGGGCGCCCAGCGCCAGCTCCACATGGTCGCCGCGCCGGATGCCGGGCAGGATGTTGGTGTCGCCGACGAATTGCGAAACGAACAGCGTCTTCGGCCGCATATAGACGTCCTGCGGCACGCCGGCCTGCTCGATGCGGCCCTCATTCATGACGATCAGATTGTCGGCCAGCGAAAAGGCCTCGCTCTGGTCATGGGTGACGAAGATGAAGGTGCCGCCGGTTTCGCGGTGGATGCGGCGCAGCTCCGTCTGCATGGCCTGGCGCAGCTTCAGGTCGAGCGCCGCGAGCGGCTCGTCCAGCAGCAGAATCAGCGGCCGCATGATCAGCGCCCGCGCCAGCGCTACGCGTTGCTGCTGGCCGCCGGACAGCGCGCTGATGCGGCGTGTGGCGAATTCTTCCAGCCGCACCAGCGCAAGCGCCTCGGTGACGCGCTGGTCGATTTCCCGGCGCGGTCGCCTGGCGATCGACAGGCCGAAGCCGACATTCTCGGCCACGCTCATATGCGGGAACAGCCCGTAGCCCTGGAACACCATGTTGGTCGGCCGGTTTTCCGGGCCGAGCCTGGTTACGTCGCGGCCTGCGATTTCGACCTTGCCCGTGCTTGGCTCGGCAAAGCCGGCGATCAGGCGCAGAAGCGTTGACTTGCCGCAGCCGGAAGGTCCCAGGATCGCCGTGAACGACCCTTCCCGGACTTCCAGATCGATCGGATGCAGGGCGACGGCCGCGCCGTAGCGCTTGGTTACCCCTGAAACACGAAGGAGAGGCGGTCTGGCCGCCTCCCCGGCTGCTAGGACATCGATGCTCATGCTTGCAGGAAGCGCTGATATTCGTCCTGGACCTGGTCGTAGGTGGCGTGCGTGCCATCGTCTTCGGCCGGCCAGAAGGGATTGAACTTGGCGCGTTCGAGCAGTTTGTCGAGATTGCCGTACTGATAGATGGCCCGGTTGGCGTCATCCACCAGAGCCACGGCCTCGCTGTTGACCACGGCCTGCGTCAGTTCGGCGGCGAGCACGGCCTGTGCCTTCGGCGAGACCGCCTGGGCGAGCGCCTTGTAGGCGAGATCGCGGCTGGCCGCGTTCTTGGGAATAACGATCGTGTCCATATAGGCCATGGCGCCTTCGGCCGGCAGCACATAGGTGAGCTTCTTGCCCTTCTTGTCGGCGAAGCCGACCTGCGCATCCCAGCCTATGGCCGAAATCACCACTTCGCCGCGCGCGAACAGGTCCGTCGCCTCGCCGTAATTGGGCGAGAAGGTGCGCGCATGCTCCTTCTTGATCTTGATCAGGAAATCGACCGTCTCTTTCAGTTCGGCCTTCGTCAGCCGGGTCGGCGTCTTGGTTCCCGTCACGATCTGCGACCAGGTCGAGATAAGTCCCGAAATGTCGTCGGTCAGCGCCACCTTGCCCTTGTATTCGTCCTTCAGGCAGTCCTTCCAAGAGGTCGGCGCCTCGGGTATGGCGGCCGGATCGTAGACCATCGGCAGCGTGCCCCAGGTGAAAGGCACCGCGTAGAGCTTGCCGTCGTGGCGGATCGAATCGACGTCGAGGAAGCGCGGAAAAATCTTGCCGAGATCGGGCACGAGGCTTTCATCGATCGGCTCGATCAGGTCGGCGCCGACCATGATCGGCACATGGCCGAAATAGATGGTCGCGAGATCGACGGAGCCGCCCGCCTGCAGCTTGGTGATGATCTCCTCATTGCCGGCAATGTAGGTGGTGGCGAGGTCGATGCCGTTGTCGGCCAGGAACGTGCCCTGCTTGAGCGGGCTGTCATAACCCTGCCAGCCCATCCAGTTTAGCGTCGTCGCGGCCCGCGCGCGGCGCGGCTCAGCCAGAGCGCCGGCGGCCACGGTGGCGGCGGCGCCCGCGAGCAGCGACCTGCGGTCGAGGCGCACGCGGGAAAGCAATTCGTCCAGTTTCGTCATATCGGTTCCTCTCCTCATTTCTTCTTGTTCGTGGTCTTCACGATAGTCGCGTCCCCGTCCCGGCTCGCCGGCAGTTGATCGGGCAGGTCTTCGCCGCGCGTCCATGACAGCAGGCGTTTTTCGACCGCGTCCTTCAGCTCGCTGTCGTAGCGCATCAGATTAAAACTCTCGGCGAACCACATGCCGTCATTGGCCATGCGGATGATCGTCGCCAGCACCGTATCGAGCCCGTCGGCCTCGATCGCGCGCTGATGAC
>NZ_JAFKIC010000014.1 GCF_017306585.1 Mesorhizobium sp. | reverse complement strand
CGCTTCAAGACCTTCTACACCGCGCTTGCGGCCCGATCTGGATCAAAGAAACTGGCAATCGTCGCCGTCGCCAGAAAGCTTCTCGTCACTCTCAATGCCATCATTCGCGACAAAATCGCGTTCGCATGAACACAGTTGCCATGCCGCGACATCGGCCGTGGAGCGCATGGGAGCAGAATTCTGCACCGCAGCAGCGCTCTGAAGTCGCGGCATGGATCCCGGGGTCTGCGCCGCGTCGCTTCGCTCCTTGCTCCGCCCCAGGATGACGAAGCGGTGGGCGTTTGCGCCAATCGTCAAAGCTTGCTGCCCGTCAACGCCAGCACATCTCCCCCAAACCTTCTACGCATTGGTTCTCTACCGGATCCGGGCATCGATGATCTCGACGAAGCGGGCGAAGAGGCCGGCCTGCGACTTGATCTTGAGCTTGCGGTAGATGTTGCGGCGATGGACCTTCACGGTTCCCGGCACGATGCGCATGGCCCTGGCGATCGATTCCGTGGAGTGTCCCTGCAGCACCAGGTCGACGACATGCTTTTCGCGCGGAGTCAGCGACAGGCTTTTCCAGATATGGGCGCGGTCGAACTCGTTGACGGCGGCGATGGTCTCGTCCTGCCTGCTCTCGGCCGGTTCGTCTGTCGGAAGGGTGGGCCAGCGCAACCTGGCGAAGCTGATCACCGCCGGCGCCATGTCGCGCAGCAGCCGGGCATCGGCGGTGCCGAATGGGCCCGAGGCGCGCAGCCGCATCAGCGACAGCACCAGCGCGTCCTTGCCCGGCAAAGGCACGAAGAAACCGACCTCCTCGGCCAGCCTGGTCTGGCTGTAATAGGAGCGGAAATATTCGCTGGCATAGAAGCGGTCCGGCGCCAGTTCGCGCATGCGCCAGAAGCCCTCCTTGCGCTCGACCGCGGCGTGGTGGAACGGGTCGAGCAGATAGGGCCCCTCCTGATAGAGCGCCACGAAGACATGGCTCTCGGCCGGCGAGAAGGTCTCGAACAGCAGCGGCGGGCGCGCGGCGCCGCGATAGCCGAAGATCACGCAATGGTCGAAGCCGACATGCTGGCGCAGCCAATCGACCATCGCCTTGCCGAACAGCTCGCCGTTCGTCTCCCGCGTTGCCGCGACAAGCGCGGCGAGCCGGCTGTATTCGTGGTTTCGGGATGTGCTCAATCCCTACCCCCTTAAACGCTAAAATAGATCAGATATACCACCTGCGAGGTATATACTAGCTGATGATAGCTCTGGTAGCGTCCTGAAATCGCATCGGAGAGACCGCAGCTTTGACCGCAGTGCCCGACATCGAGTTTCGCGGCGTCACCAAGCGTTATGGCGCGGTGACCGCGGTCAGCGGTATCGACCTCGCCGTGCCTCCGTCGGCCTTTGTCGCCCTGCTCGGGCCGTCCGGCTGCGGCAAGACGACCTGCCTGCGCATGATCGGCGGCTTCGAGCAGCCGAGCGAAGGCCAGGTGTTCATCCGTGGCCAGGACATGGCCGGCACACCGCCATACCGGCGGCCGGTCAACATGGTGTTCCAGCAATACGCGCTGTTTCCGCATCTGGATGTGGCGGACAACGTATCCTACGGGCTGCGCCAGGCAAGGCCGCGGCTCTCGTCACGCGAGATCGGCCAGCGCGCCGGCGAGGCGCTCGAAATGGTGCGGCTCGCCGGCTATGGCGGCCGCAAGATCCATGAACTGTCCGGCGGCCAGCAGCAGCGGGTCGCGCTGGCCCGGGCGCTGGTCAACAAGCCGGCCGTGCTGTTGCTCGACGAGCCGCTGGCCGCACTCGACAAAAAGCTGCGCACCGACATGCAGATCGAGCTGCAGAACCTGCAGCGCGACATCGGCATCACCTTCGTGCTGGTCACCCACGACCAGGAGGAAGCGCTGTCGATGAGCGACTTCGTCTGCGTCATGAATGGCGGCCGCATCGTCCAGCTCGGACAGCCAAGCGAAATCTATGACGAGCCGGCCGACCTGTTCGTCGCCGACTTCGTCGGCAAGACCAATCTATTGAGCGGCACCGTCGCCGGACAGTCGGGCGACCTGGTCGATGTGGCGCTTGCCGATGGTACGGTGATCGCGGCACGCAAGCGGACGGCCCTGCAAAAAGGCGAGACCGTCTCGGTCAGCCTGCGCCCGGAATCGCTCAGTCTGGGCGCCGCCGGAAGCGGTCCGCTCAAAGGCATCGTCCGCAACCGGATTTTCCTGGGCTCGACGGCGGAGTACGCGATCGAGGTCCAGGGCATAGGAACACTGCTCGCCAAGGCTGATCACGTGATCGGCCATGGCAATCTCTTCAAGCCGGGTGAACCCGTCGCCATCGGCTTTGCCACCGGGACGCCGCTGGCGTTTCCCGAAACCAAGAACAACGGGACCAACCAGAGGGTAAACCAACATGTCGAAATCATATCGTGACGGACTGCCGATAAGCCCCGAGAACTTTGTCGATCAGCTGATGCGCCTCAAGCGCGGCTCGATCGGCCGCCGCGATTTCCTTGGCCTCACCGGCCTCGGCATCGCGACGGCGGTGATGGCGCGCGAGATCGGCATCATGCCGACGCCGGCCTTCGCCGCGGAAAGCCTTGGCGACCGCATGTCGATCGCCACCTGGCCGAACTACCACGACCCGCAGACCTTCGAGAATTTCAAGAAGGACACCGGTGTCGCCGTCGAGGTCAATGTGTTCGGCTCCAATGAGGAGATGCTGGCCAAGCTGCAGGCCGGCGCGTCGGGCTGGAGCCTGTTCGTGCCGACCAATTATACGATCTCGACCTACAAAAAGCTCGGCATCATCGAACCGCTCGACATGGCCAAGCTGCCGAATTTCGACGGCACGCAGGAGGATCCGCGCTTCACCTCGGAAGGCACGATCGACAAGGTGATCTACGCCGTGCCGAAGAACTGGGGCACGACAGGCTTTGCCGTCAACACCAAGAAGCTCAGCAAGCCGATGACCAGCTGGAAGGAGTTCTGGGACACCGCCATGGCCGAAGGCGACGGCCGCACCATGGTGCACGACTACCAGCTGACGACGATCGGCAATGCGCTGAAATATTTCGGCTATTCGTTCAACTCGCTGAAGCAGGACGAACTCGCCAAGGCGGAGGAACTGCTGCTGAAGGTCAAGCCGCATCTGTTCGCGGTTTCCAGCGACTACCAACCGGGAATGCGGGCCGGGGACGCCTGGATGACGATGTGCTGGACCAATGACGGCGCGCAGCTTCATCGCGACATTCCCGAGATCGCCTATGTGCTGGGCAAGGAAGGCGGCGAGATCTGGACCGATTTCTACGCCATTCCGAAGGATGCGCCGAACAAGCCCGCCGGCTACGCACTGCTCAACTACCTGATGAACCCGCAGGTAGCGGTGAAGGAGCACCTCGCCAATGGCGCGCCGTCGACCGACGCGCGCGTCAACAAGCTCTTGCCCAAGGAAGTGCTCGACAATCCGATCCTCTACCCGGCGGCGGACCTTTTGACGCCGCTGGAGTTCGGCGCGGCGGCGACGCTGACCGATCCGGGCCGCGCCGAACTGATGGCGCGCTTCAAGTCCGCCTGAGGCCCGGTTTGACGCAGACAAGGAACCGGCGGGCACATGTCCGCCGGCATCGGGGCGGTTTCGATGCACGGCAACAGATTTCGGCATAACTTCCTGACCGCCCTGCTGCTCGCTCCGGCGACGGCATGGCTGGTGGTGTTCCTGGTGCTGCCGTTCATCGCCATCGCGGTGTTCAGCGTCGGCGAGCGGGCGCCGGAAGGCGGCTATCAGGCCGCCTTCACGCTGGCGCAGTATGCCAATCTTCCGGCGCGCGCGACGGCATTCTGGAACACGATGCTGCTGGCGCCGGTGGGCGCGCTCGCCTGCCTGCTCGTCGCCTATCCGGTTGCCTATTATCTCGCCCTGCGGGCGCCGCAGCGCTGGCGGCTGATCCTGCTTGCACTGGTCGTCATCCCGTTCTGGACCAGTCTTCTGATGCGGACCTATGCCTGGATGTATATTCTGGGCGGGCGCGGCATCCCGGCGCTGCTGGCCTTTATCGGCATCGAGGATGTCAGGCTGATCAACACGCCGGGCGCCGTGCTGCTCGGCATCGTCTACGGCTATCTGCCGCTGATGATCCTGCCGATCTATGTCAGCCTCGAGCGGCTCGACAGGCGGTTGCTGGAGGCCTCCGCCGATCTCGGCGCGACGCCGCTCTCGACCTTTCTCGGGGTGACACTGAAACTGTCGCTGCCGGGCGTCATGACCGGCTTCTCGCTGGTCATGATCCTGCTGCTCGGCGAATACCTGATCCCGACGCTGCTCGGCGGCGGCAAGGTGTTCTTCATCGGCAATGCGCTGGTCGACCTGTTCCTGCAGTCGCGCAACTGGCCGTTCGGGTCGGCCATCGCGATCACTCTGGTGGCCGTTTCGGTGGTGGTGCTGATCGCCGCCAACCGCATCTCGACCAGGGTTTCGGGCGCTCGCCGGGTGGACCTGATCTGATGCGCGCCTTTGTCACCGCCGTCTTTGCCTTCCTCTATCTGCCGATCGCGCTGGTCGTGCTGTTCTCGTTCAATGCCGGCCGCCATGCCAGCGAATTCACCGGCTTCTCGGTGCAGTGGTATGGTACGGCGCTGTCCAACCCGTTCCTTGTCGAGGCGCTGAAAAACAGCCTGTTCATCGCCACCACCAGCGCTCTTCTGGCGGCGGTCTGTGGCACGGCGGCCGCGCTCGGCCTGGCGCGGGTCGGTGCCCGGACCCGGGCTGTCTTCGACGGGTTGCTGGGCGCCGCGATCGTCGTGCCCGGCGTGGTCATCGGCATCTCGACGCTGGTCGCTCTGGTCCAGCTGTTCGCGGTCGTCAATCCGTTCCTGGCCTCGATCTGGCCAGGCGATCAGCCGCCCAAGCTGTCGCTTGGCTATGGCTCGATCATCGCCGCGCACGGGCTGTTCTCGATGGCGCTGGTGACGATGATCGTCGGCACGCGTCTCGCCAGTCTCGACCGCAACCTGGTCGAAGCGTCGAGCGATCTCTACGCCACGCCGCTGACGACGTTCCGGTCGATCGTGTTGCCGCAGATCATGCCGGCGGTGGTCGCCGGCTTCCTGCTCGCCTTCACTTTCTCCTTCGACGATTTCATTGTCGCCTTCTTTGTCGCCGGCGCGCAGACGACGCTGCCGATCTACGTCTTCGCTTCGATCCGGCGTGGGGTGACGCCGGAGATCAATGCCATCGCGACGATCGTGCTGGTCGCTTCCGTCCTGCTCGTGGTGCTTGCCCAGTGGCAGCTGCGCCAGCGCAAACCGTCAAACTGAAAGCCTGGATCATGATCCTCAAAGACCGCATCGCCGTGGTGACGGGCGCCGGCTCCGGCATCGGACGCGCCGGCGCCATGATCATGGCCCGGGAAGGCGCCACGGTCATCATTGCCGACAGGGACCGGGCCAGTGGCGAGGCGACGGCCTCTGACATCCGTACGGCAGGCGGCAGGGCCGAGGCCATTGCTACCGATGTCGCGAGCGACACCGCCGTGGAGCAACTGATCGCCGGGACACTCGACAGGCACGGGCGCATCGACATCCTGCACAACCACGCCGGCATCCAGGTCGGCGGCACGCTGACCGAGGTCGGGACCGACGGTATGGACGCCTCGTGGCGGGTCAATGTGCGGGCGCAGTTCCTGGCGGCGAGGATCGTCATGCCGTCGATGATCGCGCAAGGCGGCGGCGTCATTCTCAACACCGCCTCCAATTCGGGCGTGTTCTACGACCGCGAGATGATCGCCTACGCGACCTCGAAACACGCCGTGGTGGCGATGACCAGGCAGATGTCGCTCGACTATGCGCGGCACAATGTGCGCGTCAACGCGCTCTGTCCGGGCTGGGTCGACACGCCGTTCAACGAACCGTTCATCGCCCAGATGGGAGGACGCGAGGCGATCGAGGCCTATGTCCGCACCAGGATCCCGATGGGCCGCTGGGCCAGTGCGGAAGAGATCGCCGATGCGATCCTGTTCCTGGTCTCCGACAGGTCATCCTTCATGACCGGCCAGGCGCTGGTGATCGACGGCGGCGAGAGCATCGGCTGACGCTTTGATTTTCACAGGGCCAAGCGGAAACCGCTACACGTCTTTGCCGGAATTGCTGTCTGCCGTCTCTGCCCTCAGCCAGTCGGCGAAGACCGTCATCGCCTGCGAGTTCTGGCGCCTGCGCCGCGCCGACAGCCAGTAACGGCCGACATCGACCGTGCTGGTGAAGGGCTGCACCAGCTGGCCCGACCCAAGCTCACGGCTGAACATCGAGACCGGAAGCAATGCCACGCCGGCGCCCTGGACGGCGGCGTTGGCCATGGTGACGGAGGAGTCGAAAACGATGCCCTTGACTGGGGGGCAATGGCGCCCCGCCGCCTCGAACCAGCGCAGCCATTCGTCCTCACGGTACGAACAGAGCAGCGTTTCGCGCGTCAGGTCTGTGGGGTCGCGCAGGCGCGCGGCGATCTCGGGCGCGCAGGCCGGCGAGAACGCGCCCGGCAGCAGCGGTGTGTTCTCGGTCCCCTGCCAGGAGCCGTCGCCGAAGCGGATAGCGAAGTCGAGGCCGTCGGCGGCGAGATTGACCCGGTTGTTGTTGGTCGAGATGCGCAGCTCGATGTCCGGATAGGCCCGGTGGAACAGCGGCAGTCTCGGGATCAGCCAGCCCGAGGCGAAGGTGCCGACGACGCCGATGGTGACGATGTCGTGGAAACGGCCGCCCTCGAAACGGTCGAGTGTGACGCTGATCCGGTTGAAGGCGTCGCTCAGCACCGGCAGCAGTGCCTCGCCTTCCTCGCTCAAGGTCAGGCCATGCGGCAGGCGGCGGAACAGCCGCACGCCCAGCACCTCCTCGAGCCCTTTGACCTGATGGCTGACGGCGGCCTGGGTGACGCGCAGTTCCAACCCGGCACCTGTGAAGCTGAGATGCCGCGCGGACGCTTCGAAGGCGCGAAGGCCGTTCAGCGGCAGATGTGATCGCTTCATTTTTCGAGCCCTAGATTTTCTCATGGCGGGGCCGATGTTTACTCGTTTGCGGCGGCGTCAAATCGGGTCCAGTTCTGCGGCGCGGGGCAAGAGAGAGTATGGACATGACGAGCAGACGCGGTTTCATCGGTGGCCTCGCGGTGGTTTTGACGGCTCCCATCACATTTGGCGCGATGGCGAGGGCGGCAACGAGGCCAATAAAATTTGATGGGGTCTTGCCGAAAATAAGGCGGATCGAGGCCAAAAGCGGCGGCCGGCTCGGCGTGGCCTGCAGGATTTCCGGAACGACGGTTCAGTTCGGCTATCGCGAGAACGAGCTGTTTCCGATGTGCAGCACCTTCAAGGCGCTCATGGCGGCGCTCGTCCTGCATCGTGTCGATGGCGGCATCGAACAGCTCGACCGCGCCATCAAGGTTCCGCACGACGCCATCATCGCGAATTCGCCGACGACCAAGAAGTTCGCCGGCGGCGAGATGACGGTGGCACAGCTTTGCGAGGCGGCGGTGACGGTCAGCGACAATGGCGCGGCCAATCTGCTGCTGGCCTCCTTTGGCGGGCCGCCGCAGCTGACCGCCTATCTGCGCTCGATCGGCGACACGGTGACCCGGCTCGACCGGATCGAGCCGGAGTTGAACGAATCGGTGCCGGGCGACGTGCGCGACACCACCTCGCCGCTGGCCATGGTCGAGGATTATGAGCGTCTCGCCCTCGGCGATTCTCTTTCACAAAAGGGCAAGGCGCAATTCGTCGACTGGCTGGTGGCCAACAAGACCGGCGACGAGCGTATCCGGGCCGCATTGCCGAAGGGCTGGAAATGCGGCGACAAGACCGGCACCGGCGAGAAAGGCAGCACCAATGACGCGGCTGTCATCTGGCCGCCTTCAGGCGATCCGATCCTGATGTCGGTTTATTTGACCGGCACGAAACAGAATCTGGCCAAGCGCAATGCGACGATTGCCTCCGTTTCGCGGGTGCTGGTCGAAGCAATCGAGGCCTAGACTGTCGGCGGCGCGGTTGCCGCGCCGCTCCTCTCACACATGCCTGCGGCCGCCGGTCTCGCGGAACCAGCTGTCGGGATAGGGATACCACCACTCCTGGATCGCCGGCTTGTGGTCGATGATGACCATCTTGGAGCGGCGGAAGGCGTCGAGCCCCTGGCGGCCGAGTTCGCGGCCAAGGCCGGAGGCCTTCCAGCCGCCGAAGGGCAGGGCGTCATTGTCGATCAGCGGGTTGTTGACCCAGACCATGCCGGCCTCGAGCCGTTCGGCCGCCTCATGCGCTTCGGCGAGGTCGGTGGTGAACACCGACGCGCCGAGGCCGAACGGGCTGTCATTGGCAAGCCTGATTGCCTCATCGAAATCCTTGACGCGGCAGATGGCGGCGACCGGCCCGAAACATTCTTCGCGCACGATCGCCATGTCCGGTGTGACGCCGGTCAGGATGGTCGGCTCGTAGAACCAGCCGGTGTTGTGCGCTGGCGGGATGCGGCCGCCGGTGACGGCGGTGGCGCCGTCGATGATGGCCTGGTCGACAAGGCGCATGACCTTGGCTCGCGCGGCATCGCTGACAAGCGGACCGATCTCCGTCCTGTCCAGGCCGTTACCGATGCGTAGCGCGCGCGTTCTCTCGGCGAAGAGTTCGACGAAGCGGTCATGGACGGCATCGACGACGAAGAAGCGCTCGGCCGAGGTGCAGACCTGGCCGGTGAGGTGGAAGGCGGCGGTGACGCTGCCGGCGGCGGCTATTTCCAACGGCGCGTGCTGGCTGATGATGAGGGGATCGCTGCCGCCGGCCTCGATGACGCAGGGCTTCATCCGCTCGGCGCAGGCAACCGCCACCGCCTTGCCGGCGGCGACCGAGCCGGTAAAGGCGACGGCATGGGTGCGCTCGGAAGCGATCAATGCCTGGGCGGTGGCGGCACCTCCAGGCAGGCAGGAGACGAGCCCTTCGGGCAGAGCACGGAACACGGCCATGTAGTCGAGCGTCGACAGCGTCGTCGCCTCCGCCGGCTTGATGACGCAGGCATTGCCCGCCGCGAGCGAGGCGGCGACGGTCCAGCACATCAACAGGATCGGGAAGTTGTAGGGCATGATGTGCACGGAGACGCCGTAGGGTTCGTAGCGGGCATGCTGGAACGAACCCGCCTGCGTTGTGCCGGCGACCTTGCCGGCATCGTCGCGCGCCATCTCGGCATAATAGCGGAAGATCGGCGCGCAATTGGCGATTTCGCCGATGGCTTCGGGATAGGGCTTGCCCATCTCGCGCACCATGAGTTCGGCGCAATGGGTGAAGTCCGCCGCCTCGATGGCGTTGGCGACGGCGTGCAGATGTTTTGCCCGGCTCTTGGCGTCGAGCTTCTTCCAGGCTGCCTGTGCTATGGTGGCGGCCGACAGCACGGCGTCGATCTCGCCGTCGCTGGCCGACGCTATCGCGCCGACCGTTTCAAGCGTCGCGGGATCGATCACCGGTTTTGCCGCGCCCGCCATCGGGCGGAACTCCGGATTGACGAAGAGGGTCGGCCGGTCAGGGGAGAAATGCATGTTGTCTTTCTCCACGCATGGAGCCTTTTTTGAGGATTGGCCGCTGGAAATCAGCGGATCATGTAAACCTTCTTGATCGTCTCATGGACGGTGCAGACGCCTTTCCAGTCCTGCGGAAAGAAGGCCGCAGTGTCCGGCTCGATCTCGATGACCTCGCCGGATTCGTGCACATAGGTGCAACGCCCTTCGAGGAAGTGGCAGAACTCGTCGCGGGTGACATGGCAGTGCCATTTGCCTGGCGTGCAGACCCACAGCCCGCATTCGGAACGGCCTTCCGGCCCCTTGTGCAGCAGCTTGCCCGACGTGTGAGACTGTCCCTCGATCATGGTGGGGATGACGCCCCAGTCGACAAGGTCCGTGATGGCGAGCGGCGATTGCATGATTGGCGTGGTCATATGAAGTTCCTTGACGGTGGTCACCGGCACATGAAGGCCTTGGAGAGTGTTTCGGTGATGATGGAGGTGCCGGTCCAGCCGGCGGGGAAGAAGACGAGCGTGCCGGCCTCGACCGGGATCTCCTCGCCATTCTCATGCACGTAACTGCCGCGCCCCGAGAGGAAATGGCAGAACTCGTCCGCGGCGAAGGTGATCGTGCGGGTGCCCGGCGTGCACGACCACAGGCCGCATTCGCTGGAGCCGTCGGGGTTCCTCGACAGTATCCTGCCCGAGGCGCGCGGCGAGCCCGCCAGCGTGTTGGCGCTCGCGCCCCAGTCTTCCAGTTCGACGGTCGTGGCGTCGGGCCAGTGCGGTGTCGGCATGTCTTGCTCCTGTGCGGCTGATACGGTTCAGGCCAGCATGTAGACGTTGCGCATGGTCTCGTGCACCACACATTCGCCTGTCCAGCCGGCTGGGAACATGACCACGGTTCCGGCGGAGACTGCTATCACCTCGCCGACATCGGAGCGGTAGGTCGCGCGGCCGGCGACGAAGTGGCACAGTTCGTCACGCGGCATCGACAGCCGCCAGCTGCCCGGCGTGCAGACCCAGATGCCCGACTCCGGCTGGTTGTTGGGACCCTTGTGGACGAGTTTCCCGGTGGAGTGCGAGGCGCCTTCCAGCGCGTCGGGCTGGGCGCCCCAGTCGACGAGGTCGGCGCGGGTGGACGCCTGGTAGAGGTGCGGCGCGGAGGAGGTCATGGGCGCGCTCCGATATGCTTGTTGAGACTGGGCTCTACGAGGCCCCTCTCTGTCCTGCCGGACATCTCCCCCTCAAGGGGGGAGATCAGATGT
>NZ_JAFKIC010000106.1 GCF_017306585.1 Mesorhizobium sp. | reverse complement strand
GCGCGCGGCAAGCGAGGCTGAACTCGCAAAGCTCC
Organism: Mesorhizobium sp.; assembly: GCF_017306585.1. Classification (GTDB taxonomy): domain Bacteria; phylum Pseudomonadota; class Alphaproteobacteria; order Rhizobiales; family Rhizobiaceae; genus Mesorhizobium. Next base: position 130,668 of record NZ_JAFKIC010000106.1, on the reverse strand, counting down.
TCGCTGAACAGGCATCGCTCGACAGCGCATTTGACGCCATCATGGCAGACGAGGAGCCGCCAGAATGACGGCGCCTTCTCCAAACAGGACGCTTGACTAAGACCTAAGAGCGGTTCCCCCAAATTTCAGTCCCGCCCCTTGAGGGCCGCGCCAGAAATTCGGCTCCCCCACTCGCCGGCTCCGCCGGTCGCGTTCCGCGATCCTTGACTCCTGCCTGCCACCATGACCGCGCGCGTCGTCTTTCACAAAACGTCAAGGAGACGACGATGACCTACGACCTCGACCGCACGATCCTCGAACTCGAAGCTGAAGCCCGCAACGCCGATCCGGCCGAGCGCCGTCAGATCGAGGCCGAACTCGGCCTGGCGCGGGCCGAACGGGAAACGATCCTGGCCGAACAGGACGGTCGCATGAGCGCCGAGCCGCCGTTCTAGGGGCGGTTTCTGCCGTGTCGACGGGCCAGCCGCGGATCGACCGACGCAGCCGGCGCGAAGCCCAGCTTCGCCTTTCCAGGCGGGAGGAAAGCGGCCGGAGGAGGAGAAAGGCCGGTTGCCGCTCCTTCCTTTCGATGCCCTGTCATCGGCATCGGGGATGTTGCATCCCTCCCGGCGCGCCGCAACCCGCCGCCGCCAGAATTTTCCCCGCCTGCGGCTCCTCGCGCGCCAAAATTCAGGTGCCGTCTGGTCCTCCGCATCCGCTGCGGCCGTCCCGGTGCAGCGCGCCTCTCCGGGTTGCCGCCTATCCCCGCAATGAAAGCTTATCGAAAGGAGTAGAGATCATGCGCCAACTCGCCAAATTCCTCACCGTCACCGGCCGACGCCTCCGCACCCTCGCCAAGGTCGCCGCCCAGTTCTTTCGCAAGGGCAAGCTCGGCCTGAAGATCGCGTTCAAGATCCCGTTCTTCGTCGAGATCGAAGTCGCCTTTGAGACTGACTGGACCCGACGTCGATGAGGCTTCCCGCGAGGCCCGTCGTCGCGGGCCTCCTCCCCCTCCCTCAGACGGCGCGGTCGGTTCGACTCGGTCCCGCAGGACGATAGCCGCGCGCCCGCTTCTGGCGTAGGAGATCGAGGAACAAGTGAACCGCCTCTTCCTCCCGCTCGAAATGATGCACCTTCTCCTGGCCCATCCTGCCGATGCGTCCCCATCGCCGTGTCAGGCAGGCCGTTCCGAACAGCGTCGGTTCGATCGTCATGGCGTAATACCGGGCCATGTTCTTCGTTGGCTCGGTGCGCTCGACATAAAGCTGGTAGGGCTGCGTGATCATGACGGAATCGTCGCTAATTGGGGCATTACTGTCCAACGACAATTCTGAATCGTTCGGACTTGATTGATTCACGTCGTTGATGGACGGCTGGACCGAGGAGAATCGGGCGAGATGCTTTGGCGATCGCGTGTTAGTCGATGCGCCGGGGAGCCCGAATACGGTGTCCGCCCATTCAACCCACCCCTCTCAAACTCTCCCCATGAAAGGTCAGGGCAGGATCTGCCGCCTCAAACACCCCACCCAAGGAAGGGCAAGCCCCTCCCTTGAACTCTACACTGGGGGAAGGGGATGGTTTCTTCCTCCCTTTCCTTAGACCCTATGCCTTTCCCGAGGGTGGCCCTTCGACGTGGACTTTTCGTTTTGCCTTGTTTCCCAAGGGGTTCAGCGAGTTGCCACATGGCAACTTTCGGCCCGGATCACCTATCCTGCTCCGCGGGAATCCTCATCGCTGGTTTCTACAAATCGCGTTAAGGTTTTGTTAACCCTATTTTCCTTGCCAACGATTGCGACTCGGAGCATTCTCGCCTACGACTTATTCGCCAACTTTGGAGAATTTTCGTAGTTATGTTGAAGGCTCGTAGTCAAGCCGCCGTTCCAGAGGCACCGAAGCCGTTGATGACCGACGTCATCGCGGGCGATGGCGCTGCGCTCTCCGAAGAGCTGCTTGCGATGCGCAAGGCGCTGTTCCCACCCGTTTCGAAAAAGACCCTTCGCTCTTTCTCCTCCGTCGAATCCGCGAAGTTAATTGGTATTGGCGACGCATACCTTCGTCAGCTTTCTCTTGGCGGGAAGGGCCCCCAGCCGGAAATCGGGTCTGGCGGCCGCCGCTGGTATAGCCTGGACCAGATTAATCAGATTCGCGCCGTCTTGGATGAGAATTCGAAGAGCAAGAATTATGTCCACCGGCGCAGGCCGGGTGAGCATTGCCAAGTCATGGCCGTCGTCAATTTCAAAGGTGGCAGCGGCAAGACCACGACCGCCGCTCATCTCGCGCAATATCTAGCGCTCCAGGGCTATCGCGTCCTTGGTGTCGATCTCGATCCGCAGGCCTCTATGACGGCATTGCACGGGTATCAGCCCGAGTATGACATCCAGGCGAATGAAACCATGTACGCTGCAATCCGCTACGATGATAAGCGGCGTCCCCTCTCGGAGATCATCAAGCCGACCTACTTCACCGGCCTCGATCTTATTCCCGGCAATTTGGAGCTGATGGAATATGAGCACGATACGCCCCGGGCCCTTGCAGAGCGATCCACGGAGCCCTTTTTCGGTCGCGTTGCATCCGCGCTCGGTTCCGTGGAAGCCAGATACGATGTGATCGTGATCGACTGCCCGCCACAGCTCGGTTTCCTGACACTGGGAGCGCTTTGCGCTTCGACGGGTCTGTTGATCACCGCCCATCCGCAGATGCTCGACGTCATGTCGATGTGCCAATTCCTGCTAATGACGTCCGACCTGCTCAGTGTGGTGCAAGATGCCGGTGGTGATCTCGACTATGATTTCATCCGATATGTCGTGACCCGTTACGAACCATCTGACGGCCCACAGGCGCAGATGGTCGGCTTCATGCGCTCGCTGTTTCGCGAAAGAGTGCTCACAAACACAATGCTGAAATCGACGGCAATTTCCGACGCTGGCTTGTCGAAGCAGACCCTGTACGAGGTGGGCCGTGAGAACTTCGCCAGGTCGACGTATGACCGGGCCATCGAGTCGCTCGATGCCGTAAACGGGGAAATCGAGAGCCTGATGAAGCAGGCCTGGGGGAGGGCGTCATGAGCCGCAAGGATACGCTCAAAGCCATGCTTTCCAGGCGAGACAGCGAGTTGCCACATGGCAACTCCGATGAGGAAGCGCACGAACTTGAAGCGGGCCAAGAGAAGAAGCTTCAGCATATCCGCTCGGGCGCCGTTGGGGCCATGGGACGATCGTTGGGCAACATTGTTAGCGCCGCAGACCAGGCGCGTGCCCTGATCGCGGAGGGGGCGGCAGTTGTCGATATCGCCCCCGACTTGATCGACAGCTCCTTCGTCTCCGATCGTCTGACGGATGACGGCGATAGCTTCCAGCAACTGCTGGAGGCTATCCGCACCTCCGGTCAGAGGAGCCCGGTCCTTTTGAGGCCGCACCCTGAAAAGTCTGATCGCTACCAGGTCGTCTTTGGTCATAGGCGCGTGCGCGTTGCCACCGCACTCCGGCGCCCCGTCAAAGCGGTCGTGAAGAACCTGTCCGACGAAGAACTGGTCGTTGCACAAGGTCAGGAAAACGCAGCGCGGGCCGACCTTAGCTATATCGAGCGCGGCCTGTTTGCTCTCGCACTCGAGGAGCGCGGCTTCGACCGGCAGGTAATCATGTCCGCATTGGGGATGGAGAAGACCCAACTCTCAAAACTTATGAGCGTCGCGCACTCGGTGCCCAGATCGATCATCGAAGCAATTGGACCAGCCCCGAAGGCTGGACGACCGCGCTGGATGGGATTGGCCGAGAAGCTCGCGGCAAGCAAGCCGAAGGCACTCGACGGTCTTCTGCAGAGCAAGGAATTCCGGGCTGCTGACACCGACGACCGCTTCGCGATGGTGATGGATGTGCTGACAGCAAAGCGCAAGGGAGTGAAACCCGAGACCGTCAAGTCAGAAAGCGGCCAGAAACTCGCGACCGTGCAGAGATCTGCCAAGGCCCTCAATCTGAGTTTCGATGAGAAATCTTCGCCTGCATTCGGCGATTTTGTGATCAGCAAACTCGAGCAGCTTCATCGTGAATATCAGGCGTCGATGGAGAGCTGACGTGGTTTACTTCTAGGACGACGGAAAGGATCAATCCGCAAAAGAAAAAGGCCCCCAATCGGTAAACCGTGGAAGCCTTCCTCGTATTCTGTAGCAAGATCGAGAATCGCATTTCCACGAATCACAGTCAAGAGTCTTTGGCACCGTTTTGGTGAGTGGATTTCTTTTGCCCTTTGAAAGGTGAAAGAAAATGCAAATTGGACGTGTGACAACGCCCCATGGGCGGCCGATGACGCTTGCCCTGGTGAGAGGCCAGCTCGAAACTGCCGACCGCGGCGCGGGCAAGGCGGTCAATAAGTGGAAAGTCTTCAATGACGTCGGCGAGGCGAAGGATGTGTTCGGCCTCCAGGATCGTTCGATAACGGTGCTGCAGGCACTGCTGAGCTTCTATCCGAGCGATGAACTCGCGGATGAGAGCGGTGGTCTGGTCGTTTTTCCGTCGAACAATCAGCTGTCGCTGCGCGCGCACGGCATCGCCGGCACGACCTTGCGCCGGCATCTTGCCGCGCTGGTCGATGCCGGCCTGATCGAGCGCCGCGATAGCCCGAACGGCAAGCGCTATGCGCATCGGGGTAGGGGAGGGGACATTGAGGCTGCTTTCGGCTTCAGCCTCGCGCCTCTGCTCGCCCGTGCGAGCGAGTTGGCCAGCCTGGCGCAACAGGTCGCTGCCGAGCGTCTTCAATTCAAGCGCGCGAAAGAGGCGTTGTCGCTTTGCCGCCGTGACGTTCGCAAGCTGATCTCAGCCGCCATGGACGAGGGCGCGGATGGCGATTGGGAGGCGATCGAGGCGATGTACATTGCGCTCCTGGCCCGTCTGCCGCGCTCTCCTCGTCGTCAGGACGTCGATGCGGTGCTCGAAGAAATGGCGCTTTTGCGTGAGGAAATCATCAACCGACTGGAAATTCAGGTAAAAGCAGAAAAAACGGGTGTCAATGACAGCCATGGCAGTCGTCACATACAGAATTCAAAACCCGAATCCTTCCATGAACTTGAACCTCGCTCCGAAAAAGAGCAGGGCGAGATGCCGAGCCCGAAACCGAACCGGACTGCCGAGCCTTTGAAAGCTTACCCGTTGCCACTGGTGTTGAGGGCCTGCCCGCAGATTGCCGACTACGCGGCCGGCGGCCGGATCGAGAGTTGGCGCGAGCTGATGACGGCCGCCGTAACCGTCCGATCGGCGCTCGGGGTCAGCCCGTCGGCCTATCAGGAGGCTTGCGAGGTGATGGGGCCGGAGAATGCCGCGATTGCGGTCGCCTGCATCCTGGAGCGGGCCGAGCACATCACCTCGCCCGGCGGCTATCTGCGCGATCTCAGCCGCAAGGCGGCGCGTGGTGAATTCGGGCTCGGGCCGATGCTGATGGCGGCGCTCAGGGCGAATGGGGAGGCCGCAAAGCGAAGCGCGTGATGACCTCTCCCTTTTCCCGCTCAGGAAATATCGGGAATCCGCTCGGCGATCTTTTCGAGATAGTCGTCGATCGCCTCCTCGATGTAGGAGTTGAACTTCCGCCGCTCGATCGCAGCGAGGATCTTCAGCTTCTTGTGGACCTCGGCGCGGATATGGATGCCGGTGGTGACTTTCTCGGTGTCGCGGAAGCGTTTGCCGGCAACCGGGTCGCGGCTTTCGCCCCTGGCCACCATGTTGCGGAGCTGGCCGCGCGCCAATGGCGGCTTCGCTGATGGTGCCGGCGCCTGGTCTTCTTCAGCGGATTTTGCGGGGGAAACCATCTTTTCGCGAACCGAAGGGCGATCGCGGCCTGTCGAGATCAATCCGAGGACGAGGTTCTTGCTGTCTACGCCGTCGCTCATCGCTTTGCCTCGCTTGTCTTCGACCGGTAGAGGGCAAGCAACTCGCCAAGGAGCGTTTCCATCTCGGCGATCGCCTTCGGATCAGGCTTCGCTGATGTCTGGAGCGTGCCGGCGGCGCCAATCGATTGATAGGACGCGCGGCGCGCGATCGGTTGGCTGGCGAGAGCGACACCGCTCTCGCGTAAAATTTCCCGGAGCGGCTCATGCGCCTTGGCGCGGCCGGTCACCAGATCGTGCTGGTTGATGACGATCATCGTCGAGAGCTTGCGCTTCTGATCCTCTTCGACCACCGGCACATGGTTCAGCGCGAGCTGCATGCCGGCAACGACGTCGTCCTGGGTCGTCTGCAGCGGGATCAGCACGATGTCGGCACAGTAGAGGCCGGCGAACAGGTTTTCGTTGGTCGTGCCCTCGACATCGACGAAGACGATCTTGCCCTCCTGCTGATGATGGAGAGCGAGCTTGTAGATCTGGTTGGGATCGAGGCAGCTTTCGGCTTCCAGCCGGTCGGGCCAGACGTCCATCTTTTTCGACATCGTGACCCAGCGCATCGTATTGGCGCGACTGTCGGCATCGATCAGGAAGACGTCGTTGCCGGCATGGGCGGCCGTGCCGGAGAGAGCGCGGACGAGGGTGGTCTTGCCGGTTCCGCCCTTGGGATTGGCGATGGTGACGATCATGATGGCTCCTTCATTCTGAGAATAAACTATAGTTATTTCCTCGCTTGTCTTTCCGCAATGCATTCGTTGCCCTTTGTTCGTTCACCGTTGATGATTGTCGATTGCTGATTGACCGCCGACAACGGGCAATGACCAACAGACAATTGCCAGTTGCCCGTTGACAATGAGTAACGGAAGCGCGGTTAACTGTCAGTGATTAATGGGTAATTGGGCGATTGCCAGTGATATCGCTAGCAATGATCGCACGAACAACGGGGAACTGTTAACGGGCCGGGTGGCGTTGGAGGTGCGTGGTTGTGGTGGGAGCTTGGGCGAGAGTGTTTGTATTGTGATGATGAATTGTAAAAAAATATATTTTAGTTATAGGTGGCAGGATAGTCAAGTTTGTGGTACAAACTCGACGTCGCCCCGCCTCCGGCAGGGCTCAGGTTCGCGCCGGTGGCGCTCTGGGGTCGCCTCCGGCAACCTCGCAAGCGGAAGGAAAGCGATGCGCAGCGAAGTGGTCAGGGTCCGTCTAAGGCCGGAGGAGCGGCAAGCTCTTGCGGACCTTTGCGGTGAAGACCGCACCGCCAGCGATGTGATCCGGCTGCTGTTTCGCGACCGGGCTGGGCTTCCGCTTCCCGTTGGACCCGTCGAAGCCGACGCTTTACGAGCTACGAACGAGGAGCTTCGCCGCATCGGTATCAATCTCAACCAGGCAGTTCGGGGTATTAATGAAGGCCGCGTCGGCTATGAACCCCATCTTGACGCAGCACTTCGCAGCCTTCTCGAAGGTGTCTTCCGGCTGCGGGCCGACGTTGACCTGATGCTGCGGATCAGCCGACGGGGGCGGAGGAGAGATGGTCATGGCGTATGACTGGACGAGCCTGCTCAGTGATATCGAGGGCTTCCAGGTGCGTCGGACAAAGTCGCTCCTCGAAGAGGAAGACGAGCGCCACAGGCGCGCAGGAATGGTGCGGATGGCCATTACCGCCGAGGCGCCCCAGCAACGATACGTGCCAACGGGCATCGCCAGCAAAGCCCGGCCAGCTGCTGTCCTCTCACCAGAACCGACTATCGCCTCCATCCTCCAGCCTGCAAGTGCCTCCGAGCGGGACGTGATCACCCTTTTTGGCGCTCTTGGTGCTGGTTCGAAATCCGTAGAGGATGACGAGCTGCGGAGATCGGGCGGCGGCGGAGGAGGGGCTGGCGGGACGCCGCGCGTCGACCGGCCGCCGGTTATGCGATCTTCTTCCCGCAAGCCGTCATCGATGGAGACGGCGAGCCGGGCGGCGATCGCGGCCGGTGCGCAGGCAGTCGTCATCAAGGTCACATCGACTGTTTCGAGCAGGGCGTCGGCCGTGGGTCTGATGACCTATCTCGGTACGCGGGAGGTCGAAAAGGAAAACGGAGAGAAGGGAAAGGTCGACATCCCGATTATCGACCAGGAGGGTGTGACGATTGCGAGCCGCGAAGAACGGGCGGCCGTTCTGCAGGAGTGGCTGTCAGAGTTTCGCGAAGCCTATGCGGTGAACGCAGTTGCCACCTTGTCGATCAATTTGCCGGAGGCGGTGAACGATGAGGATCTTCACGATGCGCTGAACTCGGCGTTCGGCTCCAAGCCCTTTCTCTATGCTCGCAATCCGGACGGTCAGGTTTCCGTCTTTGTTGTTACTGATCTTCCGTCAAGGAAGATTGTCGGTGCGCTCAGGACGCGCGAAAAGGGAGAAGGGCCGGGGCGGGCGGTTGAGAACGTCGAGACCGATATTGCGCGCCGTTTGTCGAACGCCGGTGTCTCGGCCGAGGTCCGCATTCTCGGCGCCGCGGTCTCTGAAAAGTCGGGCCGCTATTTCCTCGAGAAGTTCCTCCGCACGGAAAAGCATGCCATCACTAGCGCCGGCGAGCAGGTGCAGCGTGGCCCGGCGATCAAGAGCATGGTAGACAGCATCTGGCGGAATTGGTCGAGCGACATCCGGACCGTCGAGCCGCGCAATGCCTTCCATGTGATTTTCTCCGCCCGAGCCGGGACGGATGCGGAAGCGATGAATCGTGCCGTTCGTGACTTCCTTAGCGAGCAGGTGGCCGGCCATCGCTGGATCACGGCTCATCACCCCGATACCGGTCATGTGCATGTCCACACGATGATCTCGGCACGCGACGATATCGGCAAAGCATTGCGGCTAACGAAGCCGGAGCTTTATGCATGGCGGGAGCGGTTCGCAGCGAAGGCGCGCGAGCACGGCATCGCCATGGTCGCTACACGTCGCGCGGATGTTGCGGCGACCCGACCCTATAGCCAAGCACAGGCCGGCGCCTATGAGCGCGGCCGATCCGATCCACGTTATCTGAAGTCTGCTGCGGTCAATCAGCGTGTCGAGCGCAAGCGGGTGGGCGTTGTCGATCGAGCGACACTCTCCAATGGCAACCTCGCGCTCGCCCCGAAATGGCAGGCGACGGCCATCGCGCTGAAGGGGGCAGGGGCGAAGCCATCGGTCATCGCAGCAGCCGACAGGTTCGCAGCCGCGGCGACCACTCATGCACCGCATGCTACTTTGCGTGCCAGCGGCTTCGTTCTTCTCCGGTTGGAAGTCGAACAGGCCATGGAACGCGAGACGGTGGCTGTTATTCTCGAAGGCGCTATCGGCGTCGAGGCCAAATTGATTTCCGTCGCGGGGAAGTCCGTCCAGGTCCTGGCGCCAACGACCGCGAGCGTCAGCAAGATTGAGCGCGAGTTGGCCAAGCAGGGCGAAGAGTTTGGTCCCGGTTCCGAGACACGGTCCGTTGCCAGAGGTTTTCAGACGCGGTTGCTGTCGCATGGATTGCGTGCCTCCGTCGTCGTCGAGGCGGCCGGCTCCGCGAAGCATAGTGCGCCGTCGCCTTGGCTGCAGAAGAAATTCGATACTTTGACCGAGCGGTCCGCTGCGCCGCCGGACGAGCCACTAGCGGAATTCAAGGCCCTGATCACAACCATTCAACAGCAGAAGGAAAACGCTATGCCCCTATCGCTGAAACAGTTCGACGAGCGCGTTTCGCGTGCCACCAAATCGATGGATCGCCTTGAAGGGATGGTTGATAGCAGCGCCGAGCGCCAGGCGGTCGAGGAAATGCGGCGCGAGATCTCTGCACTGTTCGCGGAGCAGCGTCGCGATATCGAGATGCAGCAGGTAAGGTCGGCTACGGAAACTAATGGGGGAGGGGGTACATCGGCGGCGGCACGTTCAGATGACGGTCAGGCGCAGGGCCGACCGGCCCCTTCTACCGTCGATCCCGCCATCGCGGCACAGCAGCAGGCTATTGCCACTGGCCGCGCCTCTCGGGCCGCCCGCGAGCAGGCAGGCGCGGCGAAAAATGCACAGTATGAACATCGCCAGCAGGTTCTCCACCAAGCGGAACAGGACCGCCAGCGAGACAATGGTCGCGACGGCGCGGAGCGTTAATCCGCCGCTATTCCTGCATCAGGCCATCGAAGACTTCAAGCAGGGCATCTACGATGGCCTGGCCAAGGGCGTTGGCCGTTGCGGCAACTTCGTCTTCGCCGTGGTCACGCGTGGCGATGGCGAGATTGCCGCCTTCGTCAGCAACAATCGCCTTAGCCCGTTCAATTGCCCAAAGGGCGAAATCGCTGCGGCTGGAAATCGTTATCGTCTCGCTCTGCTCGTCCATGGCGTTCACCTTCCGTCTGGCCGCACAACTGGCCGTCTGTTTCGCTGATACTGAAACGCAGCCATATCGTTGGGCGCATATCGGGGGAACCATCTTCAGCATCTATCGACTGAATTCATTCGGAATTTCTACTCTGAGTGTTTGCACCGCGCCGCGTGATCGCCTAGACTCACGGCTGAAGCAGTCACGCGCTGCTTTGGGGCGTGGAAACCCCTCATAGCTAGGCAGGTGCCGCGACATGGCACCACTCTTCGACCTTTGCGGTCGGGGATCCTGCGGCGTATGCAACAGGTTCCTCGGAGCTAAAGGCCGTAGGGCCGTGCTATGCGGTTTCCAACTCCCCGATCACCAGGGGTCAAAGAGCAGAAGCGGGGGCGTACCGCGTTGCTCTGGGAGGAAACCGAGTGTCAGCAGCACCTTCCTTCACATTCTACACCTATTCGCCCACCTTCCAGTCGGCCGGGTCGCGTTGGCGTGACGATGTGGTCCGAAGTCCGTTTTTCGGTAGTGCGGAGAGTGCCCGCCAGGCGATCGTTGATTTACGCGAAGCGGTTTCAAGTGAACCGGATCACGATTTACCGCCAATGCATCTTGAGCGCGTCGTGACACTCCCGGTGACCAAGGAGGCAATGGTCGCGCTGCTCAATAGTGGCGTCGGGGCGATCGTCAAAAAGTATGATATTCTCGAAACGATCGAGGAGAACTGAATGGCGAAGACGCCTGACCCGATCGACGTGGAAGTCGGAAGCAAGATCAAAGCGCAGCGCCGCTTGAGGGGCATGAGCCAGGATACCCTGGCTGCCTCGCTAGGCGTCACTTTCCAGCAGATCCAGAAATACGAGAAGGGGACGAATCGGGTGAGCTCCAGCCGCCTCGCCGTGATTGCGAAGACATTCGGCGTGCCGCCCTCGTATTTCTTTCCTGATGCGGACGATTCCAGGCAAGGTATGGTGGCTGCGGCGCCCGAAATCACCAGCTTTCTCGAGACAAACGAAGGGCGTGATCTCAACCTTGCATTTTCACGGATCAGTTCAAATAGGATGCGCCGAAAGATCGTCGGCCTTGTTACCGCCTTAGCCGACGCATTTCAGCCGGAAGATGTTTCCGGCACCTGATGACGGCGCGCACAAATGTTTGTTAGGCTACTTATTGAGAATGCTGCGACGCAGCATAGATTCAGGAGATTGGAATCTGCACTCTTCCTCTCAGCAGTCTCGCGCGACGGTCGAACTTCCTCCTCCCGAAATCGGCAGACAGAATCAAGGCCTGGTGCAACTGCTCTCGCATCGGGCTTTCTCCGCGCAACCGGCCGGCTGGGCGCTGTCCAAGTCCGCCTGTACCACGCCGGCGATGCCGAAGATGCATACGCCTCTATAGAGGTGGGCCCGGCGGCGGCGGTACAAAACGATGTGGCGGAGAACAGCGGAGCCGGTGACATTGCCGACGATCCGATGACAATGGAGTTGGCGGCGATCAACGCCTTGCTGGTCCGCTCCGAGTCGGTGATTGTCGCGGCGAAGGCGCCGGCGCGCGGTAATGAGGGCGACCGTTCGTGTATGATGTGGACTGGGACGAGAACGCCCGTCTCGATGAATCGTGCGCCGTTCTAACAAAAATCAACGACATGCCGCCAGTGCTTCAGACCGTGCTGGCGCTTGATGCCTGGAATAATCTCGCCCTCCTGCAGCACGCGCCCTGGCTTGGTCGGCTTCTGGCCCCGTCCCTCCTGCACCAAGCGGGCCTCAGCAACGGCGGGCATCTCTTCGCCCTCAATATCGGCCTGAAGATCGTGCCCGTCGAGTGTCGTCGGCATCGCGACCGCAACATTCGTCTTTCGGCGATCCTACATGGTTTCGCGGTGGCTGCCGAACTCGGGATGAGGGAGCATGACCGGCTGACTTTGGCGCGTACCATGATGGAAAGGCGTCTTGTCGGTCGGCGCACTTCGTCACGCCGACCGGGGCTAATCGATCTGCTCATAGCGCAGCCGCTGGTCTCGGCCGAGATGGTCGCTGGCAACTTGGACGTCACGCCGCGGGCGGCACTTCGGCTGATTGATGAGCTCGGTCCATGTGAGATTACAGGGAGGAGCAGGTTTCGAGCGTGGGGCGTGATTTGATGGATATTGAATCTCTCCGTGGACGCCACTTTCGATGCATTCCGGCAACCTCGATGCCGTAACCGATCATGGCGTCCACGGCCGAGGTCTGCACGGCGCTGAGTTTGCAAGCGTGGAGTTCAGAAATAGCGGACTTCTTCAGCTTCGATGCTGAGAGGGTCCTTGCCTCTTTTGTTCAGCCAAGAGTAAACTGGTGGTACACGGTCCGCGATTGATTCAACATGGATATCGATCAGGCAAGGCCCCTGGTGATAAGCAAATGCTGCGGCGAGGGCCGAATCCAGTTCACGGGAATTGGTGGCCGTCCATGCCTTTACATCGAATGCCTCCGCGATCGCCTGTCCGCGCGGCGGGAGGAAGTCGACTCCAAAGCACTGATTGTGGCCCTTCAAGCGATGGAGCCCTTTGATCCATCCAAACGTTCCGTTGTTGAAAAGCAGCAAAATGGCGGGGACCTGCAAGCGGACGAGAGTTTCCAGTTCTCCGACGGTCATGCCGAACGACCCGTCACCAAACATTCCGATCGGTCGGCACTCCTTGTCGGCAAACCAAGCGCCAACGGTCGCTGGAAGGGCGGAACCGAGGCCACCGAATGCCCGAGGAATTGCGATCCGGGTACGATTGTCCTTGAGCCTCAAGAATCGTGTCATATGAGGAGTCGGTGTTCCAGCGTCCGAGTAGATTCGGGCCGGTTTTCCATATGCGTCAAGTGCCTCGTTGAAGCTACGGACAGCTCGCTCCGGCCGTAGCGGCGCGGCTTCCGAATTAAGCAACATCTCGGCATTTTCCCAGAAGTTGGCACGGAGCGTGTTGAGCTCGTCAACCCAATGCTGAGTCCGGGAAGCGTCGTTATCGTCGGGGGCCATTTCGAGCAATTTCCGCAGGACCAACTGCGCATCTCCCTGCACGGAAACGACGTTTTCATAGTTATTCGCCATCACCTCCGGATCGATATCAATCTGCGCAACGCGTTTGTTCAGGGTTACCTTCGGAAAGGTCCAACCGATGGTTACGACCGAACCCATTCGGGATCCAACAAAGAGGACGAAGTCCGCATGTTCAAGCGACCAGTTTGCATGCGGATGGAAGCCATTGTCACCAATCACCCCGACAGCGAGGCGATGGTCATCCGGCATGGTGCCTTGACCGGTCATGGTTGTGCAGACTGGTATGTTCAAACGCTCCGCCAGTTCCGTTATCTCAGTTCCGGCACACGAGCGATTGACACCGCCGCCAGAAACGATCAGCGGCCGCTTGCTGCTGGTCAGCAACGACATGACCGCTTCCAGCTTATCAGCCGGTGGAAGCGTCGGGTAAGCCGGGAAGGTCATGCACTCATGTTCGACATGCAAGGAAATCCTTGACGGATCGATTTCAGCGAGGAGGAGCATATCTTCCGGGATCTGCAGATGCACGGCGCCAGGCTTGCCGGAGCATGCGACGCGGAATGCCCGTCTGATGATCTCCGGAAGCTTTTCCGGCGACTTGACCTGCACCGACATCTTCGTGATGGGATCGAAGAGGCGCGCGCAGTCCAGCTCGGTCAAGACGCCACGCCCTTCACCTGGGAGGGGAATGTCGATCGTCAAAAGGATAACGGGAACCGACGACATGTTGGATTCTGCGACCGGCGGCAAAGAATACATGGCCCCGGCTCCGGACGGGCACTCGAATACACCCGGCTTACGCGTGAAGCGCCCGTATGCATCGGCCATATAGCCGGCGGAACGTTCGTCCCTCGCCATAACGTGACGGATTTTTCCTTCACGTTCCTGAAGAGCCTCATAGAGCGGGACGTTTGTATCCCCAGGAACACCGAAGATAACCTCGACGCCGTAGCCGATGAGCATCTCCACCAATATGTCTGCACCACGCATCGTTCTCTCCTTCAGTATTCGTTATAAGATTCAAAGAATTGACTCAGCTTGGGAGCAGTTTAGGAGCCAGACCCTAGGCCTATTAGAGGCGTCATCATCGGGATCACGACCTCAGTCGAAGTCGCAGCAGCAGACCAGTTTTGGACACAACTCCTCATCGCCGCTGCCTACAATGGCCGCGGCCCCTCCGCGCGTCGTCTGTTCATGACAGGGATGTGCATTCGCAGCACATCTGTTGGTCAACGTGAGATCATTCTAGTCTAGCAGACCCGGCTGAGCAGGAAGACCCCCTTAGTGCTCACGGCTAGTAACCTCCCCGGAAATGGGACCGCACACAGCTAGCGCGCACATAATTGATCATCGTTGTGAAATCGAAGACAGGGACATGAATCTGATCCTGAAGCGATTTTGCGTATGGCGGGAGGTTCGAGCACTCGAGCAAAATGGCGCCAATGGAAGGATGCTGATCGATTAGCCCCACCCCGATAGCGACAACCTCCTGGCTGACAGCTTCCGGATCGATGTCCCCCATTTCGTCAAGGATCGCATGGCGAAATTCCGACTGCTTCTGCATGCCTCCGACGAATATCTCCCGGTCCTGCGCTGGAAAAGCCTTGCGCAGCATATCGTCCGTTAGGCTGCTGGAATTAGCACATATGATCCCTATCGACTGGGAGGGGGGCAGGAGTGCCGAAATCAAGGGCAATTGCAGCAAGCTTGACATCATCACCGGAACATCGACAGCTTTTCGCACTATGTCTTGGAAATGCAGCATGTAGCCGCAATCGCTCGTGATTGCCTTGACACCCTGCCGCTGGAGATGGAGTGCAGCGTCCACGATATTTTGAGCGAGGCTTAGATCCCCCTCCTCAACAAGACGCTTGATCGTCACGTCGGGGACAAGGTGATACAGAACGGGGAAGTCGTAGGTGTAGGCGTTCCCGACATCACCAGGGATGAACGGGTTGAAGCAGTCGATCATCAATATCCCAATGTCGTGACCGTAGCTTATCGCTCCTTGCCTTCCCTTCAGACGTTTCATGTCATCCTCGATCCCGTTTTCGATTCGGCCAGCTCAGTCGTCACTATGCCGCCTGCTGAATGTGATCGGCCATCTTCTCGGCGATCATCATCGTGGAGAGGTTCGTTGTCGCGCAGGGGACCGAGGGCATGACCGATGCATCGACGACCCACAGGCCTTCGACTCCATAGACCTTTCCGCGAGAGTTGACGACAGCCGCCTTGTCGTCCGGTCTACCCATGCGGCAGGTTCCACAAGCATGCCAGTCGCCCTGCACCCCGGTGCGTATCCACTCCTCGAGACTGTGCTCGTCATTCAGTACTTTATCGAGGGTGAAACGACTGTCGATCGCCTTGCCGAGAACGAAGTTGCGAGCCATTCCGCCCATGTCGAGAAAGCTGGCGGCGATCCGGGTCTTGACGTCGTTGATCCAGGTCTTTGCCGCGAGATTCCTGAGCGAGTCTGCATAGATGCCGGGCCAGAACGTTCGAACATAGTCATTAACAGGAGCGCTTGAAAGAATACCGCTTACCCACCGAGCCGTGGCCTTCATACGGTTCAAATCACGAATATCGGCGAGATAATTGAAGGCCACGAGCGGGTGCTCATTGGGGTTCTTGCTGCGCAGTTTGACGAATCCTCTCGAATAAGCCTTGTTCGGGCCGAAATTGACCATCGCAAGGCGCTTGCCAACCTCGCTCCAAGCAAACCGACCAGAAACAGTCAGTTTCATATCGGTTGGTGGGCAGCCCTCGTAGCCCGAGCTCCAACGCATATGCATCAAAAGACTGCTTTTTACGTAGTCGTCCATCATGCCCTTGGGGTCGAGATACACAGCGAAGCCGATCAAGGGATGGTCCTGCAGGTTCTGACCGACGCCCGGCCGATCGGCAACTACATCAATACCCAGTTCGCGAAGGTGTTCGGCTGGCCCTATGCCTGTCCGCATCAACAGCGCCGGCGAGTGCAGGGCGCCGGCCGACAGGATCACTTCTTCCGCGTGGATTGTTTCGGTCTTCCCCTTTCTGCGGAGAACAACGCCCTTCGCAACCCTGCCTTCGAGAAGGATGGATTCAACATGGGCTTCGGAGACAATCGTCAAGTTCGAACGCCGGCGCGTCGCCTCGTCGAGATAGCCTGCGGCCGAAGACACGCGATGATCGTAGACATTGTTACGGGTAAACGGAAAGCAACTGTCGATCGGTTCGGCATGACAATTGTCCACGTAAGGGATTCCCTTGGTCGCAACGCCTTCCCTCATGGCAAGCGCAAACTTGCTCCAGTGCTGAGGAAAGGTCCGTCGAATAGGGATTCGTCCTGCCGGCTGCCCGCTTACGGCGGGAAAGTCGATGTCGTTCTCCATTTTTTGAAAGTATGGTTCGCAGTCTCGGTACGACCATCCATCCGCTCCGAGCTTTTCCCATTCGTCGTAATCAGATGGAAGCCCACGAATGGCAACCTGGCCGTTGACCGTCGATCCGCCGCCCATGACGCGCGCCTGTTCGTAGCGCCTTGGTTTCATGTCTGCTTCTATCTGCTGCGGCGACCGGTTACCGACCGGGTCTGCGTATGCTGTCAACTCGGTCCAGTAACGGTTGGGCTGGAAATAGTCTGGGAGAAATGCATCGCCATAAACCGATCGCGGCACGTCTTCTGGCGGGGTATCGGGACCAGCCTCGATCAAGCATACATTATGCTTCCCGGTCTCGGAGAGTCGGTTGGCGAGGACGCATCCGGCGGAGCCGCCACCTACGATCAGATACTTGTATTTCATTGAAATCCACTCGTTTGCCGGAGACCAAATTCCATGCCGGTCGGAAGTATGGAGATAGCCGACAAGACCTTCTCCGACGCCGTGCGCGGGCAATGTGTGGAGCAGGCTAGCCGCTTGAGAAATCGAGCAGAATACAAATATGCGATGCCCTTGTAGGGGAAACCTTGGAACTTTGGCCGCGTTGGCGCGAATTGCTATCGAACGCAAGCCGCGATCTTTCTTGTAGTCATTTCAAGGGGCTTTTGCTACCAAACTTGGCGTGAACCAGTGGGGCAATGCAGCATCTCCAGGCGCTCGAACGCGCCCGGATATAGAACAAATGCCCATCAAGGAAAATGTTTCTCAATGAAGAATGTCAGCCTGACCCTCGTCCAAACGTTCCATCTGGTCGCGAAGGAAGGTTCTTACTCTGCCGCCGCTCGAAAATTAAATATTTCCTATCAGTCTGTAGCTAATCATATTCGTCGTTTCGAACAGATACTCGGCGAGAGATTGGTCGTGTCGGAGCAAGGCGCAAAGACAACGGTTCTGACCGCACGCGGTCGCACGCTTTACAATCTGCTTGTACCAGAGCTGGACGCGATGTTGAGCCGTCTTAACGAGCTCATCGATAAGGAGCGTCCCGTCATTCGTTTCGGCATGCCGCAGGCGATCTTCTACTATCTTTTCCAACCCATCATTGGCGAATTCAGTTCCACATATCCGGAAGTTCAGATCGTTTGCTATGAACGCGACGTAGCATTGGTGGAACTGGTGAAGACCGGACAGGTTGATGCCTTTATAACGGAGCGGCCGTTCATTGGTGATGAAGTGGTGCAGCACGCGCTCGGCAGTTACAAACTCGCCTTGATCTACCCGATGGACTGGCAATCGCCAGACGAGTTTGCGTCAGTTGCGGACTGGGCTGATGGGAAGCCCTACGTTACGTTTGAGCCCGGTCATATGTTGCGGAACATGGCATTGGACCTCATGCGCAGAGACGGGAAATCGCCGAGAGTTGCGATTTCGACATCGTCGAGCTCCAACGTTAAACGCTGCGTGGAGACAGGGCTCGGCTTTACAATACTGCCTACCTGGACGCTTGAAAGCGCGCGCTCGCACCTTGCGGTTAGAGTTTTAGAAGAGGTGCAGGATATCCCGGTCTATTTTGGGGAATCGAAATATCTCTCCCAAAACCCCTACATCTTGTTGCTCAAAAATCTCTGTCAGCAGAAATTCCCACAGCTCTTTGAGATCAATCACGACTACGGTGACATGCCAATATCCTCGGAAACTGCCGGAAAGCCATAGAACCGTCGTCTATTCCGGCACAGACGTTCCTCAAGCGTCGAGGCCGACCTGCGTAGCGAACTTCACGGACAGATAAGCATCAAGGCCTTCCGTGCCTCCCTCGGAGCCAAAGCCGCTATCCTTAACGCCTCCAAACGGATGCTCCGGCAGACCCAATCCATGATGATTGATCGATATCATGCCCGCCTCGATTCGGTTCGTAAGCGCGGCCGCTGTTTTCGCCGAAGAAGTGTAAGCGTAGGACGCAAGACCATAGGGAAGGCGGTTCGCTTCCATCAAGGCGTCATCGAAGTCGTCGAACGAGTTTATAAGGGCCACCGGGCCAAAGGGCTCGACGTTGCGAGCCTTGGCGTTGATCGGTGCGTTGACAAGGATCGACGGTAAGCGTCCGGTGAATCTGCCTTTGAGATTTCCCGCGAACACCTGAAGTTACGTCACTAATTCCGTCATTAGAGACGTCATCAGGGATGAACTATGGGCCGCATGGAGATTTTGACGGGCGTCGAGCGTCGACGCGACTGGTCCGACGACGAGAAGCTTTCGATACTGCAGGAGGCTGCCGAGCCGAATGCCAGCATTGCCGACGTCGCGCGGCGGCACGATGTCAAACCCCAGCAGATTTATGCCTGGCGGCGCAAGTTCGCGGCCGAACAGTCGGAGCCGGTGGTCTCCTTTCTGCCGGTCGCATTGATTGCCACGGAGACGAGCAACGAAGCGGAGCGACCCGCCTCCGTCGACAAGCCTGCGGCAAAGCGGTCGGCACGCCCCATGCGGATCGAGATCGGTTGCAAGGGCGGCCGCGTCTTGAAGGTCGAGGCCAACATTGCGGCTGACGTCCTGAAAGCACTGATCCGCTCGGTTGAAGACGCATGATCGCGCCCGGCGCAAATGTACGCGTCTATCTCGCCTGCGGTGTGACGGACATGCGCAAGGGGATCGATGGCCTGATGGCGCTGGTGCAGTCGTCACTTCGCCAGAGGCCCGCGTCGGGTTCGGTCTTCGCGTTCCGAGGCCGTCGTGGTGATCGTATCAAGCTACTGTTCTGGGATGGTCAGGGTTTCTGCCTCTATTACAAGGTCCTGGAGAAGGGCCGCTTTCCCTGGCCGTCCGCGACCGATGGCACGGCCCGGCTGACGGCGGCGCAGTTGTCGATGCTGTGGGAAGGTATAGACTGGCGGCGTCCTTCCTGGACCTCTGCGCCGACACGGGTCGCGTAAGACAGATGCGAATCTTTACAGATAGATAAGTGGCAATCTGACGCCAAATCAGCTACAGTTTTGGCATGGAAACGAGCCCTTCGATCCTGCCGGATGACGTCGATGCGTTGCGAGCCATTATCGCTGCGCAGGCCGATCAACTGGCAGAACAGGCTCGAAAGCTTCAATCCCGCGACACCCTGATCGACAAACTGAAGGCGCAGCTTGCGGTTCTCAAGCGGGCACGGTTCGGCTCGTCCTCCGAAAAGATGGACCGCGCCATCGAACAGCTCGAACTGGCGTTGGAAGATATCGAGGCGGCCGAGGCGGAAGCCATGGCCCCAGCATTGTCGTCGACTGCCGGTCCGGCAAAGGCCAAGCCGAGCCGCCAGCCATTGCCCGATCATCTGCCACGCCATGACGTGACGCACCAGGCAACTTGCGCATGCCCGGTCTGTGGCGGCTCCGACTTCATCCGTGCAGGCGAAAGCGTCAGCGAAGTTCTCGACTATGTCCCGGCCTCATTCCGTGTCGTGCGCCATGTCCAGCCCCGCTTCACCTGCAAGGGCTGCGATACGCAGATTAAGGCCGACATGCCGTCGTTGCCCATTGAACGCGGCAAGCCGGGACCGGGGCTGGTTGCCCATGTGCTGATCGCCAAATATTGCGATCACCTGCCTCTTTATCGCCAATCCGAGATTTATGCGCGGGAAGGCGTCGATCTGTCCCGCTCGACCATGGCCGACTGGATCGGCAAGGCTAGCACATTGCTGGAGCCGTTGCTGGCGAAGCTTCGAGACCATGTGTTCGCTGGCCATCGACTTCACGGTGACGACACGCCCGTTCCAGTTCTGGAGCCAGGCAAGGGCAAGACTAGGACCGGGCGGTTGTGGACCTATGTTCGCGACGGTCGTCCCTATGGTGACACGATCCCACCTGCAGTCTGCTACTTCTTCAGCCCGGATCGTAGAGGACTGCATCCCCGGCAGCATCTCGCTACCTTCTCCGGCGTGCTGCATGCCGACGGTTATGCTGGCTTCCGTGATCTCTACGAGCCACACAAGCCAGGCGGCCCACCGACCATCCTGGAAGCCGCCTGCTGGGCGCATGCAAGACGCAAGTTCTTCGATCTGACGACTTCAGGAAAAGCGCCGATTGCGGAGGAAGCGCTCCGTCGGATTGGCGAACTCTACGAGATCGAGAAGACTATTCGTGGGGAGCCGCCAAACGTGCGGAAAGCTGTGCGGCAGGAAAGAGCCAAGTCTAAGGTCGAAGCCCTGCGATTATGGCTGGACGACAACCTCAAGCGCCTGCCGCAAAAATCCGGGACGGCGGAAGCGAGCCGATATGCGCTTTCCCGTTGGAAATCGCTCTGCCGTTTCCTCGATGACGGCAGTATCGAGATCGACACGGATGTTGTTGAACAGCCCCTTTCTCAGCTTTTTTGTGGTTTAGGTGGCCTATCTCTCCAGGCTTCGACCATGGCCGCGTAAGCTGCCTCCGCCTGTGCAACGAGCTCCATCTCTCGATGGCGGATTTCCTTGATCCAGTAATCGCGGGCGGGACCAGCGGGCCCATGTGCTTTGGGAGCGCCGGCACGAAGTTCAAGCTTGCGCATCTTCATGGCGACAAAGGCGGGCCGAGCCCATCTGTAGGGAGCCTCCTTGGTCAGCAACTGCCAGATCAGATTTGCGATCTTGCGCGCCGTGGCGACCGCCGCGACGTTGAGGCCTTTGCGGTCCTTGATCCGGAGAAAGAAGGCACGCAGCGGCCCAGGGACCGAGGCGGCCGACCAGGCAGCTTCAATCAGCATCGTTCTGGCAGTCGCATTTCCCTGTTTCGAGATGCGGCCATGGATTGCGCCGCGATCGCCGGACTGGCGCACCCGCGGGGTCAAGCCGAAGTAGCTCGCAAGCCGGTCGGGCGTCGGGAACCGGGAGATGTCGCCAATGGCGGCTATTACCGCCGTGGCAACCACAGAATTTATCCCGGCGATCGTCATCAGCTTGCGCGTGCGAGTGTCGTCAAGCGCAATTCGTGCCATGGCACCATCCAGCTTTTCAAGCTTGCCCTTCAGCCAGTCCAGTTCATCAAGATGGCGGGCGAGGAGGTCGCGCTCTGCCTTGGGCAACGGGGCCGTCAAAAGCCAGTCTCTGCCATCTTTTCCGAACAGATGTCCCGAGTATTTCGGCACGAGATTGGCGTGGAGAACGGCCTGGACCCGGCTCTTCACCCGTCGCACTGATCGCACGAGCGCCGCGCGCTCCGACACGAGACGACGCAGGTTCAGGGTATCGTCATCCGCAGCCCAGACCTCTGGCAAAAAGCCGGCGGCATGAAGCTGTGCCAGAATCCGCGCGTCGACTTTGTCGGTCTTGACGCGCGCGTGGGCGATGGCCTTCACCTGAAGCGGGTTCGCAATCACGACCTTGGCCACGAACGGCGTCAACAACCTTACAATGGCCGAGGTGTTCCCAGTCGCTTCCAGTATGACTTCGTCATCCTTTCGAAGCTTCTGCCCAAAGGCCACCACAGCGTCGTAATCCAGTTCCACCCGGAATTCTTCGGTGACCTTGCCCCGGTCAAGAACCGCGACCTGCGCAAAACTTCGATGCACATCCATTCCGATCGACCGCATTCCAAATCCTCCATGTTGTTGATGGGGGAGTGCGCGGGCTGTGCGACATCTACGGATACGCGCTCGCAGCGCAGACGGGATAGTCGCAGGGGCGGCCAGATAACAACGCGAGCTCGCAGCTCAAAGTCAATTCGGCCTGCCCGCTTCTTCGCACTCCGACGCCCCTGTCCCGACACGACAATTCTAACATGACAGGATAGAATCTGCCGAGCGTTCGTGGGACGCCGATGGCAACATGCCCGATAATAATGCTGCCGAACGGGCAATCCGGCCGATTGCGCTCGGCCGCAAAAACTGGCTGTTCGCTGGCTCGGACAAAGGCGGCGAACGTGCTGCCGCGATCCTGTCGCTGATTGAGACTGCAAAGCTCAACGGCCTCGACCCGGAAGCCTACCTGCGTGCTGTTCTATCCCGGATTGCGGACCATCCGATCAACCGAATCGATGAACTCTTGCCTTGGAATACAGAGATTGCCGTGACGTCGGACTTTCCGACGCAAGGCAAGGTGCACATCGCTTTTGCCTGACGCCGCAAATTATTCTTATGTCCAAGCTCAACATTCCGAATCTTGGCTGTAAAATTGAATTGAGAGAGCAGGAGATATGAGATGCAAGCCGAGACCTTCTACTTTGATGACGCGAGCAGCGTTGACTTCGACAAAACCACCGCTATCGAGGTCATCGCAGATATTGCTTATGTGAACTCGGATTTTTTTGCCCGGGACCTGGCTGTACAAGATGACCCCAGAGGACCGACCGGCGAAGGGGCTGCGCTACTTGTGCCGCACGCCGGACTTCGCACCATCAGGCTTGCCAAAGGTGGAGAAAAATTGTCCCGGGCCGACATCGGTGCTTGGGATGACCTAGTGAACAATCATCTACTTCCTTTCCTCGACCGACAGATAGCCGATCTCGAAGCAGAGAAGAGCGCCACGCCCGAGTTCGAACAGCCCTACGCGCTGCTTGCGGCGAGCATTCGGTCAAAGCGTGAAGCGACCGCGCGGCAGCACAAGGCATTCATGAGTGGCTTCGACATCGCTTCGAAATCCAGACAACGCTGACAGGAGCCTTTGACGGAGATCGATATGAAGCTGACGAATGCGCAACGAAGGCTCCTTGACCGTGTTAAGGCCGACGGCGGAGCTATCCGTCAAGTTGACATGACGGCCTACGAGAACCGCTCAGCCCATGCCCTCCGAGAGCGGGGCCTTCTCGAACTGGATGGGGCGATCACGTCCAACATCTACGGCGGATCGACATACAATCATTTTACGTGGGTGTTGCCAGAGGACTCTGCCGAGAACATCGCATCCAAGTGAAAGTAGAAATGGTCCCTCACCGGACGCTTACGATCGACGGCTCGAAAAAGAAGCCTCTGTTGCCGATTCGCTTGCCTCCGAGCCGCAGCTCGGCACCTTGATTGGTGGCGTCCTCAATCAAATCTTCCATGCTCGCGATGCGGCGGCTATTGGCGAGCGGCCCCATGAGGGTGTCCGGGTGCATCCCGTCCCCAACACGGATACCTGCGGAATGCTGCGTAAAGCGGTCCGCAAACCTCTCGAAAATCTGTTTCTGCACAAGGATGCGGGTCGGCGATCCACAGACCTGGCCTGCGTTGCGGTACTTCTTGCTGGAAAGGATTTCTGCGGCCGCTTCCCAGTTCGCGTCCGCAAATACAATTGCGGGTGCATGGCCCCCAAGTTCCATGGTGAGGCGCTTGAGGTGACGCCCTGCAAGCGCCGCCAAATGCCTGCCGACGATGGTGGAGCCGGTGAAGGACAGCTTACGGACCCGTTGGTCGGCGATGATCCTTTCCGAAATTTGAGCAGGTTCTCCGAAGACAAGATTGAGTACGCCAGCAGGCAGGCCGGCATCGGCGAAGGCTTGCACCATCGCGGCGGGCGCCCCCGGCGTTTCCTCGGCAGCTTTCAGTACCACCGCACAACCTGCGGCAATCGCGGCAGCTACCTTCATTGCCGCGGTCTGGATTGGGAAATTCCAAGGGCTGAACGCGGCGACCACACCCACGGGCTCCTTCAGCACGAGCTGTCGCGTGTCCTCGGTCCTGCCGGGGATGATCCTGCCGTAGGCGCGGCGACCCTCTTCAGCATTCCAGTCGATCACGTCCGCGGTGACAGCTACCTCCGATAGGGCCTCGGCGATAGGTTTGCCCTGTTCTACCGTGATTTGCCGCGCGATTTCCGCTTGCCGCTCACGCAGAAGGTTGGCGGCTTCGCGCATAATGCCATAGCGGTGATATGCACTCTTCTCGCGCCACCGTTGGAACGCGACCGTTGCGGCACCAATAGCGGCATCGACATCGTCCGGTTCTGCTTTTGCGACAGACCCGATTGTCTCGCCGGTTGCCGGGTTTTCGACCGGAATGGCAGCTCCATTGCGGCCGGCGCGCCAAACGCCATTGATGAACAGTTCGGTCATGATGCTATTCTCCTGCTAGGATTTTTGGCTCTTGGACGGCATCCTATAGTCGGAGAATTTCTTCTCGAGATGGAGCGTCAGGTAAGCGAGAGGGATTAGAATTGTGGAAAACAGGAGGGCAAGGGTTGTATAGGCTTCAATCGGCCGAAACTCCTGATCCGAAATTGTCTTTGTGTGCAATACGAGTTCCCCATAGGCGATGATGGAGGCGATAGAGGTCAGTTTTATGATCTCCATGGCCTGATTGGCGAAAGGTGGGATCATCTTGCGCACGGCTTGAGGTAGTATGACCAGACGCAGCGTTTGAAGGCGCGTTAGTGCTAGCGCTCTTGCAGCCTCGATCTGCCCTTTTGGGATCGAGACAATGCCGCTCTTGAATATCCCCGAAATATAGCATGCGCTGTACAGCGAAAACGCGACGATGGCGGCAATGAACGGGCTAAGCTGCACCCCAAGCAGGACGGGGAGGGCGTAGTAGATCCAAAGGAGTTGCACCATCGATGGAGTATTGCGGAACAAGCCGACGAACATCTGAGCCGGTATTCGAAGCAGCACTCGATGTGACGAGAGCGCCAGTCCGAGCAGAAGGCCAAGGAGCGTCCCAAACACAAGACAGATTGCTGCCAAGTATAGCGTGCCGGCTAGGCCTTGACCAAGATATCCGATGTTGTTCCAGATCGTCGAAAAATCCCACTGAAAGTTGCTCATGCGCGGACCTCGTTTCGACCAAGCCGGCGCTCAAGATAGCTTGCAAGCTGATTCAGCAGGAAAATAACCACGAAGTAGAGCGCCGCGACGATCGTATAGGTCTCAAGGGGACGGTAGGTTGTCGATGCCACCATTGAACCTTGAAAGGCTAGTTCAGCATAGGCGATAGCAGCGGCGAGAGATGTTCCCTTTATGATTTCGCTGAGCACATTCACCAGAACGGGAATGATTGGTCTAATTGCCTGGGGTGCAATGATGAGCCAAAAAAGCGGGATGAGATGTAGACCGAGCGCCCTGCCGGCCTCCCATTGGCCACGGGCGACGGATGTGATTCCTGCCCGGAACACTTCGGCGAGGTAAGCGGAGTTTTGCAGACCCAACGCGAGGGCGGCCGCCTCGAAGGACCCCACCCGTAGCCCTGTTATCATTGGGAACGCAAAATAGAACCATATGATCAGGACCAGCAGGGCAGACGTTCTGAAGAAGTCCACGAAGGCGCGCGCAAACCAATATATCATCCTAATGTTCGAAAGAAGCGCTAGAGCAAGGATGAAACCCAGCGGAACTGCTATCGCGATAGTCACCGCGGTTAGATTAAGGGTCGCAACAAGACCCTTCCAGAGAAGTTCATTACTCCTCAGAACTACACTAAAATCCCAGTCGTAAGCCATATGGGAGACCTGTTCAGAAACGGAGGAGTGCCGTTTGGCCCTCCTCCGCGTATTGTCAGAGCAGTCGTTCGCGCATCAGGGGAACCGATTTAGAGGGGTCGAGGCCGCGCCAGCGGGCATAATCCTCGTAGGCGTTCTGGATTTCGCTAGCGAAGTAGAGATATCCGACTGACGTGCTGAGATAGTCGCGCAAGCGCGGAGTCGGCTCGTAAGGAAGCCCCGCACCGGAGGGGATTGCGAAGAGCGGCTTGGGGATTACCACATTGCCAATCTTCAACTTTTCACGCAGGAGATCCATTTCCGGCCCGGCGCCCGTGATGCCCTTCACGCGCCCGCCTTGGAAAGCAGCGTAAGTCTGCGAGGCTTCCTGGAAGCGCACGATTTCCGCTTTGGGGAGGAGTTTCGAAATAAACTGGTCCATCGATGTGCCCAACATCACCGCGACCGAAAATTCGGGGTTGTTGAGGTCCGACCAGTTCGCGGCGTTCACGCCGTCGGCGACCAGAACGTTGAAAGGGTTCCAGGCCATCTGAGTGGTAATGAAATCAATAGCGAGCGCGCGGGTCGGTGTGCCATCGAGCGCGAGCATTACGTCGAATTGGCCGGCCTGGAGGCCCGCGACGGCGTTCCCCCAGGTCGTTTCGACGAGTTCGAGCTTCACGCCCATCGCGTCCGCCAGCATCTTGGCGAGGGCCGGGCAAACGCCTCTCCAAACCACGCCGTTGGATTCGACCCCGCCAGGCGCGTCACTGCCGCTCACGTCCTTGAAATACCACGGCTCGCTGTTCGCGGCACCAAAGCGGATCACGCCGTTTTTGCGGATCCGGGCAAACGCGTCCTCACCTGAGACGGGAGCCTCTTGCGCCGATGCTCCAGTAGCGGCAGCAGCTCCGGCGATTGCAGCCGCAGCACCGATAGCGGGAAGGCCCGACAGAAAGTTTCTTCTCGATTCATCCATTTCGTTGTTCCCCTTGTTTGACTTTGCCCAAAATTCCTGTCGCAAACCTTTGCCGAAGAAGCCGAGGTTGCGATCGTTCGGTATCGTGACGAATTTTCGATCCGAGACGATACAAATTGACCTCGTCTTCCTAACGGCAATTTTGGAGCTATCGCGGATTGGTTGCGACTTCTAAAATCAACACACCCGGCATGTGTGCTTCTGATGCAAGTGGAGATGGATAATTCCGATGAACACGATGGCCAGCACGAAGGTCAAAGTGAATTCGTGAAGCCCGGAGGACGTGAGCAGAATTGAAGGGAACAACGCAGCAGATTTTTCCGCGGAAGTCCTTTAGATCTGGCGCGGCCAGCCCTTCTGGTCGGTCATCGCTTTGACGAAACTGCATTCGCAGGCTGGAGCAAGATAGGTTCCTGCTCGAATTCCGTCTGAAAAGGTGTAACGGAGCATAGAGAGGCGATCGATACTGGTCGCAAAGGCCATCGCTGTTCCTGATGGTTCCTTCCGGAGAGTTCCTCCGCCGATATTCCGGTGATCCGATTAACGCTTGCGCGGCAGAAGCGGCCCTGGCACGGCCCTGTTCCGAAACGACCTACCAGTCGTGTTTCAAACGCGGACCGCCCATTGCCGAGCTTGAGAAGGTCAGAGCGCTTCATTCCCTCACAGCGGCAGATAATCGGATCGCCTACCAGTTCTGAGTGGTCGAGCGACGTCAGCTTCCTCAATGCAGCCTGTAGCTTTCGCGCTTTTTCGAGTTCATGCGAAGGAGAGGGAGTTGGCGCCCCTTTCAAAAGAGCAACAAGTTTCCTAGCTGCAAATGCGCCATCCTCAATTGCTGCGTCGGCACCGAGAATTTCGCGGCAATCCCCTGCATGAAGGATAGGGTAGACAGAAGACTCCGAAGTTCTCGGCAAGCCGATCTGATTCGAGCGGAGTCCGTTGCTGATGACCAGGTTATCTACCTCGTACCGCGCTATCCTACCGGTGTCGGAAGTGACTTCCACCAGAAGAACCGAGCCGGACGCTTCTGCCCTTACGATACCAGTCCCGGTTTTATAGGGAATCCGCTTACGCAGGATAATGGATCCGTATCTCATCGTCTCCGCAAATGTAGACCGGCTTGCCAGCAGGCGAAACGCCGCGCCTGGCGCTCGCCAAGGTGTTCCGCGTTCCACAAGCGCGACTGGCGGAGCGCCGGCCGACGCCAGTTGCGCAGCAACAGCAAATATCAACGGCCCCGATCCGACCACTAGGGTCCGCCCAGGTACAAAACGCCCAGTTTCCTTCAACATGAGCTGCGCGCCACCAGCGGTCATGACGCCGGGTAGCTGCCAACCTTCGAAAGGTTCTATGTGCTCGATCGCACCAACCGCAACGAGAAGTCCGGCTGCCTTGGCCGAAAGGGTGCGTCCCAATGCACGATCTTCAATCAAGGCATGACCGGTATCGTCGGCACCGAGAAAGACGCTATTGTAAAGAATTCGGATCTTTCCCTGAACGGCGGACAGTCTTTCGTTAAGAGCACGCCAGTTGCGAGTATGATGCCTTCCATGAAGGGAATGAACGATGTCACGATTGGCGGGCTGTCGGTGAATTGCACCGCCGAGTCGGTCGCGCTGTTCGACCAAAACAACTCGATGATCGCTTTCGGCAAGACTGACAGCTGCTGCGACACCGGCGGGCCCACCGCCAATTACCAGAACGGGCGCGTCACACATCGTTGTCTCCCGCATCAGTGAGAAATGGCCTTAAGCACATCGCTTCATCCGCCCGAGTGATGCAGCTCTCGAAAGGAGCACCACCACGATCCGTGACGAGGCAGCTTTGGCAGGCACCGATACCGCAAAAGTAGCGGGCGCTGGTCGATGGCGAATACGAACCGAAATCTCGGACACCTGAAAGCGCAAGCGCCGAAGCGACGGTTTGACCTTCGACAAACGGTATCAACCGGCCATTCCATAAGAACGCGTGTGTCATGAAGCGGCTCGTTCAGCAAGAAAGCGCTGGGGCGCGAGAAGTGAATATTCAGGTTCCGTTACCTTGTCCGTGATGATGTCAGCCACGATTTTCCCTGTATATGGTCCTAAGCAGATTCCATCTCCTTCGAATCCAGTGGCCAGAACGAGGTTCTCGATAGTCGGATGTTGGCCAACGATTGGCAGCCCGTCACGCGTGGCGGTACGAACGCCCGAAAAGGTCCTAATCACTCGGCGCGCCAGAAGCGGTGGATACAACGCAGCTGCCTCGCGAACGATTTGGGAAATCGACTCGATATCGGTGCCTGTGTCGGATCTATTGTCCTCTCGCGTTCCTCCAAGCAGAAACTGCCCCGTTTTGAGCGGATCAATAACAAGGCCTACACGAGAGGGTGCAGTTTTTGAGCCTCGCCGTTTGGCGGCAATATAGCTTGCTGCCATTAGATGTCCGTCAAAAGCGGCATGGCCAATCCCGCCCCGATCCGTAATCACGATCTGGCCTTTTCTCGCGAATAGCACATCTTCCAAGCCAAGCAACCGGCTCGAGCCCAAGCCTGCGGCGACCACAATAGCGTCGGCGGAAACGAGTCCTTGCGATGTGTAAACGCCCGTTACGCGGGCACCGGCCGTAGCTACCGCATCGCACCGACAATTGCGGATAATCTCGACACCAGAGCGGCTCAGAAGCCGCTCGGTAACCTCATAACCGAGCGCATGCCCATCGTTCCAGACAACAACGCCGCCAATAGCGGCATCACTCAGACCGGGAACGAAACGTTTCAGACGCTCTGAATCCGCAATCTCTGTCTCTTCGCCGGATGCTCTAAGGTCGTGTGCGTGAACCTCAAGCAGTTCCATTTCTTCTTCAGTACGAGAAATTAAGAACGTGGGTCGCGGATGATAGATTCCAGCCAGTACGCCTTCAGATGCGAGTTGAGAATAAAAAGCTCGAGCCTTCTGCGCGAGCGTCATCATCATCCCCGGCTGTTTGCTTGCAACCGATACGGCACCATCCGAAGAACCCGTCGCGCCGGCGGAGGGGCCAGCGGTATCGATTAGAGACACGGCGATCCGTTGCTTCGCGAGAAAATAGGCTGCCGAGGCGCCTACAATTCCGGCTCCCACCACAACAACTTTTGGTGCATTGGCATTCACATACATCGGCTTCATTCTCGACAGAACCAGCCGGAGCATTTTTCAAAGTGCGCCTCAAGTCGATCCTAATGACCACACGAGGCTTGTTTGTTTTTTTTTATGTCCATTACCAAATGGCATAAAGGAATAGATGTGACGCAATTTGTACGGAAAAGGTTGCATAAGGCGAGCAAGCCCATGACTCCAGCGCGCCATCGCAAATGACTGGAGAATGCCATTCGCGATGCTAGGTGGTTCAGTCGAAGAAGAGCTAGTGGTGACCTGTAAAAACTGCCTCAAACCCCACTGCGATATCTTCCTGCCGCTCTTACTCTCATCGGCTGTAGAGACCATTTGTAAGGAGATCAAAATATTCCGCTGCGACGGTTTCCGCGCGTTTTTGTCCGCCTGGTTTGAACCAACGGACCATCCAGTTGAGCATAGAGAGAACCGAGTGAGACGATATTGTCACATCCGCCTCGCGGAAGGCGCCGGTTGCCATTCCTTCCCGAAGAATTCCCCGGAGTATGCTCTCATACTCGATACGAAGCTGATTGGCTTCGGACTTGAGCCCCGGATTTGCCATACCGCCGTATCCGATCAGCATGCACACGAAACCCCAGTAGTTTTTTTCAAAGTACCCAGCGTGCGAAACCATGAATGATTTCAGCTTACCGTCAGCCGTGGTGGACGCCGCAACAGCTCTACTGACATGTTCGAGCAGTCCCTCCAATGTGCGTACAATGATGGCGTCATAAACAGATTGCTTGGTGTCGAAATAATGGTAGACGGCAGCCTTGGAGACGCCGAGCCGCTCGGCAACGACATTCATAGAGCCATTGTCGAAACCGCCCTCTCCGAACAAGACGGCGGCCTCGTCAAGAATGCGATCGCGAGCATTTTCGAGAACGGGCGGTCGTCCCATGCGGGGCTTTGTTTTGGTCTGCTTCATTGGGCCTCTGATGTAGGTGTTTGCTCGCGTAGAGTGGGATTTCTCTTGTGCTACCACATTACCAATGCGCGACAAACACCAATACGCCGATCAAACTTCTTGTTGCCAACTTAACGACGGGTCGGAAGGGAAAAAAGAGTCCCTCCAGAAGTTCGGTGACCTAACTTGCTCTGATAACGGCCTCGACGAGAGCAAGCGCGTCCTAAGATTTCTATTTACTTACCGACGGAACGGAATATAAGTATTCGCATCTGTCACGGAGTAGAGCGTAGGCCGTTATCACGCCCGCGTTGGGTGCGGTGCTGCGTCCTTATATGGAAGGCAAGGCTGCTATGAAAATCTTGGTCCCAGTCAAGCGGGTCGTTGATTACAACGTGAAGATTCGCGTGAAGGCGGACGGCTCGGGTGTCGAGCTTGCCAATGTGAAGATGTCGATGAACCCGTTCGACGAGATTTCGGTCGAGGAGGCTCTGCGCCTGAAGGAAGCGGGCAAGGCCGAGGAAGTGGTCGTCGTGTCGATCGGACCTGCCAAGGCCGAAGAGACGCTGAGGACGGCGCTGGCCATGGGGGCCGATCGCGCCATCCTGGTCGAGACCGACGATCAAGTCGAGCCGCTGGCCGTCGCCAAGATCCTCAAGGGTGTGGCCGACGCCGAGCAGCCGGGCCTCATCATCGTCGGCAAGCAGGCGATCGACGACGATTCCAACCAAACCGGCCAGATGCTGGCGGCCTTGCTCGGCACGGCGCAGGCCACCTTCGCCTCGAAGATCGAGATCGGTGACGGTTCGGCCAAGGTCACGCGCGAAGTCGATGGCGGCCTGCAGACGATCGAGGTCAAGCTTCCGGCCGTCGTCACGTCGGACCTGCGCCTGAACGAGCCGCGCTATGCCTCGCTGCCCAACATCATGAAGGCCAAGAAGAAGCCGCTCGACAAGACGTCGCCCGCAAACTTCGGCGTGTCGACGGAGCCGCGGCTGAAGGTGCTGAAGACCGAGGAGCCGTCGGGCCGCAAGGCGGGCGTCAAGGTCAAGACGGTCGCCGAGCTGGTCGAGAAGCTCAAGACCGAAGCCGGCGTGCTTTGATCGGCGAGATTTGAGGAGATTACGATAATGGCCATTCTTCTTCTGGCAGACCACGACAACGCCCACCTTTCCGACCAGACCGCCAAGGCGCTGACGGCGGCCTCCAAGATCGGTTCCGACGTGCATGTGCTTGTCGCAGGCGCGGGCGCCAAGGCGGCGGCTGAGCAGGCGGCCAAGCTTGCCGGCGTTTCCAAGGTGCTGGTTGCCGAGGATGCAAGCCTTGCCAACAATCTGGCCGAGCCGCTGGCGGCGCTGATCGTGTCGCTCGCCGGGTCCTACGACACCATCCTCGGCGCGGCCACCTCGGTCGGCAAGAACGTGCTGCCGCGCGTGGCGGCGCTGCTCGACGTGGCGCAGGTGTCGGAGATCGTCGAGGTGGTGAGCCCCGACACGTTCAAGCGTCCGATCTATGCGGGCAACGCCATCCAGACGGTGCAGGCCACCGATGCGAAGAAAGTGATCACTGTCCGCTCTTCATCCTTTTCTCCTGCCTCCCAAGGCGCACCTGCTGCCGTCGAGGAACTCTCGACGGCAGCCTTTTCTTCTGATCTATCGGCTTTCGTTTCTGCCGACTTGTCGACCTCGGACCGTCCGGAGCTAACCTCGGCCAAGATCATCATCTCGGGCGGCCGTGCGCTGGGCTCGTCGGAGAAGTTCCAGGAAGTGATCCTGCCCGTCGCCGACAAGCTCGGCGCGGCCGTCGGCGCGTCACGCGCGGCCGTCGATGCCGGCTACGCACCGAACGACTGGCAGGTCGGCCAGACGGGCAAGGTCGTCGCTCCGCAGCTCTACATCGCTTGCGGTATTTCCGGCGCGATCCAGCACCTTGCCGGCATGAAGGACTCGAAGGTGATCGTCGCGATCAACAAGGACGAGGAGGCGCCGATCTTCCAAGTAGCGGACTACGGCCTTGTCGGGGATCTCTTTGAGGTCCTACCGGAGCTGCAAAAGGCAATTGGCTAACCGCGACTGCCCCACAATTTTTTCCAACGAAATGACAGGAACGCGCACAATGGGCAGGACAGTGTTCGTCAACGGCCAATGGCTGGACGAGACGGCAGCAACGATCTCGATCTTCGATCGCGGATTTCTTTTTGCGGATGCGATATATGAGGTAACTGCCGTTGCTGACGGCAAGTTGATCGATTTCAAGGGCCACACCGATCGACTGAAACGCTCGCTCGAAACGCTCGGAATTCCGATGCCGGTCGCGGAAGGTGAACTCTTGGCTTTGCACCAGGAGATCGCGCGCCGGAATGGCATTACGCATGGCTTAGTCTATTTGCAGATTTCCCGTGGCGCGGAAGACCGCAATTTTATCTACACCGATGGCCTCCGTCCGACGATCGTGATGTTCACGCAGCCGCGCACCATCCTGGCTAACCCTGGCTGGGAACGTGGCATCACAATGAAGACAGCACCTGATGGGCGATGGGCTCACCGGCAGATCAAAACGGTACAGCTTCTCTACTCGTCAATGGCCAAGATGGAGGCGTTGCGCGAAGGCTATGATGATGTGCTTTTCGTGGAGGATGGCCTCATAACGGAGTCAGGTTCAGCGAATTTCCACATCATCACCAAGGATGGCATTCTGATTACGCGGGACCTCTCAAACGCCCTACTGCATGGCATTACTCGCGCGTCGGTTCTGGATCTCGGGGCACGAGCGGGGCTTGAAACACGTCAGGCTGCGGTCACGCTCGAAGAAGCCAAGAATGCGGAAGAAGCGTTCATCACCGACTCCATCAGCTTCGTTATGCCTGTTGTTTCGATCGATGGTCATCCGGTTGGACTTGGCAAACCCGGTCCGGCGACTGCAAAGCTACGCAAGCTCTACATCGAAGATCGCCTCGCCACCGGCATAAACATCGCGGAAAGAGCGGCATAGCCGCTCCTCATTTTTCACCGACCTGTACTTCATCGCAATCTTCCGACCGCGTGCCCCGCTCGTCGACGAAGAATAGGGAATGGAATTATGATCCTGTACCAGCGGTACGCCATCTTCCTCGTAATTCTCTTGGGTTCACTCCTCTCGGTCATGGGCCTCGCGCTTTCGAGCCCTTGGTGGGCAGTCCCTGCCGTGGTTCTTGTTCCGCTCGCGCTGATTGGCGTTTACGACATCAAGCAAAGAAGGCATGCTATTCTTCGGAACTATCCGGTGATCGGCCATATCCGCTTTCTCATGGAAAGCATCCGTCCGGAAATCCGACAGTATATGATCGAGGCTGATCACGAGGAGGTTCCGTTCAGCCGGCAGGCGCGAGGGCTGGTCTATCAACGCGCAAAAGGTGTCGAGGACAAAAGGCCGTTTGGGACGATCGAAAATGTTTATGGCGCCGGCTATTCGTGGCTTACCCACTCTGCCACGCCAACACATATCACCGACTTCGATTTCCGGGTGAGTATCGGTGGGAGCAGTTGTCGCCAGCCCTATGATGCCAGCCTCTATAATATTTCCGCAATGAGCTTCGGTGCCCTTTCCGGCAACGCGATTTCAGCTCTGAACCGGGGAGCCAAGAAGGGCGGCTTCGCCCATGACACCGGGGAAGGGGGGATCAGCCGCTACCACCGCGAAGGTGGTGGCGACCTAATTTATCAGGTCGCCTCCGGCTATTTCGGGTGTCGGGGAGACGATGGAAGCTTCTCAGAGGAGAAGTTTGCTGCAATCACTGCCGACCCTCAGATAAAGATGATCGAGGTCAAGCTAAGCCAAGGCGCGAAGCCTGGTCACGGCGGTATGCTTCCGGCGTCGAAAATCTCGCCTGAAATTGCCGAGGCGCGGGGCATTCCCATGGGTGTAGACTGCATCTCACCGCCAGCACACAGCACGTTCTCCACGCCTGTCGGTCTGATGGAATTTGTCGCCAGATTGCGCGAACTATCTGGCGGTAAGCCGGTAGGCTTCAAGCTCTGTATCGGTCATCGCCGTGAGTTTCTCGGCATGGTGAAGGCTATGGTGAAAACCGGAATCAAACCGGATTTCATCGTGATTGACGGTGCGGAAGGAGGAACAGGAGCCGCTCCGGTGGAATTCGCCAATCGGGTCGGCATGCCGATGCTTGAGGGCCTGACCTTCGTTCATAACGCGCTTCGTGGCGCGGGCATTCGCAACGATATCAGGCTCGGCGCAGCGGGGAAGATCATTTCCGCGTTCGATATCGCCCGCGCACTTGCTCTTGGTGCAGACTGGTGTAATTCCGGCCGGGGCTTTATGTTTGCCGTAGGCTGTATCCAGGCTCAGGCATGCCATACGAACAAGTGCCCGGTTGGGATCGCCACGCAAGATCAGGCCCGTCAGCGTGCTATTGATGTAGGTGATAAGAGCGACCGTGTCGCGCGTTTCCATCGCAATACGATGCGCGCCTTGAGCGAGATTGCCGGCGCCGCAGGCCTGACCGATCCTCGCGACTTCATGCCGTACCACTTCATGTTCCGCCAGTCGGACAACGAATTCCTTGATGGCAATGAGGCGTATCCATATTTGCCCGAAGGGTTTCTGCTGTCGGAGGAGGAAATTCCGGAGTTGGCGGATTGGTACGATCGCTGGGACCGGGCGAGCGCGGAGACCTTCGCGCCGCCGGAGATCCCCTTTGGGCCTTTTGCCTCGCGTCGAAAGCGTAAGCCTGACCTGCGGGCCATGGCGTAAAGCAATCTGAAAGTGATGGTTAAGGAAAAAGCCGCAGCCCGACCAGGTTGCGGCTTTTCTGTTCTGCACGCCAACGTTCATTCAGGTGACGAACAACAAGCTGGAATTCGGGAATGGGCGACGAGACGCCGCCCAGCCTTCAATGCTTATACTGACGCGAGGGCGATCGCGATGCCCTGACCAACGCCGATGCACATGGTCGCGAGGGCGAATTTGCCGCCGGTGTTCGCCAGCTCCAGCGCCGCCGTGCCCGTGATCCGTGCGCCCGACATACCCAATGGATGTCCTAAGGCGATGGCACCCCCATTTGGATTCACGCGAGGATCGTCGTCGACGATGCCAAGGTCACGCAACGTCGCAAGCCCTTGAGATGCGAACGCTTCGTTGAGCTCAATGACATCGAACTGCTCCTGGCGCATTCCAAGGCGGGACATCAGCTTTTTGGTCGCCGGCGCAGGGCCAAATCCCATGATCCTCGGTGCTACACCTGCGGTCGCGCCACCCAGAACGCGTGCGATCGGAGTCAGTCCGAATTTCTTGACGGCGGCTTCGGAAGCCAGAAGGATTGCCGCCGCTCCGTCATTCACGCCTGACGCATTGCCTGCGGTCACAGTGCCGTCGGCGCGGACAATCGGTCGGAGCTTGCCGAGAGCATCGATGGTTGTCGCGCGGGGATGTTCGTCCGTGTCGACGATTAGTGCGTCGCCCTTCTTTTGCGGGATCGTGACCGGGGTGATCTCTTTAGCGAAGCGGCCATTTGTCTGGGCCTGTGCTGCTTTCGCTTGCGAACGCACCGCGAAAGCATCCTGGTCCTCGCGGCTGATCTTGAAGTCATCCGCCACGTTCTCGGCGGTTTCCGGCATCGAGTCGACGCCGTACTGCTTTTTCATGAGTGGGTTGATGAAGCGCCAGCCAATCGTTGTGTCGTGAATCTCCATCGAACGAGAGAAAGCCGTCTCGGCTTTTGGAACGATAAAGGGAGCACGGCTCATGCTTTCGACGCCGCCGGCGATCACCAGGTCAGCTTCACCGGAAGCGATAGCGCGCGCACCGGTGATTGTGGCATCCATGCCGGAGCCGCACAGGCGATTGATGGTTGTTCCGGGAACGCTCACAGGCATGCCCGCGAGCAAGGACGACATGCGTGCAACGTTCCGGTTATCCTCGCCTGCCTGGTTGGCGCACCCGAACACCACTTCATCGATGGCTTCGAAGTCGAGGTTGGGATTTTGCGCCATGATTGCCTTCAAGGGGATAGCGCCGAGATCGTCAGCCCGCACGGATGAGAGCGAGCCACCGAAGCGGCCGATCGGCGTGCGGATATAGGCGCAGATATAGGCTGGGGACATCGGATTCCTCCAAAAAGTATGGGTTGGTTCAATCGAGCAATGCGAGGTTCCCGCGGCGGCCGCCGCCGACTACGGTCGCAAGAGTACGTTCAAGGCGGTAACGTGGTTGACGCTTCGCCCAGAAGAGTGGTCCACCAAGATGTTTCGGAAAGCCATATCCGTTGATCATCACCAGATCGATATCTGAGGCACGCGAAGCGATGCCGTCTTCCAGAACGAGCAGGGCCTCGTTGACGATCGCGCAAAGCGTGCGCTCCTGGATTTCGTCCCGGTCCAGCGACCTCGGCGCAGCGCCATAATGTGCCCGCGCCTTCGCGATGAGATTTCTCACGTCTGGGTCCGATGCGCGTTGGCCATCGTCATACCGATACCAGCCGGCACCTGTCTTGCGGCCGAGCCGGCCGGCTTCAACAAGCCATTCGAGGACCGGAACGTCACCATCCTTGTCCCCGCGGGCCTCCTGCTTCCTCTTCCGGTTAGCCCAAGCTATATCGAGCCCTGACAGGTCCGACACGCTGAACGGCCCCATGGCAAAACCGAGCGCCTCAAGGGCGGTATCAATTTCGTCCGGGCTTGCGCCATCGATCAGCATCGCTTCGCTCTGTGCGCGGTAAGCATTGTAGATGCGGTTGCCGATGAAGCCTTCTCCGACTCCGGAAACGACGGCGACTTTCCGAAGCCGTCTTGCGATCGCAAAAGCGGCCTGCAGGACTTCCGGTGATGTTTCTTCGCCCCGAACAATCTCCAGAAGCTTCATGATGTGCGCCGGCGCAAAGAAATGCAGTCCAACGACGGATTGAGGACGCGTGGTCGCGGCGGCTATGACATTCACATCGAGATAGGAAGTGTTGGTCGCAAGGATCGCATTGGTCTTGGCGAAACTGTCGAAACGAGCCATGAGCTCAGTCTTCACGGCCAGATCCTCGAAGGCAGCTTCGATGAGCAGATCGCACTCTGAAAGATCTTCGAGATCATGGACCAATGTCAGCTCG
This sequence comes from Mesorhizobium sp., assembly GCF_017306585.1. Classification (GTDB taxonomy): domain Bacteria; phylum Pseudomonadota; class Alphaproteobacteria; order Rhizobiales; family Rhizobiaceae; genus Mesorhizobium. The sequence continues at coordinate 92,671 of NZ_JAFKIC010000106.1, read as the reverse complement.
GCGGGGTTCGAAGCTTTCGCGAGAAAACCTTCGATGCGGGTCCGTGCGCTTGCTAGGGCCTCTTGTTTGAGGTCCGTGAGCTTCACCGGATAACCTGCGGCGAGAAAAGCGGCGGCGATCCCCGCGCCCATGGTTCCGGCTCCGACGATACCGACTGTCTCGATCGACAAGGGCGAAGCGTCCGCGAGGCCCTCGACACGCGCGGCCTGCCTTTCCGCAAAGAAAAGATGCCGCAGGGCCGCCGACTCATCGGAATCGCGGAGGCGCCGAAATGCGGTGCGGGCTGACGCGAGCGCGTCATCGAAGGGAACCGTGACTGCCTGCCAGATTGCTTCGGTCTGGTCGAAGACGAAGGGTCGCCCGCGACCGCGTTTCAAGACCTGCTGGACGGCAAGGTCAAACGCCTTGTGATCGAAGGGCTTTGGTTCTCTGTCCCTTAATCTGATCTTCGTGGTCCCGAAGGCACGAGCATAGGCAATCGCATCGTCTGGAATTTTCCCAACAATAGCGTCGATGAGGCCGAGGTTCTTGGCTTCTGGAGCTTTGACTTGACGGCAAGACGCGATCATGTCGAGTGCGGTGACGGCATCAGTCACCCGAGGCAGTCGGACGGTGCCCCCGGCACCTGGAATTATTCCGAAGGTTCCTTCCGGCAGTCCGACGGCAGCCTTTTCCGTCGCGATCCGCGCGTCGCAACCGAGGGCGATTTCGTAGCCACCGCCGAGTGCCGCCCCTTCGATTGCCGCGATGACTGGCTTCGAGCACTGCTCGATGGTTTCAATGACATCCGGCAATGTGGGATCGGTCAGGGGTTTGCCGAACTCCTTTAGGTCGGCTCCGGCGATGAACGTACCGTTTTTTCCAAGAAGGACGATCGACTGAACGTCGTGTTTCGCAGCGAGATGGTTGATGGCGTCGATCATAGCTTCGCGGAGATCGCGCGAGAGCGCATTGACAGGCGGATTGTCGATCGAAACCAGGCCGACACCATCAACGATTTCGGTGGTGGTAAGACCTGAGCCAAATTTCTGAACGAGGGGCGAGGGGGTCTCTGTAGTCATAGCGGGCTCCGTAAGGATTGTTCGAGCCGTCGGTCCAGCCTCCCTCCGACGCCGTGCTTGCAAGCCCGCCGAAGAACGAAGGCTGAGTGAGGGGACGCTTACGAGGCGGCCTTGATCATGTTCTTGGCGATCACAATCTGCTGGATCTGCGTGGTGCCCTCGTAGATGCGGAACAGCCGAGCATCGCGATAGAACCGTTCGATGCCGTATTCGGCCATATAGCCGGCTCCGCCATGAATCTGCACGGCGCGGTCGGCGACTCGACCGACCATCTCGCTTGCGAACATCTTGCAGCACGCGGCATCGGTCGTCACGTCCTGGCCTGCATCACGGCGCCGTGCAGTTTCCAGCACCATGCAACGTGCGGCGTAGGCTTCCGTGCGACTATCGGCGAGCATCGCCTGGATGAGCTGGAATTCGGCGATCGGTTGTCCGAACTGCTTGCGGTCCATTGCATAGCGCAAACTGTCCTCGATCAAGCGTTCGGCCATTGCAACACAGATCGACGAGATGTGCAGGCGACCGCGATCCAACGTCTTCATGGCTGTACGGAAGCCCTGGTTCTCAACGCCGCCGAGAAGCGCGTCGAACGGGACCAGGCAATCCTCCAAAATCACATCCGACGTATGAGAGCCCTTCTGACCCATCTTGCGGTCGATGGGGCCGAGCGAAAGGCCGGGCGTTCCTGCTTCGACCAGAAACGCCGAGACACCTTGGGCGCCGGGCTTCGAGGCGTCAGTGCGTGCGAAAACGGTGAAAAGACCGGCGTGAGGGGCGTTTGTGATGAAGCGTTTCGTGCCATTTATCACATAGCCGTTCTCAGTGTGCTTTGCAGTGGTTCGTACCGACGCAGCATCCGAGCCAGCTTCCGGCTCGGTCAGCGCGAATGAGCTGATGAGTTCGCCGGTGGCAAGGCGAGGCAAATACCGCTGCTTCTGCTCTTCCGTGCCGTCGAGAATGAGGCCGAGCGAGCCGATACCGTTATTGGTCCCGATAAGCGAGCGGAAGGCGGGAGAGGTCTTGCCCAGCTCCAGTGCGATCCGGACTTCTTCCTCCATATTGAGACCAAGGCCACCGTACTCTTCGGGAATCGTCAGGCCGAATAGACCTAAATTCGCGATCTCCTGGCGGATTTCGACCGGGATAGCATCGTTATCGGCGACCTGTTCCTCGAGAGGACGAAGACGCTCTCTAACGAAACGCCCGACCGTATTCACCAGTTCATTCATCGTGTCTGAATCGAGAGCCATGTAGTCTCACCTGTTTGCTTGCGCCACCAATGGCATTTAAAGCATTTATATACTGTTTGGACGGTAAGTAAATAAGCCAGGAGACCCGATTCGAAAAATACCGAATGAATTCGAGCCGTTGGATCATCAGTCCCGTCAGCATCGCTGCGAATGCGGACCGGGGCATGAAACTCCGGTCCGCTACGCTGTCGTGGTCTGCCATCCGTATTTCGCGTACGCTATGCGGCGAGTTCCGCTGTAACTCGATTGAGAACCTTGCCGATCTTCTCGATTAAGAAGTCTGCGTCCCCCACGGTGATCGTGAGAGGCGGGCAAATCGTGAGCGCGTCGACGGCTGCGCGCAAAAGCACGCCCTCCTCGGCGAGATACGCATTTGCCTTGGCGCCCAGTTCTCCGTTCTTGAGGCCGGCTGCATTTGGGAAATTCTGCTTGAACAGTTCCACGGCGGCGACCAATCCAACGCCACGAACCTCTCCCACCAACGGATGATCCGAGAAACGTTGCAGGCCGTCACGCAGGTATTGACCGACGCGTGATGCGTTGCCGACGAGGTCGCGATCTTCGATGACGGCGATGTTTTCGAGTGCCACGGCCGCCGCAACCGGATGCGCACCGCCGGTAAAGCCGTGGCCGAAGGTGCCTATGCGATGGCTCTCATCAGCAATCGGTTGGTACACCTTGTCATTCACGAGCAGAGCGGAAATCGGAAGGTATGACGAGGAGAGCGCCTTCGAGAGAACCATAATGTCCGGTTTGATATCGTACGTCTGGGAACCGAACATGTTACCGGTTCGGCCGAAGCCGCACACGACCTCGTCAGCGACCAACAGTATATCGTATTTCCGCAGAACGGCCTGAATCTTCTCCCAGTAGGTCCGCGGAGGAACGACAACACCTCCGGCGCCGAGGACCGGCTCGCCGAAGAAGGCAGCGATTGTCTCCGGACCTTCATCGAGGATCAGCTTCTCCAGTTCGTTCGCCCTTCTGGATGCAAAATCCTCTTCGCTTTCACCAGGTTCCGCATCGCGCCAGAAATGGGGGCTGCCCGTACGTAGGACGTTGGCAATGGGCATGTCGAAGGATTCGTGATTGTAGGAGAAAGCGGTCAGGCTGCCCGAGGCCAGCGTGACACCATGATAGGCGCGTTCTCGGGCAATAAGCTTTTTCCGCTGGGACTGGCCGAGCGCATTCGACCTGTACCAGATCATCTTGATTGCGGTATCATTGGCTTCGGAACCGGAATTCGTGAAGAACACCTTGCTCATCGGGACCGGGGCGATCTCTACTAGCTTTTCCGCAAGATCGATCGCCGGCATATGCGTCCGGCTAGTAAAATTGTGGCCAAAGCTCAGGCGTTCCATCTGCCGTGCAGCGGCTTGCACGAGACGCCGCTCGCCGAAGCCGACGGCGACGCTCCAAAGGCCGGCCATGCCTTCAAGGTAGCGCTTCCCGTTGCTGTCGTAGACGTAAGCCCCCTCAGCCCGGTCAATGATAAGCGGCGTCGTCGCTTCATGCTTCCGGGCGTCAGTATAGGCGTGGAAGTGGTACGCAATATCCCGCGCTTCATTGGAGTTGGGTATCATCGTCATCTTCATTCACTTTCTTTGTGGAGAGCTGCATTCGCAGCTCTCCTGCTTGATGGTAGGAACGCACAGTCTCACTTCGAGACATCGACACCGAGCCATTTGATCGACATGGCCGTCAAAGTGCCGTCGGCTTTCATTTCTTCGATGGCTTTGTCGATGGCAGCTTTCAGTGCCGGTTCTTTTCGCATTGCGACCGCCTGCTCTTGGGGGGCGAACGGTTCGCCCGCCGTGACGAAGCCCGAATCGGCTTTTTTGATCAGACTCGCCGCGACCATCGTGTCGTTGAGGGCCACGTCGATCCGGCCCGCCTTCAAATCGCGATACATGGTGGCGTCGAGGTCGTAGGTCTTGACGTCCGCGTCAGGGACGTTGGCACGAACCCATTGCTCGAAGTTCGTGCCGAGCACCGCGCCAACGGCGCGCCCTGAAAGCTTTTCAGGTGCCGTCAGCTCGGCTGCGAGTTCTTTCCGAGTGACCATCTGGATCTTGGTGATCGTGTATGGAACCGAGAAATCGTAGTTCTTCTGACGTTCCGGAGTGATGGTGATCTGATTGATCACGACGTCGAGCCTACCAGACGCGAGAGCCGCGAGAATGCCGTCAAACTGTGTCGGCACATATCTAGGCGTCAGTCCGAGCCTCTTGCAGAGATCGTTAGCAAAATCGACCTCGAACCCGACGAGATTGCCGGATTCATCCTGAAAATTAAAGGGGGGATAGGTCGACTCGAGACCAATCGCAAGTTCACCCTTTCCGGCGATTGTCGACGGCAAGACGTCGGCTGCGGCCGTGGCTTCCAGAGCGGTCAGGGATGTCAGGCAAAGCGCAGTTACTGCGAAAAATGCCCGTCGGTTTAAGTTGAAATACATGAAGAATCATCTCCATTGAGTTTGAATTATTAAGCGACTAGTCGGTATGTAAAGACGACATGCGGTCTGAAGGAATATTCTGCAAGTTTACGTCGGCGAAAGATCCGCGCCGAACCATTTGATGGTGAGCGCCTTGATCGTTCCGTCCTTCTTCGCGTCCTCAATAGCCTTGTTGAACATTGCTTTGAGATCCGCATCGCTCTTGCGAAGGCCAACGCCGGCGCCAGCACCTAGCAGGCCGCCCGCAAGCTTCGGCCCGACGACAACCATATCGCCGCCATCCGCGCCCTTGAGAACACCCATCAGGTAGGGCAGTGTATCGAAAGCGATATCAATGCGGCCGGCTTGGAGGTCGAGTACGTATTGTTCGGCTGTCTTGTATTGCCGAATCTCCGCGACGTCGGCGAAGTTCTTCTCGACGAAGAGGGTGTTGGCGGAAGCGGTCAGCACGCCGAGCGTCGAGCCAGGGAGTTCGGAGCGGACCGCGTCGATCTGCTTGGTCGCGGAATCGGCGTCCTTTTCCAGATCAAGGATGGATTCGCCAAGCGGAAGATTTGCGAATTTGCTCGACTTCGTCGTCAGGAAAGCGCGCGGGCTCGCCGCATAAGAGACAGAGAAATCGATCTCCTTCAGCCGCTCCTCCGTGATGTTCATTCCCGCGATGATGGCGTCGAACTTCCCGGCCTGCAGGCTGGGAATGATCGTATCCCAAGGCTGCGATGTGAGTTCGCATTCGACCTCCATGCGTTTGCAGAGGTCATTCGCGAGGTCGACTTCGTATCCCAGGAATTTGCCGTTGGCATCGGTATATGCCCAGGGAGCATAACTGACGTCCATGCCGATCACGATCTTCTTCCACTCCCCGGCATGCGCCGGCATCGTGGGGAGTACAAAGGCCCCTACGATAAGTAGATTGGACAAGAATTTTTTCATCGATAGTCCTCCTCAGTGTGAATGTTGTTGCGTTGCCTTCACGTACATCCATGCAGGGCGTCAGAAAAAACGCACAGATGCACCGCTCCTGGTGAGACCTTTACGGACCCCATCCAAGGTCTTGATATCCATGATTTGCGGATGCGTAGGGGCTAAGCTCTTATCGCAATGCCAAACAGGACAGTCTTCAGGTCTTCTTCAAGCATGGCGGTGAGATCATCGACCGTTGCTTCCTCACTGGTTATGTAAAGGACAAATACGTGCCGTATGACGCTATGGATAATGCGGGCTGCGCTATCCAGATCAACATCATCATGGATCGAGCCTGTCCCACGAAGCTTGTTCAAAGCGACACGCACATGTTTTGCAGTAATCGAGAGGAGCTCACGGAACTGGCTGCGCTGCTCAGGGCCCATGTGTATCGATGCCCCCAGGATCTCCCTCCACACGCCTTTTCTTGAAATATCATATCCATCCAAAAGGACCGATTTGGCGATCAGCACCATCGCCTGGACAGGATCGTTTGGCAGCCGCTCCACAACGCGCGCCAAATTCGGCTCAAGGATATGCCTGTCCTCCTCAAGCAAGCCTAGCAGCAGATCGTGCTTCGATTTGAAAAAGGAGTAGATGGTGGGGACGGAGACGGTAGCGCGCGCGGCGACGGCTTCGAGACTAACCTCATTGAAGCTGTGTGCCGCGAACAAATCACTCGCCGCAGCGAGAATGTTCTCCCGCCTTATTAGGCGTTGGCGCTCCCGCAAGCCCATTCCTGCATGCCTCCCCCCAGACTTTTGATTGATCATGGCCTCACACCGTTTTGAGTTTCAACGCGCTGAAAACTTTTAACGGATGTAAATATTTATGCAATTCCGTGATGACCGCCGGCGGCTGGCGACGCCGACATACGGTCGTCCGACGGACTGTCTGATTGACCTGGCACACTTTCTCGACGCGTCCAAACTTCAATCGAACAAAAACTTTGTATCTAAAAAAAAGATTCCTTGCAATAAAAATATTTTGTGCGAACTGTGATGCCGCTGGAGGAGCGTGGCTGAGGGAGCGCGGCCGTGCAGGTGTCTCGTAGTTCGACAATTGGGCTATCCCCAATTCGATCAGGCCGCCACTGTGCCCTTCACATCCGTAATTTCTGAAAATGCGCATTGTATTGGACAAGCTGTGGGTTGGCTGCATGAATTACACTGATCTTGTTGGTTTTGGTGAAGGAGGATGGGGTCGTGTCCTCATCGCTGGCGCGGGCGTCACGTCCGCTATCGCCGTTTTGGGGTTCCTCATCGGGTCTATTCTTGGCAGCCTCGTTGCCTGGGCAAAAATGTCACCAATCCGTTTGGCTCGTGGCGTCGCCGACGCTTACACGACCACACTGCGAGGCGTGCCTGATCTTCTGGTCATCTATCTACTCTACTTCGGCGGAAACTCACTTTTGTCGACCTTCGCCGGCTTCTTCGGGGCGAACGGTTTTGTTGGAATGCCTACGTTCGCTACTGGGGTTCTCGCGATCGGGATCATTTCTGCCGCTTATCAAGCTGAAGTGCTTAGAGGCGCTTTCAACACTGTCGCCAAGGGCAGTATCGAGGCGGCTCATGCGGTTGGCATGGGCCGTTGGCTACTGTTCAGGCGCGTCGTTGCACCACAGGTACTGCACTACGCATTGCCGGGCCTCGGCAACACATGGCAATTGGCCCTGAAAGAGACGGCCCTCATCTCGGTCGTCGGGCTTGTGGAACTGCTTCGGCAAGCTCAAATGGCTTCGGGTTCAACGCGCCGACCGTTTGAGTTCTTTATCACGGCTGGACTGCTCTATCTGACAATCACCGTGGTCTCGTCGCTTCTCTTCCGCTTCGCCGAGTATCGCTCTGCGTGCAGGATGGGGGGCTAAACAGTGATCGATTTCGGTTTTCTCTGGCAGGCTTTCGTCAGGCTCATTGCCGGTTTGCCTATTACGCTCGAATTGGCCGCAACGGCGATACTTGTCGGGACAGTCCTGGCAACAGCCCTGGCGATTGTTGCGCACCTGCGGGTCCCCGTCGCTTCCCAATGCGTTGCCTTTTTCGTCTTTTGCATACGCGGCTCGCCGCTCCTCCTGCAGATGTTCATCATCTACTACGGCCTCGGACAGTTCCGTCACGAACTCCAGAGTTGGGGTGTCTGGCCGTTTTTCCGTGAACCTTACTGGTGCGCCATCACTGCTCTAGTGCTTAGCGTCGGCGCCTATGGAAGTGAGATCATCCGCGGAGGGCTAAAGTCCGTTTCGGCCGGATTGATTGAGGCGGCAAGGGCTTGCGGCATGTCCGGTTTTCTACTGTACAGGCGCATCATCCTTCCGATCGCATTCCGGCAGGCTTTGCCAGCCTACGGCAATGAAGTCATTCTCGCGGTAAAAGCAACTTCCCTCGCTTCCACCATCACCATCATGGAAGTAACTGGTATAGCTGCGGAGCTAATCTCCCAGACATTTCGCGCTTTCGAAGTGTTTATCGTCGCTGGTGCAATTTATCTGACGCTCAACTTCATAATAACCCGCCTGATCGCTCTACTTGAATACCGTCTGTCACCGCATCAGCGCGATCTCCCCGTCAAAACAAACATTGAGGCGCGGCCATGACGTCAATCGAGACGAATAACGTTCCCGTAATTTCCATTCGCGACCTCCATAAAAACTTTGGCGATCTTGAGGTGCTAAAGGGCATCACGTTCGAAGCACATGAAGGAGAGGTGGTCTCGATCCTTGGATCGTCGGGCTCTGGCAAGTCCACAATGCTCCGGTGCATCAACATGCTCGAAACCCCGAGCGCGGGAACAATCGCCATCCGGGGCGAGGAAATCGCCATGCGAACGACCAAGAATGGAACCCGTCCCGCGGATCGAAAACAGCTCGACCGGATTCGGTCAGACGTCGCGATGGTGTTCCAAGGCTTCAATCTATGGCCACACATGTCGATCCTCGAAAACGTCATTGAAGCGCCGGTCCATGTTCAGAAGCGTTCAAAAACGGAATGTGTGGACGAAGCAATGTCACTGTTGGCGAAGGTGGGGCTTTCCGACAAAGCCAACAGTTACCCCAGACACCTATCGGGCGGGCAGCAGCAACGCGCAGCGATTGCAAGGGCGCTTGCTCAGCGGCCAGCAGCCATCCTGTTCGATGAGCCGACATCGGCGCTAGACCCGGAGCTTGTCGGGGAGGTCCTGAAGGTCATTCGAGATCTGGCTAAAGAGGGACGAACAATGCTCATTGTCACCCACGAGATCAATTTCGCACGGGAGGTTTCGAACCGCATCATTTTTCTGGAAAAGGGTACGCTCATCGCGGACGCGCCGCCCGCAAAACTCTTCTCTGAAGCTGCACCGGACCGCTTCAAAAAGTTTATCTCCAAAACCTTACACACTTCCTCCTAGGCCGTCCGCGGCTCCGGTTGTGCGGTGCGCCACAACGCTATCGTGTAGCCTCCAAGACACTAAATTCTGAGCGGCATGGCGATTGACATGCCGCTATCAGTTATATACTGTTCGGACGGTAAGTAATTAGGTCGCTTCCGCCCGAGCAGTCTGGTGCATTAAGCGGCTCGATTCACCGTGAGGAGAAGAGCTGCCCCGCCTTATCCGCGTAGGCCTTTCTCCGATATTTTGTTGAAACGGATAGAGGAAGGATCGCGTTTCCGATGAGCGTCGCACTGAACGGAATCAAGGTTCTCGACCTGTCTCGCGTTTTGGCCGGCCCCTGGGCAACAATGACGTTGGGTGATCTCGGTGCTGACGTGCTGAAGATTGAGCAACCTGGAACCGGGGACGACACCCGGACGTGGATGCCGCCGGCTGTGGAGGGTGTTTCAACCTACTATCTGGGCGCAAATCGCAACAAGAAGAGCGTTGCGATCGACATCGGCAAGCCGGAAGGAAGAGATCTGATCATTGAACTCGCAAAAAAGAGCGATGTCCTGATCGAGAACTTCCGCCCGGCCTCGCTCAAGAAATTCAAGCTCACCTATGACGATCTGAAGGACATCAACCCTCGGCTCATCTATTGTTCCATATCGGGTTATGGCCGCGGTCACGAGCTGGAGGAGCGTCCGGGTTACGACTTCATTATCCAGGCTGAATCTGGATTCATGTCGATTACGGGCGAAAAGGATGGCGAGCCGATGCGGCTCGGTGTCGCCTTCATCGATCTCATATCGGGCATGAATGCCGTGCAAGCAATTCTCGCTGCCCTGTTTATGCGCGAACGCACCGGAAAGGGCCAGTGGCTCGACATCAGCCTGACCGACAGCGCGATGTTCATGTTGGCCAACGTCGCGTCGGGTCATCTCAATACCGGAAGAGAAGCGTTGCGCTATGGCAACGCTCATCCGAGCATCGTACCATATCAACTGTTCGATTGCGTCGATGGCCGAATTGCACTCGCAGTCGGAAACGACGAACAGTTCCGGCGGTTCTGCAAGATCATCGGTCTGCCGGATCTCGCGATGGATGAGCGGTTCGTCACCAATAAAGGACGAACCGAGGCGCGTGATGAGTTACTGCCGATCATCGAGGACAAGTTGCGCGATCGTAAACTGCATGAGCTTCTCGCCGAACTTCGCGCCGTCGGAGTCCCGGCTGGCGAGCTTCGCACTGTCGGCCAGGCGTTCGCTAGCGATGTTGCAATCCTTCGGGACACTGTCGTTTCGGTTCCTTCCGAAAGGATCGGCACCTTCCGCTCCGTGCGCAGCCCGTTGCGCATGTCGGAAAGTCCGTTTGCTCCGCCGACACTTCCACCCGAGGTCGGCGAGCATACCCGCCAAGTCCTTCAGGCCGAGCTGGATCTGAGCGCAGATCGGGTCGATCAGCTTTTGGAGATGGGCGTAGTTGCCGGTATCCCGGCGACGACCCGAAAGTAGCTCTGATGCAGAAGGAGCGCGTTCGCCGCCAGGGCCGTCCACCCACGATGGAGAATGCACGCGGCAAGATTCTGGACGAAGCCGCCGAACTGTTCGCGCGGGAGGGCTTCGATGGGACTTCGTTAGGAAGTGTCGCGGAAGCGGTCGGCGTCACCAAGGCCGCGATCTACCATTACTTCCCGAACAAGAAGGAAATATACGAGGCTATCATCGTCCGGACGCTCAAGGGCCTTCTTGAAGCTGTAAATATCGCTGTTGATGGTGACGACGAGGCCCCGGAGGCTCTTTGCCGCTTTATGACGGCACACGCCGACTACTTCGAAGCGCATTACCATGGCTTCGTCACGATGTTGGTGGGCTACGGCGGCATGGAGAATGGTGGGCTGCTCGAAGAAGCGCAGGAACTGCGCGACGCCTACGAAGAGCTTCTTCGACGGATCGTGCTCGCAGGCATCGAATCCGGCCGCTATCGAAATACGGATTCCCGGTCGATAAGCCGCGCGATCCTCTCGATGCTGAACTGGATGGTTCGCTGGTTCAAGCCAGGGCATGGCCGTCCCGCCTCCTCCTTCGCGATGGAGTATTGCGAGCTCATTCTGAACGGTCTGGCCGCCGACGGCCGAGCCCTGAACACCGACACGCGTCCTCAGCCCTCCGATAGGCGCCGAGGCCATGAGAGCGCATCAAAAGTCAAGCGTTCCGTCATCTCAGTCGATGGCGAATGTACGCAGAAGTATCCCATGAATTGGAAGAGGAACTAACAATGGCAGATATCCATACTTCGGCCGCCGCGGTGTTCAAGCCGTCGAACGCCTTGTCGAAGGTCGGACCTTCGGCGATCTCTCGCATGATGGCCGCGACGGCAGAACTCAGCCGCCAGGGCCGCGACATCGTGGGTCTTCATGTCGGCGAGCCGGATTTCGATACACCTGAGAATATTCAGGAAGCGGCGATCAAGGCGATGCGCGCCGGGGATACTCACTATACCGCGCTCGATGGCTCGCCCGCGATCAAGGCTGCCGTGCGCGAAAAGTTCAAACGCGAAAACGGGCTCGATTTCACGCCGGAAGAGATCGTCGTCACGACCGGCGCGAAGATGCTCCTGTTCAGCGCATTCTTCGCGACGATCCAGGCTGGCGACGAGGTAATTCTTCCGGCGCCCTACTGGGTAAGCTACAGCGACATCGTCGAGATGATGGGCGCGACGCCGATCATTTTGCAAACACGGTCCGAAGATGGGTTCCGCCTGCGGGCAGAAGATCTGGAACGGGCCATCACGCCGCGTACCCGCTGGTTGTTGATCAACTCGCCGTCCAACCCGACCGGCTCGATCTATCGCAAGGAAGACTACGAACCTATCCTCGATGTGCTCGCACGCCATCCGCAGGTCTGGTTCATGGTCGATGATATGTACGAGCATCTCATCTATCAGGATGAGCCCTTCGTCACCCCGGCTCAGCTACGGCCAGATCTGCGCGACCGGATCCTGACCGTGAACGGTGTGTCCAAGGCCTATGCGATGACGGGCTGGCGCATCGGCTATGGCGGCGGTCCGGCGCCGCTGATGAAGGCGATTCGTGCGGTTCTCAGCCAATCCACCTCTTGCACCTGCTCCATCGCGCAGGCCGCAGCAGCGGAAGCGCTGACCGGGCCACAGGAAAGCGTCAAGCAGTATCTCAGCGAATACCGCAAACGCCGTGATCTCGTGATGGCGGAACTCGCCACCATTCCGAATCTTGCATGCGAGGCACCGGCCGGTACGTTCTACGCTTTCGTCGACTGGCGTCAGCTTGTGGGCGGCAAGACTTCGTCGGGTCAGGTGATTGGCGATGACGAAGCGCTATGCAACTACCTTCTCAATGACTGGGGCGGCATGACGGCGGCGCCCAGAACCGCGGAGATCGTCGCGGATCTTGTCGCCGGCCGAGAGCCGAGCGTCCCGATCGCGCCGTTCTCCCCGCAACGATTTCCCTATTACCACTACAACCCTTTGTCGTAACTAACAGGTGCAGAAATATGTCCTCACAAGCAGCCACCAATCAGATGAACGGCGCTGAAAGCCTGGTTCATACCCTCTTGAATTCCGGCGTCGACACATGCTTCGCCAATCCTGGCACCAGCGAAATGCACTTCGTCGGAGCGCTCGATCGCATCCCCGGCATGCATTGCGTTCTCGGCCTTCAGGAGAACATCGTTACTGGTATGGCCGACGGCTACTACCGGATTGCGCGCAAGCCGGCTTCAACACTGCTCCATTGCGGTCCCGGTCTGGCGAACGGTATGGGCAATCTCCACAATGCTCGGCGCGCCCGCGCTGGCATCGTGAACATCGTCGGTGATCAGGCGACATATCATCGCCCGTTCGATGCGCCGCTGACGGCCGATACCGAAGGAATGGCGCGGACTGTCTCGCATTGGGTTCGTACAAGCACCGACGTTGCAGAGGTAGGTCGTGATGCGGCGGTTGCAGTTCAGAATGCCCGCGCCGTTTCCGGTCAGATTTCGACTCTCATTCTCCCCGCCGATGCTTCGTGGAACCCGGGTGGCGTGGTGGCTGATGCGCTTCCTGTTCCAGCCGCTCCGCCGATCGACCCCCATGCGGTCGAAAACGTTGCACGCGTCCTTCGCTCGAACCGTAATGTCTTGATCCTTCTTGCGGATCAGGCGACGCTGGCTCCCTCTCAGATTCTTGCATGGCGGGTCGCCGAGGCGACGGGGGCCCATCTGCTCGCGACCTATACCAATGGTCACATGCAGCGCGGCCGTGGCCGCCTAGCGCTTGAGCGCGTGCCGTACGGGACTGACGCCGCAATACAGGCGCTGGGACAGTATCAGCATATCGTTCTGGTGAACGCAAAAGCGCCGGTTGGCTTCTTCGCTTATCCGGGCAAGCCCTCGACGCAGTATCCGTCGAATGCCCAGATCCACGTACTCTCCCGTTTCGACCAAGATTCAGTAGCGGCGCTGCAGGCGCTTGTCGATGAACTCGGTGCTCCCGAGGTGGCGATCCCGGATGTGGGTCCGCGCCCCGAACCCGCGCGTGGAGCCACGACACAGGAAAACCTGGCCGTCACCCTCGCGGCCCTGATGCCCGAAAACTCGATCGTTTCCAACGAGAGCATCTCCTATGGCCGCGACTTCTATAAGCTCACGCACAATGCCCCAGCTCACGACTGGCTGAACCTTGGCGGCGGCGCGATCGGCGACGGCCTTCCGGTCTCCACCGGCGCAGCGGTCGCCGGTGGCGGTGATCGAAGGGTTATCAGCCTGCAGGCAGACGGCTCCGCGATGTATTCCCTGCAGTCGCTCTGGACGCAGGCCCGAGAAAAGCTCCCTTGCACGACGATCCTGCTCAATAACCGGAAGTACAATATCCTGATCGGCGAATACAAGAACGTCGGCGCCGTTCCCGGCCCGACAGCGATGGGCATGCTTGACCTCTCGAACCCCGATCTTGACTGGATCAAGTTGGCAAATGGCATGGGCGTCGAGGCCGCACGCGCGACCACAATGGAAGAGTGCGCCGACCTGATGCAGCAGAGCTTCAGGCAGAAGGCACCGTTCCTCATCGACCTCATTATCTAATGCCATCGATGCCCGCTCTTCCGGCGGGCAACGTCCTTCCTTTCGAAAAATTGGAGACAGCAATGCTGGAAAAGAAATTGTTTTACATCGATAGCGAATGGGTGGCACCGCTGGAAGCCCGCGAACTCGCCGTTATCGACCCGTCGACAGAAGAGGCCTGCGCAGTTATCAGCATCGGTAGCCCCGCCGACGCCGACCGGGCGGTCGCGGTCGCCAAGCGTGCGTTCGAGAGCTGGTCGAAGACTGCCCCCGCCGAACGTCTCAAGCTGGTCGAGCGCTTGCTCGAAATCTACAAGCGCCGCGCACCGGAAATGGCCCAGGCAATCAGCCTGGAGATGGGCGCGCCTATCGACATGGCGCTGGAAAAGCAAGTCGGCGCCGGCACCTGGCACATCTCGAACTTCATCACCGCATTCAAGGACTTCGAGTTCATCCGGCCGCTCGGTCCGCATGCTCCCAACGACCGCATCCTCATGGACCCGATCGGCGTCGTCGGCCTCATCACTCCCTGGAACTGGCCGATGAATCAGGTGACTCTCAAAGTCATCCCCGCTTTGCTGGCGGGCTGCACCATGGTCCACAAGCCCTCCGAGATCGCGCCGCTTTCCTCGATGCTGTTCGCGGAATATATCGACCAGGCTGGTTTCCCCAAGGGCGTCTTCAATCTCGTCAATGGCGATGGTGCTGGCGTAGGCACGCGTCTGTCCTCGCATCCCGATGTGGAAATGATCAGCTTCACGGGTTCCACGCGGGCCGGCGTCGCGATCTCCAAGACCGCGGCAGAAACTCTGAAACGGGTGGTCCTCGAACTTGGTGGAAAAGGCGCCAACTTGGTGTTTGCCGACGCGGACGCGGAAGCGGTGAAACGCGGTGTCCTCCATTGCTTCAACAATACCGGGCAGAGCTGCAATGCGCCAACGCGTATGCTGGTAGAGCGGTCGATCTACGATCGCGTCGTTGACGAGGCGAAGGCGGTTGCGGAAAGCCTCGTGGTCGATTCCAGCCACAAGCCTGGCAACCATATCGGACCGCTTGCATCGGAGGCGCAGTTCCAGAAGGTCCAGGAAATGATCCAGAAGGGAATCGAAGAAGGGGCGCGTCTCATCGCTGGTGGTCTCGGTCGTCCGGAAGGGCATGAACAGGGCTACTTCGTCCGTCCGACGATCTTTGCCGACGCCAACAATGACATGGCAATCGCACGGGAAGAAATCTTCGGACCGGTCCTGACGATCATCCCTTTCGACACCGAAGAAGAGGCTGTCCGGATCGCTAATGATACGCCTTATGGCTTGTCGAATTACGTCCAATCCACCGACGGCGAAAGGCGTAACCGCGTCGCCTCGCAACTCCGCGCCGGGATGATCGAAATGAATGGCAATCCTCGCGGCGCCGGTTCGCCGTTCGGTGGCGTGAAGGCATCCGGCCGGGCTCGCGAGGGCGGACTCTGGGGGATCGAAGAATTCCTCGAAGCCAAGGCGATCTCGGGCTGGGCGGGCTCGAACCCGGCTTGATCGAATGTCCGGCAGCGCATCGCAGCATCATGCGATGCGCTGCATTTCCCCGCAGCATATTCGGTATCTTTCGATGCGCTACTCTGCCCTCTCGATTTTTGCGAACGGCCTCTTCGGTAACAGATGGTGGAAGCCAGCCTGGCGCAGCCCCGAACCGAAGCCGCATTATGACGTCATCATTGTCGGAGGTGGCGGTCACGGACTTGCGACGGCCTACTATCTCGCAAAGGAATTCGGGCTCTCGAACATAGCTGTATTGGAAAAGAGCTACATTGGGTCCGGCAATGTCGGACGCAACACAACCATCATCCGCTCGAACTATTTGCTTCCTGGAAATAATCCTTTCTACGAATTCTCGTTGAAACTCTGGGAAGGGCTGGAGCGGGAGCTCAATTTCAACGCGATGGTTTCCCAACGCGGCGTGCTCAATCTCTTTCATACGGACGGCCAGCGCGACGCCTTCATTCGGAAGGGAAACGCCATGCACCTCCATGGCGTCGATGCAATGTTGCTCGATCTCGATGCAGTGAAGTCGATGGCACCGTACCTCGGCTTCAACAACACGCGTTTTCCTATTTTGGGCGGGTTCCTCCAGAGCCGTGGCGGTACGGTTCGCCACGATGCCGTCGCCTGGGGCTACGCGCGCGGGGCCGACAGCCGCGGCGTCGACATCATTCAGAATTGCGAGGTCAACGGAATACGCCGCGAGGATGGAAAAGTTGTTGGCGTCGAGACCAGCCGCGGCTTCATGGGCTGCGGCAAGCTGGCATTGGCCACGGCCGGCAATTCGTCGAGGCTTGCGGAGATGGTGGGCCTCAAACTTCCGATTGAAAGCCATGTGTTGCAGGCCTTCGTGTCAGAGGGACTGAAACCCTTCATCGACTGCGTCGTATCGTTTGGAATGGGGCATTTCTACATATCGCAATCTGACAAGGGGGGCTTGGTCTTCGGCGGCGACATCGATGGTTACAATTCCTATGCCCAGCGCGGTAATCTGGCGACCGTCGAGCATGTCGCGGAGGCGGCGAAGACGATGATCCCTTCGCTTTCGCGCGTTCGTATTCTTCGGTCCTGGGGGGGTATCATGGACATGTCCATGGACGGTTCGCCCATCATCGATCGAGCGCCAATCGAAAATCTCTATCTCAACGCGGGCTGGTGCTACGGCGGATTCAAGGCGACGCCGGCATCCGGCTATTGCTTCGCCCACTTGCTCGCTCGCGGGACATCGCATGCGACCGCATCGGCATTCCGGCTCGACCGTTTCGAGCGCGGTTATCTGATCGATGAAACCGGAAGCGGCGCACAACCGAACCTGCACTAACCCCTGCCGATCTGGATTGAACGAATGGCAAGTCTTATTCCCTGCCCACATTGCGGCGGCCGCCCGAAGGAAGAGTTCACGGTAAAGGGGGCCGCCCTCCCACGCCCAGAAACGCTGGCCAACCCGGAAACGTGGTTCGAGTATGTCTATTTGCGCACGAATCCCCGCGGCCGTCATGACGAGTTTTGGCACCATACGGCCGGATGCCGCCGCTGGCTGATCGTCACCCGCGACACTGCAACCCATGAAATTGAGGCGAGCCGGGATGCTACGCTCGAAGGAGAACACCCTCGATGAGCACCCATCGTCTACCGGCCGGCGGTCTCATCGACCGTGCCGCACCACTAGCATTCACCTTCGACGGAAAGTCGATGCGAGGCTTTGCTGGTGACACGTTGGCATCTGCGCTTCTGGCCAACGGTCGTCAACTTGTCGGTCGCAGCTTTAAATATCATCGTCCGCGCGGCATCCTTACAGCCGGTGCCTCCGAACCGAACGCACTGGTTACGGTAGGCCGCGGCGGGCGCTCTGAGCCCAATACGCGGGCCACGACGCAGATGCTGTACGCCGGTCTGGAAGCCTCCAGCCAGAACCGCTGGCCCTCCCTTGAATTCGACCTTGGCGCGGTGAACGGTCTGCTCTCTCCCTTCCTGGGCGCCGGTTTCTACTACAAAACCTTCATGCGGCCGTCGTGGTTCTGGGAAATGGTCTACGAACCGCTGATCCGGACAGCGGCGGGTCTCGGAAAAGCGTCGGGCGAAGCGGATCCTGATCGCTTTGAAAAGACTTGGGCGCATTGCGATCTTTTGGTGATCGGCGGTGGACCCACCGGCATAGCGGCCGCTTTAACGGCCGCGCGATCAGGTGCGCGCGTTGTGCTCGTCGACGAGCAGGCAATGATTGGCGGCTCGCTTCTTTCGGAAACCGCAACGATTGGCGACGTGTCAGCCCCGGAATTCGTGCGGCAAGCCGTGGGCGAGCTGAACTCCTTCCCCAATGCGCGGGTGCTGGCCAGTACGACCGTATTCGGTTGGTTCGATGGTAACGTTTTCGGCGCGGTGGAGCGTGTCCAAAGGGGGGATAGCGTTGCCGATGCCGGCCGGCTCGCGGAAAGGCTCTGGCGCATCGTTGCCAAGAAGGCGCTCTTGGCCAGCGGCTCGGAGGAACGCCCGCTCGTCTTCGGTGGCAATGACATTCCGGGCGTCATGATGGCGACGGCAATGCGAACCTATTTGAATCGCTTTGCTATCGCACCGGGCACTCGAACTGCGATCTTCACGACGAATGATAGCGGCTATGCTCTTGCGCGCGATCTCGAAGCGAGGGGGCAACCGGTTGTTGCCGTTATCGACAGCCGAAATGACGCGAACCCGCCATATTTCGGTGAATTCCGGGTCATCCGCGGTGCGGTGGTTTCGGACGCCCGCGGCGGCAAGATGTTATCTTCAGTCGATATCTGGCACGGCAATCGGAGAGAAAACCTGAAGGTCGATGCCTTGGCAATGGCTGGAGGTTTTAGCCCAATCATACACCTTGCCTGCCACCGCGGCGGCAAGCCCGATTGGTCTGATCAGTATGCGGCATTCCTCGCACCGGAATTGAGCGGGCTCGTCGTTGCGGGCTCTTGCAATGCTATTTCCGGGATCGCCGCATGTCTGGACGATGGTGCTGCAAAGGCAGCGAGTCTCGTTGGCGATCTCGGTTTTCGCGTAGAGCAGCAGGATTTTGGAACCATCGAGGATGATATTGTTGCCCCGCCGGCGCGCGCCTTGTGGTCGATTCCGCGTATCCGCGGTAAAGCCTTCGTGGATTTTCAGAATGACGTTCACCACAGAGATCTCGGTCTTGCGGTCCAGGAAGGCTATGGCCATGTCGAGCACGCGAAGCGATACACGACGAATGGGATGGCAACAGATCAGGGCAAGCTGTCGAATGTGAACGCGATCGGTCTCCTTGCCGACGCGCGCGGCGTGTCCCCTAGAGAGGTCGGCACAACGACATTTCGCCCGTTCTATACGCCTGTCTCCTTCGGATCGCTAGCGGGTTCCTACCATGGGGAGCATTTCCAGCCGGTCCGGAAGTCGCCGCTCCACGATTGGGCGGCAAAGCACGGCGCCGTGTTTGTAGAATCCGGTCTATGGTATCGCTCCGCCTGGTTCCCGCGTGACTACGAAACGACCTGGCGGGAGAGCGTCGATCGAGAGGCAACCAATGTTCGGGCGAATGCCGGCCTTTGCGATGTTTCCATGCTTGGCAAAATAGAGGTCCTCGGAACAGATGCGGCGGAGTTCCTCGACAGGGTGTACTCGAATGGCTTGCGCAAGCTGCCCATCGGGAAAGCGCGCTACGGCCTCATGCTGCGCGAAGACGGTATGATCTACGATGACGGAACCGTCAGCCGGTTCTCTGAAGACCATTTCTTCATCACCACCACGACAGCCTATGCAGCAGGCGTTCTGAACCATCTCGAATTCTGCGCCCAGGTGTTATGGCCGAATCTCGACGTTCATCTTTCGTCGTCTACCGACCATTGGGCGCAAATGGCGGTTGCTGGACCCCAGTCACGAAATATCCTGCAGCAGATCGTTGATGAAGACCTGTCGAATGCGGCGTTTCCTTTCCTCGGCGCTAGGGAGATATCACTTTTCCAAGGTCAACTTCATGGGCGGCTGTTCCGCATCTCCTTCTCAGGGGAACTTGCCTATGAACTTGCGGTGCCCGCAGGTTACGGCGAGAGCGTCGCCGATGCGCTGATGATCGCCGGCCAGAACCACGGCCTTCAACCCTATGGGGTCGAGGCGCTCAGCGTGCTCAGGATTGAAAAAGGCCATGTAACCCATAGCGAGATTAACGGTACGGTCGTTCCGGCTGATCTCGGCTTTGCCAAGATGGTCTCACCTTCCAAAGCGGATTTCATCGGCAAGCACATGCTGGCGCGCGAGGGCCTCCGTGACCCGGAGCGGCCGCAACTTGTCGGGATCGTTCCCCTTGATCACCAAGCCGCAATCCGGAGTGGCGCGCACATCCTCGAAAAGAATGCTTCGTGGACGCTGGAGAACGATCAGGGCTATGTGACCTCGACGGCGTTCTCACCGCATGTCGGCTCCAAGATCGGGTTGGCCTTGGTCAAGCGTGGGGCGGCTCGACATGGGGAAGAGGTGATCGCCTACGACAGCCTTCAGCAAGAATTCACTCCCTGCCGGCTTTGCAGCCCGGTCTTCTACGATTCAGAAGGTGAAAGACTCCATGGCTGAGGCTGGTATCAAACATCGGGCCGTCCTTGCTGGTCTAAGACCGATCAACGTGAAGCAAGTCGATCTTCGTGCTTTGCCGGAGGGGTCGATCATTCAAATTCTAGCCCGAAGGGGAGCCGGTGATCTCGCACCGCTCCTGGCAGATCTCACGGCCGACAAAGAGTGCGAGGTTCGACCGGCCGCTCCGGGCGAGTGGCTTCTCGTCGGGAATACTGCTTGGGCGCGGGAGGAACTGGACAGTCTTGAAGCAAGTATTCATGCGGTAGGTTATGCCGTTGACCAGAGTCATGGGCGCGTTCGCCTATCGCTTGCCGGATCGGCCGTCGAGGACGTCCTCGCAAAGGGAAGCGCGGTCGACTTCGACGCCGCCGCATTTCCCATCGGGAACTCCACGGTGGCGTTGATCGGCCATGTTTCCGTCCACCTTACCCGCGTGAAGGACAGCGGATTCGAACTTATCGTCGGGCGCAGCCTTGCAGAGGGTCTTTGGCAGGACCTGGCTCGCATGTCCTCCGAACTCGCCTGATAACCCCATATCCCAGGGAGAGAATTTCAATGTCGCACTCGAGCAAGAAAATCGGAACCAATACGCAGCTTGGCCACGCCGGCTATGATCCGCTGTCATTTCATGGTTTCGTCAACCCGCCGATCGTGCGCGCCTCCACAGTTCTTTTTCCGGATGCCGAGACGCTTGCAAGCGAGAACCAGAAATACACCTACGCAACACATGGCACGCCGACGACTGATGCTCTTTGTGCGGCGCTGACGGAACTCGAAGGTGCTGCCGGAACAGTTTTGGTGCCGTCCGGACTGGCCGCGATCTCTGTCCCGCTTCTGACCTTTCTCTCGGCAGGGGATCATGTGCTTATCACGGATTCCGTCTATGGCCCGACCCGTCGGTTTGCGAACGAGGTGCTGCCGCGAATGGGGGTCGCGGTCGAATACTACGACCCGTTGATCGCCGGAGATATCGTCTCTCTGTTTCGCCCGGAAACGAAGGTTGTGTTCTTGGAGACGCCCGGCTCGAACACCTTTGAGATGCAGGATGTGCCGGCGATCGTCGCGGTGTGCAAAGAACGCGCTATCGTCACGATGATCGACAACACCTGGGCGACGCCCCTCTTTTTCAAGCCCATCGGTATCGGCGCGGATATCGTAATCCATGCGGCAACCAAGTATTTTGGAGGACATTCAGACGTTCTGATGGGTACGGTCTCCGCCAACGAGGCATGCTGGCCGAAACTCAATCGCGGGCACATGGTTCTCGGCATGTGCGTAGGGTCTGATGACGCATATCAAATCCTCCGCGGATTGCGGGGAATGGGCCGAAGGCTCGACACGCACCAGCAATCAACGCTTGCCATTGCCAAATGGCTCGAAGGCCACCCCAAAGTCGAGCAGGTCTACCACCCTGCTCTTGAAGGCAATCCTGGTCACGCAATTTGGCGACGCGACTTTTCCGGCTCTTCCAGTCTTTTCTCGTTCGCCCTGCCGCGTGCCGCAGATCCAAAGAGTTTCCTGAATGCATTGGAGATCTTTGGCCTTGGCTATTCCTATGGTGGCTATGAGAGCCTTGCAGTTCAGGTGGGCCTCTCCGACCGAATTGTTCGACGGCCTGATTTCGAGATGTCGATCATCCGCCTCCAGGTGGGACTTGAGGATGTGAACGATCTGATCGACGACCTCGATCGTGGATTCGCGGCGGCCTTCGCATGACCGAAACGGCGGAACTCCCCGAACGCGAGAGTATGGAATTCGACGTGGTGATCGTAGGTGCCGGTCCTGCGGGGCTTTCTGCGGCGATCCGGCTGAAGCAGGCCAATCCGGATCTGACGGTCGTCGTGCTGGAAAAGGGTTCGGAAGTCGGCGCGCATATCCTGTCCGGCGCGGTTGTGGATCCGATCGGCATCGACCGCCTGCTGCCCGGCTGGCGTGAGGATGACAGCCATCCGTTCAAGACCGAGGTGAAGGACGACCATTTCCTGCTGCTCGGCCCGGCCGGCTCGGTGCGGCTGCCGAACTTCGCCATGCCGCCCTTGATGAACAACCACGGCAACTACATCGTCTCGCTCGGCAATGTCTGTCGGTGGCTCGCCACCAAGGCGGAAGAGCTCGGCGTCGAGATCTATCCCGGCTTTGCCGCGACCGAGGTGCTCTACAATGACGAGGGCGCCGTCATCGGCGTGGCCACCGGCGACATGGGCATCGAGCGCAACGGCGAGCCCGGCCCGAACTTTACCCGCGGCATGGCGCTGCTGGGAAAATACACGCTGATCTCCGAGGGCGTGCGCGGCTCGCTCGCCAAGCAGCTCATCGCGAAGTTCGACCTTCAGAAGGATCGCGAACCCCAGAAATTCGGCATCGGCCTCAAGGAACTCTGGCAGGTCAAACCCGAGAACCACAAGCCCGGCCTCGTGCAGCACTCCTTCGGCTGGCCGCTCGGCATGAAGACCGGCGGCGGCTCGTTCCTCTATCACCTCGAAGACAACATGGTTGCCGTCGGCTTCGTGGTGCACTTGAACTACAAGAACCCCTATCTCTTCCCCTTCGAGGAATTCCAGCGCTTCAAGACGCATCCGGCGATCCGCGGCACCTTCGAAGGCGGTAAGCGCTTGTCCTACGGCGCACGCGCCATCACCGAGGGCGGCTACCAGTCGGTACCGAAACTGTCGTTTCCGGGCGGTGCGCTGATCGGCTGCTCGGCGGGCTTCGTCAACGTGCCGCGCATTAAGGGCAGCCACAATGCGGTGCTCTCGGGCATGCTCGCCGCCGAAAAGCTCGCGGATGCAATCGCGAGTGGCCGCGCCAATGACGAGCCGATCGAGATCGAGCAGGGCTGGCGCGACAGCGCCATCGGCTCGGACCTCAGGAAGGTGCGCAACGTCAAGCCGCTGTGGTCGAAGTTCGGCACTGCGGTCGGCGTGGCGCTCGGCGGCCTCGACATGTGGACGAACACGCTCCTCGGCTTCTCCTTCTTCGGCACGCTGAAGCACGGCAAGACCGATGCGCAGTCGCTGGAGCCGGCGGCCAAGCACAAGAAGATCGACTATCCGAAGCCGGATGGCGTTCTGACCTTCGACCGTCTGTCCTCGGTGTTCCTGTCGAACACCAACCACGAGGAAGACCAGCCGGTCCACCTTCAGGTGAAGAACCCGGAGCTGCAGAAGACCTCCGAACTCGACGTCTATGCCGGTCCGTCGACCCGCTACTGTCCGGCGGGCGTCTACGAATGGGTGGAGAAGGACGGCAGGCAAGTTTACGTCATCAACGCGCAGAACTGCGTGCACTGCAAGACCTGCGACATCAAGGACCCCAACCAGAACATCAACTGGGTGCCGCCGCAGGGCGGCGAGGGGCCGGTCTATCCGAATATGTGAGCCAAACCCTGGCCGAAAAGGTGAATCCCACCAAGAACATGGTGGTCGCATCTCACTCCATGGAGATTTGCGTGCGATCACCGATTTGCGAAGGCGAATATCAACGAAGGATATGAACATGGACCAGTCTTTGCTTGGGCAGACGATCTTGGTTACTGGTGCCTCAGGTGGGATCGGAGCGGCGGTCGTAGAGCGACTTGCGTTGGAAGGGGCGAGGCCGATCATTCACTACAGGAAGAATGAGGATAAAGCGCAAGAATTGCTGGCCAAGATCGGTGGCAACGGTCTCATCGTACAAGCTGACCTTTACGAAGACGAGGGAGTATCCGCGCTTTGGCGGAAATCGGTTGATTTTGCGGGCCGAATCCACGGCCTCGTCAACAATGCTGGCAATCGCTCGGAAATTTCGATTGAAAACTCGCACGGCGAGTGGAAGGCACTATGGCAGAAGGAGTTTCAGGTAAATCTCTTCGCCGCCGCCGATCTTTGCAAGGAGGCGGTTCTTCATTTCAAAACCGAGGGCGGTGGGCGCATCGTGAATATTGCTAGCCGCGCTGGTCAGCGCGGTGGGGCACGGGATTCGATGCCTTATGCTGCGGCGAAGGCGGCTATGATCAATCTCACGAAATCAATCGCTCGCAGCTTCGGTCGGGAAGGTGCATCTGCAGTCTGTATAGCCCCCGGTTTGGTACGCACCGACATGGCAGAGAAGTTCATCGCTACGCATAGCATGGCAGAGGCGATAGATGACATCCCGATCGGCGACATGGCCGAACCCAGAGAAATTGCGGAACTCGTCGCCTTCGTGCTGCGCTACGGCCAAGACTCGCTGAACGGTGCGACGCTTGACGTCAATGGCGGTAGCTATCTCCGCTGAGATGTCGGAATAGTGTAACGCGGCCCATCGCGGTGGCCATCGACCAGCCTTTTAATGTCCGTGTTAAAGTGTTCCGGATGTTGGGCTATTCGTCGGAAAATACCGATGCGACTTCCCTTTGGACTTTTTTGGCCGCCCGTTTCTTGACGGGCGTGCCGCCAAGCAAAGTAAGTATCCTCTCGAGGGACTTGTCCGCGTTCGCTTGTCGCTCTGCACTCCTCTTCATGGCAAATCTAAAGTCCGGCTCGTCGCCGCCGGCTTCATGAACGGCATGCTGAGAATCAGCTACCACCCGCTGCGCATCATTTCGGTTGTCGGGAATACGTGCAGTGGACGGTGTTCTCGATGGCTCGTTGCCGGCTTCGAAACTCTTGGCGACAAACGTTGCTCCAGCGAGCGAAGGCGCTGGGAAGTGCAGCTCAGAGGACAGAGCGACCTCGAAATCCGTATGTTTGGCGCCGATTGCGACTGTGACACCCTGCTCCTTTTTCGGCGTTCGCACACGCCACCACGCCCGCTTCATCAACCCGCCGTCGGCATAGTAGAAATTGCGCACGCCGAAGATCGGCTGCTGGTTCCGCAGCTTGATGACGCATCGCGTCTCGTGCATTGCACCAAGCTCGTCGGGCCGCATGAGCGGGCGCATCGTGGTCTTGTGCGACATGGTAGCGCCCTTGCGATCGAACAGGGTCACGCCCGTCGATACCGCTTTATCGACGGTCACCTCTTTTCGCTCGCCGAGAAGCTGCGAGACGTATCGCTGATCTTCTGGATCCTGGGCGCCAAGGAAGATCTGCGCGCGTGCCGAATTCACCAGCGTCTGCCGGCCCTCGCGGGTGTAAACGTTGTCGAGCGAGCGCAGGGACTGGACGAAGAACCAGCACGGAATTCCATAACCGCCGAGGACGGTGGCGACGGTCAGGGCATTTTCCAGCTTGCCGAGATTCTGGAACTCGTCGAGCAGCACGAGCACGCGGCGTTCGCCCCGCTTCATCATGTTGCGCGACATGTAGTCCATGAACTGGACCATCAGCACGTTGAAGATTGGCCCGATCGAGGCGATCTGCTGGATACGGAAATCCAGGTAGAGGCTCATATTTTCGCGGCGCATCGCCCGGATGTCGAAGGTGGACCGCGCCGTCGCGCGCAAAATGCGATTGTTCTTGAAGGGCCGCACGGCGGCGGCGAGGGAACCATAGACGCCGTCGAACTGCTTGCTGGCCATGACGGCGAAGCGGGCGAGGGTGGTATAGGTGAAGGAGCTGATCCACTCGGCACGAAGCTCGGGATTGGCAACCTCCTCCAACCATTCGCGCAGCGGCTGGTCGCCACCCTCGACGACATTGAGGACCGTTCCAAGGTTCTTGTCCTTGTCGATGATATCAGGGTTTTCGAGCACCCAAGATGTGACGCCAGCGAACAGCGCTCGAGCATCGGAAATCCAATAGGCATCGCCTTTGGGCGTCGGCAGCAGCGCGGTCGCAATCGAGTTGATGTCGATATCGCGCTGATCTGGATCAATGGCCACGAAATCCAGCGGGTTATAGCATTCGGTATCGCCATTCTCATCTGCCGGTGAGAAGCGCAGTACGCGCGAGAATTTCGAGCGATAGCCCGCCGTCGCCTCATAGGTTTCGCCGCGCATGTCGAGCACGACGATGCTGTCAGGCCAAAGCAGGCAGTTGGGCACAATCAGCGAAGCACCCTTACCGGACCTCGGCGGGCCGATGACGAAGCCGCCGACGTCATCGCCATCGATCCAGAGCTTCTTGCCGCCGAACAGCATGGGCTTCAAGAACCGCCGCCGGCCGGACCCGCGCTGCGTGAACCCGCCCGGAACCTTGATCAGACTGCCGCCGATCCGTCCGACGAACACGCCGCCCGTGCGGGTAAGCCCGAGGGTCCGCGCTTCCAGCGGGCTCAGAAACCGCGCATCCGTCGATTTCTTTTTGCCGGTCATCGCCGTGATGAGCATTGCGAAACCAGCAACCGCGCCAGCGCCAGCCGCAATCGCAGGCCGATGCCAGTCGCCGGCGGCGAGATCGAGACGCGCCGCTCGATAAGATGCGAGCATATCGTCCTGCAGCGCCTGGAACATCCCGGTCGAGTTATCGAAGGCGTAATAGAGGCCGGCATAGGCAAGCGAGGCGACGAAGGCCGCCATCGCGGCGGCGATGACCAATCCGAACAGCAAGATTGCCGGGTTCACAGTACGTCTCCCTTGGTGAAGACGATTTCCGACACGACCCGCCGACCGTCCGGGAAACGATGAAGCTGAACAACCACCGGGATCACCTCCTTCAGGTAGTCGATGATCTCGTGCTTCTGCAGCCGGACGCCACTCTGCATGACCATCAATGCCAGACGGTCATAGGCGTCACGGGCGGAATTGGCATGGACCGTGGTGAGCGAGCCGGGATGTCCGGTATTGATCGCCTGAAGGAAGGAGAACGCCTCCTCGCCGCGAAGTTCGCCCAGCATCACCCGATCCGGCCGCATGCGCAGCGACGCTTCCAGCAATTGCTGTGGCGTCACCTTCGCCCGGCCTTGATCACCCTTGGAGGCGAGAAGGGCGACGGTGTTCGCAGTCGGCGGTCTCAGCTCGCGGGTGTCCTCGATCGTTACGATGCGCTCCTCGTCCGGAACCTCCTTCAGCAGAGCATTAAGGAAGGTGGACTTGCCGGTCGAGGTGCCCCCGGAGACGGCGATCGAGACCCGCGAACGCACGGCGGTCCGCAGAAACTGCATGACGTCGACATCGCCCTGCAGCATGGCGGCAAGGGTCTCTTCGGCCGGAGAAAGCCGGAGTTGGCGACCGACGCGCGTATCGTCGAAGGCGCCGCGGCTCTTGTAGACGTCCAGGCCGATGTCATGGATGACCTGCTTGCGGATGGAGATCGCGCCTCCGGCAGGTGCCGCCGGCGGCAGCACGCACTGAAAGCGCTCGCCGGTCGGAAGTGAGGCCGACAGGATGGGATGTTCCTCGTTGACAACCTGGTTGGTGGAGCCCGCCACCCGCTCGCTCAGGGTTCTGATCCAGTCGGCGGTAAACTGTGCGTCGACAACGCGTTCCATGCCGGCGACGCCAAGTCGCTCGATGAACACCTCGCCAGGGCGATTGACCGAGATTTCGGAGACGCGATCATCCGAGAGGAACGGCTTCAGCCGCTCCAGGGCTTTGTCGAGAAACGGGAACTGCTTCATTTGTAGACCGGCGCGATCGGATAGTAGGGCGTCGGGTCGACATTGCGCCGGATCTGGCCACCGCGCTTGAGCCGCATCATCTCCTGCCGGACCGGGTCGGCATAGAAGGCGGAGAAGTCGAGATCGCGCCTGAGGAAGACGATGATCGACTCGCCCTGCGCGACATAGATCGTCGGCGGAATCTTCGAGCTTTCCTTGAAGGCTTCGTTGGCGATGTCCTGGAGGACGGCCGACGATTTCTCGGCGGCGATCGAACGGGCTTCAGCAGCCGTGCGGCTCGGCTCCGTGGTGACCGTCGTCACCGCGCCGGTGAGCGGATCGACCGTCGAGATTGAACGAGCGCTTTCCGTGGCGGTATCGCCCAGCGCCGAGACATATTCCGCAGCTCCGCCGATTACCGACAGCATGATGGCCGAACCGAACCGCTCCCAGAAATGCGTGTCGATCTCGCCGGTGAGCCCGGCGCGGCCGAGGCGATCGGCGCCAGGGGAGGCGATCTCGACGGAGACGCCATCCGAGCGGATGACGCGGGACCAGACGATGAAGATGCGCTTCTGGCCGCGGGCCAGGCCGGACTTGTATTCCCCGACCAGCCGCGAGCCCTTCGGAATGAGGATGCGGCCGCCGTCGAGAGAGCGGACATCCTCGCGCACGATAGCGCGCACCATACCGGGCAGGTCGGTATTGATCGCCGTCTCGAGGAAGCCACGGATCATAGTGCCTTGTGCGACCAGCGCATCCGTCCGGTCGAAGCGGGTCGCCTTCACGATGCCCGCGGTCTGCTTTTCCGACTGGGCGAGAAACGCCTTGTTGGCGTCGCTTTCCGCGCCGGGGACGGCGACGAGCTGGCCGTCGTCGGCGATGGTCACGGCCGGGTCGCCGGACAGCGTCTCCCGGTTCGAGCCATCGAGGACGATTTGCTCGGAGCGCAGCCGTTCCCACCGCGCCTTTTCCTCATCCGCCAGCCGCTTGGCCTCGAGTTCGGCGAGACGAGCGTTTTCTTCCGCGCGCCGGCGAGCCTCTTCCATTCGTAGCCGCTCTTCCTCGGCCTTGCGACGTGCTTCCTCGATCTGCCGCAGCTTTTCGAGATCGTCGCCCTGGTTGACGGTGACGTCGACATCAGCGGAATCCACTGGCTTCTTCTCCGCGACGGGGATCTGCACGAGGTTGGGATCGGCGGCCTGCTTCACCGGCTCGTCAGGGAAATCGCGAATGCTGGAGTTCGAAGTCTCGAAGCTCTCGCCGCTGCCTTCGGAGAGGCTGGGGTTCTGTGGTCCGGTCGGCCAGTTGACGTATGCCAGGACGCCCACGCCGACGACGAGCAGGACAGGAAGGGCCAGCTTGCCGAGGCGACCATTGCGGTCGCTTGCCACGCTGCTTTGTCCATCGAGATGGTCGAAGTCGATTTTGCTCACCGCTGGCGCTCCTCTTTGTGGCCGAGGCGCTTCGGCCCGTAGGCGTCCTCGATGAGATCGAAGGATTGGCGATTGGCCTGCCGATTATAGAGGCACAGCCACTTGTCGCCGGCGCGCAGGGTGAACTGAGCCGCGATCTTGTCGACGACGACATATTTGCCTTGCGTGCGCAGGTTGACGAGCGACTCCTGGCGCTTGCCCTCGACCACGAAGATCGCGGGAATATCGCCGGGAAATTCCAGATACATATGCGTGCCGTCATCGAAGGCGACGCGCGGCTTCAGGCTGGTGTCGCCCTTGAAGACATAATCGTAGTTCAGGCGGTTCGGATCGAGATCCTTCAGCAATGGATCCTTGGCGCTCTCCTGCGCGGCGGCCAACAGCCGGGCATTGACGTCCTCATCAGGATATTTGAACCGCACCTGAAACGCGGCGCGCAGGTCGGCCGCGGCGGAACCTTTGAGGAGCAGGGCATAGACGCGCTGGTTCGTGACGATGTTGACGTTCGTTTCGGCGTTTTCGCGCAGAGGCTTCACGAACAGGATGCCGGAGCCCTTTTTCGGCACGATCGACCAGCTGGCGGTATCGCCGGCCGAAATCGTTTCGATCACTTCTGAGCTGCCAAGCTGGATCATGGTGGAGACACCGAGGCCGGCCGGGACGGTGACGACGGCATTGTTGTTGAAGGTGATGTAGCGGATGCGGGGATCGGCCGCC
Source organism: Mesorhizobium sp. (assembly GCF_017306585.1). Lineage (GTDB taxonomy): Bacteria > Pseudomonadota > Alphaproteobacteria > Rhizobiales > Rhizobiaceae > Mesorhizobium. The sequence goes on along the minus strand of NZ_JAFKIC010000106.1, from coordinate 62,813 downwards.
GGCGAGGTGGTCGCAGTGGCGAGCAGCGTGAGCGTCGCGAGGGCGAGGACAGGTTTCCGCATCATCGCACCGCCTTGTCCGCCGGCAGAACTTCCGGCAAGGATTCCTGGTCGCGCCTATATTCAGTTGCTTGGAAGCCGAGTGGATTGTCAAAACGATATTCGTTCTTCAGCGGCGCGGTCGTGTAGCGGAAGCGAACCACCGAGACCCAATGCTCACGGCGCAGGGTGTTGTCGCGTCGCGTTTCCGTCGAAAAGCGCACGGTTGCCGTGGAGGCATTGAGGAACGAGACCGACTTGATGGTGACGGCAATACGCGTGTCGCGGCCGAGCAGCTTGTCCTTCGATTGCGGGTTCGACGGCTCGAATTCGTGGCGAAGGTCGGTCGCGGCCTGTCCCGTCGAATAGAGCTGGGCGAGATCGAAATTATCCTTCAGCGCCCGCGGATCATAGGTCTCGCGCGCCCGGATATAGCGGACGATGTTGGCGGTCTTGATGGCGTCGTTCTCGGAAAGCTTGCTCTCGTTCAGGGAACGGGCGACCTCGACGAAGCCGGTGGTCTTGTCGGCGATCACCACCACGGCCTCGAACTGCTTCAGGGGAACAAGGAGATTGAGGGCCGACAGGCTGAGCAGCGTGGAAATGCCGGCGACGGTCGCCACGGTCCAGGCGATTTTCCGGGAGCGGCGTTCCTTGCGATAAAGCTCGGCCTCCCAGGATGCGCCGGCTTTCCAATAGGCGGTGAGATCGATCGGCGGGGTTTCTGGCGTTTTTGCGGCGGCATCTTCGTTGGTCATTTAGGTATCCGGTGATCGCCGACGGCGAAAAAAGAAACTATAGTTTATTCACTTAGCCGAGCGATCTCCTCTGCCGGGTGGACCAGCGTCAGGATCAATCCGCAAAGCCTGGGATTAGGGAGCGCTCAGCTCCTCGGTGCAGCGGCTCTAGGTCCTAGCTGCACAAGCGCATCAGCGTTTTCTTGGACGCCGTATTGGAGAAGAAGAAGGAGCGATCGTCCTTCACCTCGATCGTGACGGTATCGCGGTCGCCATCCGCTTCGTCGGCGCCGGCCTCGATCCACAAGACATCGAGCGTATAGGTGCTGCCGTCCTGTTTGACGGACAGCACCTTGCCGGCGGTCTTGTTGGCGCCGATCGCCTTGTCCTCGACATAGATAAACGCGGCGGCCGCGGCTTCGCAGCCGCCTTCAGCGGGTGCATAGGCCCCGGTCAGCACTGGCAGGATCGAGCTTGGCGATTGTGCCTGCGCCGCGCCGGGGAGCAGCAGGCCGAGCGCGAGCATCGTCGATACGATTTTCTTCATTCTCAAGCCTCCTTGTTCAGAAACCGAACAATGCGCCGAGGCTTTGAGCATAGCCGGCGAGCGTGTTGTAGAGATCGATGCAATATTCCGCGAACGGCTTGAAGAAGATAACCGCAAGGATGAACAGCAGATAGCCGAAGCCGCCGCCCTTTTTGGATTCAGCGCGAGCGTGTTCCGCAGCTTCTTCGTTGATCTGAGCCTGCTGATGTAAGGCCGCCTGGTAGCGACGGGGATCATTCCAAGGGTGCATTCAAGCCTCCTTCATATAAACTATATTTAACGAGCAGCGACCTGTCTGGCTAGCCTAAAATTGCCCGTTCCTTTCGGTTTCCCGCTGTATCGCACGCGCCCGTGCTGCCTGAACGTCGGCGGATGTTCGGCGACGCCCGAGGCCAGTTCGGAGAATCTGCGCTCGGTTGGTGAATTGGTATCCGGTGCGCCGCAACGATTCCCTTCCCCCCTGGAAGGGGACATCGCCTTGGCCTGGCGCTGTGCCCCCGGTAATCGCGGCAGCAAAGGCCGGAATAAACCGGAACACCACAATCCCGAGCAGGCAGACGATTACGAAGGGCGCGACATAGGAGAGCTTGCTTTCCGTCGCCGTGTTGTTGGCCGTGTTGATGGCGAGCTCAATCAGCTGGTAGAGGAAGGCGAGGAACGCCATCATCAGGGTCTGCGTCACCATCAGGTTGACCATCAGCAGCAGCCAGCCGTCGGTGAAGCGGAAGGTCCAGCGATAGAGCGCCAGGATGATGAACACCGGCGCCAGTGCAAGAGTGATGAACAGCATCAGCTTGGCGGCGAGGATCGCGGCCGCTGCGACGGCGATGAAGATCATGGCGACGACAAAGACGATCGCACCGATCAGCGCGCCGACATATTCGAAGGTGCCGGTCGCCACCTGCTCATAGATCTTGCCTGCGGTCTCGAACACGGCGTCGAGGATTCTGACGACGCCGGTCGTGTCGCCTGTGCCGCCATCGAGTGTACCACCGGAACCCGCGATCGACTCGATGATGGTATCGGAAATCAGGTTGGGCACGGACTGGACCAGCTGGTAGAGCGTGGCGGAGAACGCCCCCCAGTTGGTCGCCATATAATAGATGGCGAAGGCGCGCCCGAGCCGCCAGGCCGCCTCGGGTACGGAGAAGCCATCGCGGCCGGCAAGGATCATGTATCCCCACCAGATGACATAGAGGGTGAGCATCGACCCGAACAGGACATTCACCTGGAGCGCGAGGCCGTCATAGGCGTTCTTGATGAACGTCTCGCCGATGCCGTCGAGCTTGGCAAAAATGTCCGAGATGATCGTGGTCGCTGCCATCGGCCTATTCCTTCAGCACGGGCGCGAACACGTCATTGACCGGCATTGCCCGGCCGCACAGGTCATCGGCTTCCGCATATCCGGAGATCGGCGGGCAGGGGGCCTTCTTCTCCCCCTTCGTCTGACAACCGGCGAGCAGGACGAGACCTGCCAGCATCGTGACAACGAGGAAACGCATGCGGCCTCACTTGAAGGGGTTGATGTCTTTGTATTGCAGCATCTTGGCGGTCTCCGATTGCTGGGTCAGCCGCATCTGCATCTCGGTGTTGAGCGCCGAGACCGCTCCATTCGAGACGCCGATCAGCTCGTTGATCGTGCGCGCCGTCTCCAGCTGCATGCGGGTGTTGGCGTCGACCGAGCCCTTGACGTCTTCGGCCGAGCCGATCTGACCGGTGGCCGACTGCAGCGATTGCTCGCGCTGCGTCACGCCTTTCGTCGCCTGCTGGGTCAACGCCGAGAGCAGCGCCACCGTGTTGACCGCGCCCGAGAAAGCATTGTTCATCGCGCCGGCATCCTCGCCTTCGACGATGGCCTTGACCTGTTTCACCAGCTGTAGGCCGTTGATCAGCGTGGCGGCGATATTCTGGGCGTCGGAGCCAAGACCGCCGAAGGACAGTGTGCCGCCGTTCATGATTGACGAGAAGGACGGCGCGGCCGAGACCGACATGTTGCCGCCGAGACCGGTCGAGGAAATGCCCATCGATCCGTCGCGGCTGCCGGAGAGCGCGCCGAGGATTTCCTTGGTCTTTTCCAGGATGTTGGTGTTGGTCTTCATGATCTCACCGGTGTTTTCGGCGTTCTTCTTGGCGATGGCGAGATTGGTGTTGTCGATCACCGGAATGTCCGCGAGCGCCGGCGTCGCGAAGGTGAGGGCGGCGGTGACGACGAGAAGCTTGTTCATGGAGAACCCCCTTAATCGGCCGCGTTGGCGGCGTTCTGGATGGATGAGAGATTGTCACTGACCGAGCGATCCGAGCCTCCCGACGAGAGGATTTCGCTGTCGGCGTCGGCGGCCGCGACCACCGCGCAGCGCGGCCAATCCTCGCGCGGCACCTTCATCGCCTCAAGGATGACCGGATCGCAGCTATAGGGATTGACCTTGCTGTCGGACTTCAGCGTCTTGGCGGTCTCGGATGTTTTCGAAAGCCGCATCTGCATGCGCGCCTGCAGGAGCTCGTTGAAGAGGTTGCGCGCGGTGATGAGGTTGTTCAGAAGCTCGGCATTGACGGCACGAGCCTGCGTGTTGTCGTCCCAGGCATCCTGATAGATCTCGGAGGCGCCGACCGACGCCGACAGCGCATCGATGCGCCGGCCCGCCTCCTGGACGCGCGCGGAACTTGCGTCGATGCCGGAAACGGCCCGGTCGATCGCGTCGGCCGCAGCGCTGCTCGAGCTGCGCGTCGCGCCCGAGCCATAGTCGACATAGGATTTATATGAAGGCGAGGCGATGTCCTCGATGTTCGAGCCGCCGGCATAGGCGTTGAACCAGGTATGGTTCCGGCCAACTTTGCCGGCCCAGTTCTTCTGCTCGGCCGCGGTCGATCCGTTGTACCAGGAGGCGAGGCAGGCATAGTTGGTGCTGCCGCATTTGTTGACGCCCATGCCGAGGTATTTGACGCCGCCCTCGATATTCTCCTCGTTGATGTCGCGGTCGAAGCCCATGCCCTTGCCGGTCCGCTTCGTCAGCTGCATGACGCCCTTGACGCCGGTGGGCGAGCCAGAGCACGTCGAAATCCCGGACTCGGCATGGGCGACCGACAATGCGAGGCCGACGGGGACATTGTGCTTTTCCGCATAGTGCTTGATCAGTTCGACGTTCTTTGCGTCCTCTTTCACGGCTTGCGCCGGCGAGCGGTAAAGCCGCCGTTTCTTCTCCTTCTGGGAGATGTTGCAGTTGGTGATCTCCTGCCCCTCGAGCTGCTCGGCTTGCGTTTCCGTGTCCTTCTTCGAGTGCTCCTCGTCCTCGGCACGCTTGTCCTCCACATCGTCGTCGTAGACCGGAATATCAGCCCGGACCGAGGGCGCCAGGGCTCCGGCGATTGTGGCGGACAGCAAAAGAATGATCGCTCTACGCATCGGTCGCCTCCGGAATGGTCCAGCCGCAGAAATGGGGAAGCCACGCCGCCGGCGCCTCGCCATACGTCTCGCGCAACGCCTGGCATTCGCGCACGGTCTCCGGCCGTCCGGAAAGCACCTTGACCAGATCGGGCATCGCCGAGAGGTCGAGCCGGGCGATGATCGAATCCTGCGCGTGTTTGATGAGAAAGGTGCGGCTGGCCTTGTCCGCTTGCTTCACGAAGCGGAATTCCTTTTCCGAGAGGCCGAACGCCTTGCGGTAGCTTTCCTCGTCGGCGGACGCGTTCGGGAAGAAGATGTTGGTCATCGTCTGCTCGATGATCGTGTTGCGCAGATCGGAGCGCACGACGTCGGCCGCCGATTGCGTGCCGAAGCCGACGATGCCGTTCATTTTGCGGATAGTTTTGAGCCAGTCCTTGATGAAACCGGAAAAAACCTCGTCATCGAGCAGCCGCCAACCCTCATCGAGAAAGATCATCGAAGGACGGCCGTCTAGGATTTCGCCAATGCGATGAAACATATAAAGGAGGGCGGCCGAGCGCGTTCGCTTGTCGGAGAGGATCTCCGTCATGTCGAAGCCGATAACCGAGCCGTCGAAGTCGAGCTTGTCCGTGGGGTTATTGAACAGCCAGCCCTTGTCGCCCGTGGTCCATTCCTTCAGCCGGTCGGCCAGGTCGCCGATCCCCGACCGCATCCGCCCGCGCATCGCCTCGGCAAGCATGTCGAGCCGGCGCTGTGGCCGCTCGAAATCGGTATAGATGCTGTCGACCGCATCGGAGATCACAGCCATTTCCTCGGCATTCAGAACCCGGTCCGAGGGCGTGACGAGGTACGAGACCAGCGTCTTGCCGAAGCTCCGGTTGGCCGGCGTGTCCTCAAGCTGCAGCGGTGCGAAGCCGGTCGGTTCACCGGGCGACAGCCGCTCGTAGCGTCCGCCCATCGCGCGCACGAAAATCTCGCCACCCCTGTCCTTGTCGATGAAGACGCAGCGCGGGCGCGGCTGGATGCGCATGCCTTGGGCAAGCAGGAAGGAGAGGGCGACGGTCTTGCCCGAGCCGGTCGGACCGATGACGGTGAAGTTGCCGACATCCGCCTCATGGAAATTGAAGAAATAGGCCGTCTGGCTGGTGGTCTCCAGCAGCGAGACGGGCATTCCCCAATGGACCTTATGCGTCTGCCCGGACGGGAAATTGTGCGCCGAGAACAGGCCGGCGAAATTCACCGACGAGATCAGGCCCTGCCGGGCGATATAGGCGAAATTCGTCGGCAGTTGCGCCCACCAGGCCGCTTCCTGATTGAGGTCTTCGCGTACGGCGACGACGCCCATGCGCGCCAATTCGGCGGTGACGTCGGCCACCGCCCGGTTCAGCCGCGGCAGGTCGCGCTCGAGCACCGCGACGGTCATATGGTGCTTGCCGAACACGACTTCGCCTGACGCCAGTCGGTCGCGGGCCGTCTCGATATCGTCTTCGACGGCCGTGCCGCCGTCGTCGGAGTTGGAAATCTGCCGGCTGATCGTGGCGATCGCCTCCGTGACCGTGGTGCGGTCTTCCGGCGCGAAGGAATGGGTGAGAATGAACTCGTAGGGAAGACGCAGCAGGCCGTCGAGCTGGCCGGGTGTCGTCATCGGCGGATATTCCTTGATCGACACCATGGCGGCGACCTTCGACGTCGCGCCATCGGCCGACCAAATCTCCGTCGCCTTGCGGCCGAACATGATCCGCCCAGTTCCGATATAGTCGGCAAGCGACATGCGGGGCAGGGGCATGCTGCGCTCATCGCCGGCGGCGAGGATCTTCGCGAAGAATTCGGCCGGTTCGGAAAAGAGGCCGCCATCGCGCGTCACGCAGGAGAGGATCTCCGGGCGGTAGGTGCGGAAATCGCCGACGATGCCAGAGACCATGTCCTTGAGGTCGCGCAGCGCCTCGCCCCTGGCTTCGACCTCGTTGTCGGCCATGCGGAAGATGTCGAACATGCGATCGACCTTGCCGGCGCGCCCGGTCATGGGGCGCCGGATCACCGTCAGATAAAGCTCGTTGACGAACATCGTCCGGTGCTGGAGGCCGTCCATGTAGCGGGCGTTCAGCTCGTCCGCGAAGGGATTGTCGAAATCGCCATCGATGGCAGGTGCGATCTTGCGCCGGATAATGGTGGCATAGAGCGCGAAACGCGACGAGCCGAGCGAACGGACCGTCATGTTGCGATTGGCAAGACGCGCATTGATCTCCGCCTGGTCCATGGTCTGGTAGGGCAGGCCTGACAGCCGGATCACCTGCAGCAGCAACCCGGACTTGGTGACGATCGTCTCCTCGTCGACATGGCGAAGGTAGGGAACATGCGTGCCGATCCCCAGATCGCGGGCACGCTCCCGCCCGAACTTCAGATCGTGATTGACGATGTTCATGGGGCATAGCTCCCCGCTTTCCAGAAGCGCCGGTTACGGATCGCCCGGCGCATCGACAGAAAGACCTGCGCCACGCGGACGATGTGGATGTCGCGCTGGCAGAGGTAGAGCCCGATGAAATGAACCGGCAGGACGACCAGTGGCGCGAGAAAGCTCGACGATGCGATGAAGATGACGATCCCGAAGATGCCGTTCACCACGAACACGATGATGTCGACCCCGAAATATGTCGGCGGCCGGGTCAGCGGCTGGATGAGCGGTTCGACATCGGGTGCATCATCACGCATGTCAGACACCCCCTGCCGCCTTCATGGCGTCGACCAGTTCGGCGGCGCCGAAGATGATGGCGATGCCGATGACGATGGAGATCGCGCCCTGCCAGGCCATGCGGCCGGTTAGGAACAGGAAGCCGAGGAAGCAGACGGCTATGATGGCGAGCGAGCGGGCGACACTGCCCTGGAGGACACCGACGAACCATTCGAGGATGCCTTCGACGGGCGCTGCCGACTGCGCATAGGCGAGTTCGGGGACCAGCGCGATCGTGGTCGCGAGCAGCGCCAGCGACAGGACGGCCTTGCCGCGCCGGCGCGGCGTAATCGGGGAAATGCTCATGCGAAGTCCTTCATGTCTTGGGAGGATGATCGGGGGGCCGGCGCTATTCGGCGGTCCAGACGTGCTGGTCGCGCCAGGGCGAGGGCGCCAGCGCAACGGTCTCTTTTCGGGGGAGGCGGTTTCCGGCGCGCTTTTCCTGCGCCACTGACGCCTTGGCGTTCAGCGTCCAGCGGTTCATCACCTTGACGATGTACTGGGCGGTCTCGTTGAATTCGGGAATGCCGCCTTGTCTGTAGACGCGCTCAGGGCCGGCGTTGTAGGCGGCGAGCATCAGCAGCGGATCGTCGAATTCCCCGTAGAGCTTTTTGAGGTAGCGGACACCGGCGCGGATGTTTTCTTCGGGGTCGCAACGGTCCGTGACGCCATAGTCGGAGGCGGTCTCCGGCATCAGCTGCATGATGCCGACGGCACCCGCCTCGGAGACCTGGTGCTGGCCGCCCGCGCTCTCGACGTCAACCACAGCGAGCGCCAGATCGGGATCCAGGTCTTCTTCGGTGGCGATGGTCCGCACCATCTCCAGAACGCGGTTCGTATCGACCGGATCGCAGGCTTGCGCCGCGATCGGCGAGGTCGAGACGAGGAGGAAAAGCAGGGTGGTTTTCAATTCGAATGTCCGGGTTGCCGCGTTTGCGAATAAACTATAGTTAATTCGCGAAGGATTCCTCTGTCAATTCAGAAATGGCTTTTTCTGCAATGCACAAACAACTCAAGGTTCTCGAGATGGCCGCTTGGCTCCTCGTCGGAGGCGCTGGATTCGCCGTTGCGGAGGGTGAAGATCCCTATGGTGAGCCGTCGCCAAACTACCTTCGTCAGTTCCGGGATGAGGGGGCGAAGACGTTCGTACTGGAGCGCTTCGACGCCGAAGGAAGACTTGCGGCGCGGTCTGTGGAAAAGCTCGATGGGGAGGTCGAAATCGGCGGCCCGGTCGAGCGGATGATCGCCGGCCGGCGGTTTACCCTGCGCGGCCTGAACGCCTGCCCGACGGAGAAGGTCGTCTATAACCGGGTGCAGTCCTGGAGCTGCACCGACGCGGCGCGCGACTACGCCGGGGCGGTCTATCACAGGCGCGCCAGCGTCATCCTCTGCAAGACCCTGGTGCTGACGCCGGCCGCTGGCGAGACCACTCCGGCCTCATGTTTCGTCCTCGTCGGCGGCAAGGGCGAACCGTTCAAGACCGTCAACGATGACGACAGCATGGTCTTCCTCGGCCTTGCCGCAATCGGGCGGACAGCTGAGGGCCGATCCCGTCGGCCGGACCTCGAAGCATCGCAATCGCTTTCTCGATCGATGGGGTTCCAGAATGCGGATTGAGCTTTCCATTGCCGTGGCCTTAGTGCTGGCGACGACGGCGCGTGCGCAAGAGGAGACGATCTCGTTTCCTGCGGCCGTGAGTTTTGAAACGGGCGATAGCTGGCAGTACGAAGGCCGGAAATTCAGGCTGTTCGCCGTGCAAGCGTGCATTCGAGGCACGATCTATCGTGCCCCTGACGGCGCGGAAAGCGATTGCGGCATGCAGTCGATTGCGTCTCTTGCGGCACTGTTTTCGACGGGTATGGTCGGGTGCCAGCCGGTCGGCCGGGCGAAGGACGATGCGACCTTCGTCGTCTGTGCCGCCCAGCTCGACAACACCACCGTCGATGTCGGGACCGCGCTGATCTCTTCCGGCGCAGCCTTCGCCGCAGTGTTTCCGTCCGGTGCCCCGGTGTCCGCGGCCTATGCAGTCGCCGAATCATCCGCCAGGGATAAGGCCAGCGGCTTATGGTCGGGGACGTTCGCCCATCCCGTTTCCGTGCTTCTGAACAAGTGACCAGATCGCGGTGAAATCGACATGCAGGCACTCGGCGATCGCGCCGATCTCCTTGACCGTCAGGCGATGCCAGGCGCCGGCCTGAAGGTATTCCAGCCGCTCTTCCGAAATACCCGTCATCTCCGAAAATTCATGGAGCTTCGTCCCGCGCTGTCGAAGCTCCTCCGCGAGGAATTGCACAAGGTCGGCAGCACTCTCAATGGCCATTTGCGGTCATCCTTTCCTTGTCCCGTCGCACGGCGTCCGAGGGGCGGGAACCGCTGGCTCTGATCGCGAAGTATGGCGGAGGATCGTCGATAAGCTGATGGCGGAGCGGGCGGATACGGTACCGCCAGCCTCCAGTTTTGTCGCGCAACCTCTACACGAGCAAAAAGCGGCGTTTTCGCGGCGGCTCGGCTTTTTGGTTGGTCTACAAGTAAAATATAATTACTGTCGTGACTCGCTTCATAAGCAATCGAGCGGTGGAGGTGCCATGCCGTAGACAAAATAAAACCCGCCTCGGAGAGACGGGTCGAGTGACACACGAAGATGTGCGCAAAAGTCTTATAGCCACTGATTTTTTCGCACATTGACGCCGCCGCTGCAAGCTAATTCTTGCCACGGATACGTGTGTCCTGCGCGCCGGTCCCTCCGTTGTCATCATTGAATATGGAGAGATCATGCCTGCCACGATCCGAACGGCCTATGGGCCGAGCCTATTGGCGCGCCTGCTTGCAGCCGGTACGCAGCAACAAGTCGATGAATGCGCGAAAGCTGCCTGGATACTAAACGGCGAAGGACTGATCGCCGACGAGGAGATGGAATATCTTGCTCCTGTGATCGAGCACCGGCGGCTGTCGATCAGCGCAATGATGCGAACGGTTCGGGCGAAGGGATGCACCCGTCATTGCCGTCCGGCGATTCCTTTGCAGAAGCGCGCTGCTTGCTGGCTTCGCCGGCGGGGGCTCGCCAAGGACTGCATCATTCCAACGTGCCTGGCTCAGGCCTTCACCGTCAGCAAGCTGGCGGTGCTCTCCGTCATCGCGCGGGCGGTCATGGAGCGAGGCCAATCGACGATGTCATTGCCCGAAATCGCTGCGCGTGCGGGTGTCGGATGCACGACAGCGCGTTATGCGATTCGCGATGCTGCAAAGATGGGTCTCATCAGCGTGTCTGAAAACCGCATCAATGGATTTTGGAACCGCCCCAACACGATAAGGATCGTCTGCGGCCGCTGGCTACGATGGCTGAAGGTGTGCGCGGCATCCCGCGCACAAAAATCTGCGCGACCGGCGGGTCGGGGCGATCTCAGCACCCCCCTCAGAAATCTGATCCCCACGATTGAAATAGTAAGATTCTCCCTGCGAGGTGCGATAAGGCAAGGGACGAGTAGACCCGTATTGCCGCCCTGCTGGCGAGTTTGCCTTGGATCGAGTGAGGAAGGGTGGCCCTTGTAGCAACGATCCGGCTGGCGGCTCGACCTATATCGCAGGCATATCCGTAGTCGTTCGGCTAATTGCGATGCCGCAACGCGTCGACAATGACCTTGAACGCCGGAAGGTTCTGGCGGCGGCTGGGATAGTAGAGGAAATAGCCGTCGAAAAACGGCGACCAGTCGTCCAGCACCTGCACCAGCGCCCCTGAAGCGATATGCGGCTCGACAATATTCTCCGGCACATAGGCGATGCCGTAGCCACTCACCGCAGCGTCGATCATGGCATAGGAGTTGTTGAAGGTGAGCTGGCCGCTGACGCGTACGCGCAGTTCCTGTCCGTCTTTCTCGAATTCCCATGCGTAAAGGCCGCCGGCAGTCTCGTGGCGCATGTTGATGCAGGCATGCCCGACCAGGTCCTGCGGATGGTCCGGCAAGCCATGTTCGTCGAGATAGCCGGGCGAAGCGACCGCGACCAGCCGCCAGTCCGGCCCGATGCGCATCGCGATCATATCCTTCTCGACGCTTTCGCCGAGCCGCACGCCCGCGTCGAAACCGTCCTCGACGATATTGCGGAAGGTGCTGTCGAGGATCAGTTCGACGTTGATATCGGGATAGGCCTTGAGCACCGGCTTCAGCTTCGGCCAGACGACGCTTTCGAGCGCGTGGTCGGAGAGCGTCAGCCGGATCGTGCCCGTCGGCGTGTCGCGGAACGTCGATAGTGCAGCAATCTCATCCTCGATCTCCGCCATGCGCGGCGTGATCGTCTGCAGAAGCCGCTCGCCCGCCGGCGTCGTGGCGACGTTGCGCGTCGTGCGCGTCAGAAGGCGAATGCCCATGTTCGTCTCAAGCTGCCGGATGGCGTAGCTGAGGGTGGACTGCGCCACGCCGATCCTCGCCGCCGCCTTGGTGAAGCTCTTCTCCTCGGCGACGATCCGGAACCAGGTGAGTTGGTTGAAGTCCGTCTTCTCCATGTTCCCTCGCGATGTTCGATGAGCGGAGATTAATCGATGACATCGATTGATCCAATCAAATTGCGACGGCTAATCGCCTCAGTGTCGACGAGCTATATCCGCATCGAACCCGATGGACAGGAGAATGCGGACAATGGTTTCCGCCGTGGAAAATGCCGGCAGCAAGCCTGCCGCCTGGGGCGCCGTCCTTTCGATGGCGCTTTGCGTGGCGATGCTGATCGCCTCGGAATTCATGCCAGTCAGCCTGTTGACGCCGATGGCCGAGGGGCTGAACGCGACCGAGGGGCAGACGGGGCAGGCGATCTCGATCAGCGGGCTGTTCGCCGTTGCGGCCAGCATGCTCGTCACCACCGCTGCCGGACGGCTGAACCGGAAATGGGTGCTGATCGCGATGACGGCCTTCATGCTGCTTTCGCTGGCCCTGGTCGCCGCCGCGCCGAACTTCCTCGTGCTGATGGCCGGTCGCGCGTTGCTTGGCATCTGCATCGGCGGTTTCTGGGCACTGGCGACCGCCGTCATCATGCGGCTGGTTCCGGCCGAAGACGTGCCCCGCGCGCTCGCCCTGATGTATGGCGGGCAGGCGATTGCCGCCGCCTTTGCGACTCCCGTCGGCAGCTATCTCGGAGGCCTGTTCGGCTGGCGTGAGGTGTTCTGGGCGCTAACGCCGATCGTCGCCGTCAACCTCGTCTGGCATGCGGTCGCGCTGCCGTCGCTGCCCGCGCACCGGAAGCAGGATTTCCGGGCGATGCTCGGCCTGCTGAGGCGTCCGTACTTCATGCGGGGTCTGATCGCCTGCATGCTGTCCTGGGGTTCGGCCTTCACCATGTTCACCTATCTGCGGCCGTTTCTGGAGCAGGTGACAGGCGTGGATGTGACGACGCTGTCGGTCCTGCTGCTGCTTCTCGGCTGCGCGGGGTTCATCGGCACATGGGCTGCTGGCCGTTTCCTCAAAGGTAACGTCGCTCCCTTCCTGAAGCTGCCGGCGCTCGTCATGGGCGGAGCCACCGTCGGGCTGCTTCTTTTCGGTTTCTCGGTCGCCGCCATTGGCTTCTTCATGATGATCTGGGGTGCGATGAACACCATGTTCTCGGTGATCTGGATGACGTGGATGTCGCAGAACGCCGACGATGCGCCCGAGGCCGCAGGCAGCCTGATGGTCGCGGCGATCCAGGCCTCGATCCTGCTCGGCGCGCTCGTCGGCGGGCTGCTGCTGGACGGCATTTCCATCGAGGCGACATTCATCGGCAGCGTCGTGCTGGCGGTGCTCGCAATCGCCCTGATCGGCGATGGCCAGCGCCTGCTGAAGCCGGAGGCAATCTGACATGGGCTCGTCCGTACCGATCTCCCGGCGTCGATTGCTGGCAACAGGCGTCGCCGGCCTTGCCCTGCCGATCTTTCTGCCCTCGACCACCCAAGCCCAGGAAGGAGCGATCATGCGCCTCAAACTGACCTTCGCTGACCAGGATTTCTCGGCAACGCTGGAAGACAATGCCGCGGCGCGCGAGCTGTTCGCGATGCTGCCGCAGGATCTCACGATCGACGACTATTCGACCAACGAGAAGATCGCCTACCTGCCGCGCAAGCTGAGCGATGACGGTAGCGCACGCTTCGAGAACGAGGCGGTGGGCGACCTCTGCTACTACGCGCCCTGGGGCAATCTCGCGATGTTCCATGGCCCCTACCGCTGGTCGCGCGGGCTGGTTCGGATCGGCCGGCTGGATCAGGGCGCAAAACCTCTGCTGGTGCGCGGCGAATTTCCGCTCCGCATCGAAGCGCTGACCTGACGCGCGGCGCGCGCCCCCTTTCTCACAACTGCAAGGAGAACCTGCCATGAACCGGAACACCGACTCTGGAATCGAACTCCATCATCTGGACGCGCCCAATGCCGGCCGCCGCAACCTGCTCAAGCTGACCGGCGCGGGTGTTGCTGCCTTCGGTGCAGCGTCATTTCTCAAAACTCCCAACGCAAAGGCTCAGAACATGTCACAGGAATGGGACAAAGTTTTCCCCAAAAGCGAAAAGGTCGACCATCAGAAAGTCACCTTCAGGAACCGCTACGGCATCACCCTTGCGGGCGATCTCTACCTGCCGAAGGACCGGGCGAATGACCGCCTGCCCGCCATCGTCGTCAGCGGTCCGTTCGGCGCCGTCAAGGAACAGTCGTCGGGTCTCTATGCGCAGACCATGGCGGAGCGCGGCTTCGTCACGCTGGCGTTCGATCCGTCCTATACCGGCGAAAGCGGCGGCGAGCCGCGCAACGTCGCCTCGCCCGACATCAACACAGAGGATTTCATGGCAGGGGTGGATTATCTCGGCCTGCACGCCTCCGTCGACCGCGAACGCATCGGCGTCATCGGCATCTGCGGCTGGGGCGGCATGGCGTTGAATGCCGTCGCCGCCGACAAGCGTGTCAAGGCCGTCGTCGCCAGCACCATGTACGACATGACCCGCGTCATGTCGAAGGGCTACAACGACAGCGTAACCCCCGAACAGCGCACGCAGGCGCTGGAGCAGATGAGCCGGCAGCGCTGGGACGATGCCGAGAAGGGCACTCCGGCCTACCAGCCGCCGTACAATGAGCTGAAGGGCGGCGAGGCGCAGTTCCTGGTCGATTACCACGACTATTACATGACGCCGCGCGGCTACCATAAGCGTGCGGTCAACTCAGGCAACGCCTGGACGATCACGACGCCGATGGCGTTCATGAACATGCCGATCCTCAGCTACATCAAGGAAATCTCGCCGCGACCGCTGCTGCTGATCCATGGTGAAAAGGCGCATTCGCGCTACTTCAGCGAAACCGCCTATGCAAATGCCGCTGAGCCGAAAGAACTGATGATCATCCCCGGTGCCAGCCACGTCGATCTCTACGACAAGGTGGACGTAATCCCGTTCGACAAGATCGCCAGCTTCTTCGAACAGCATCTCGCTGCCTGACGCGCTGGCGGCACCCGTGTGAAAGGACATGGGTGCCGCCCTAAGCCGCCAACATTGCTCGCTTCCTTGTTGTTGGCCATGGCTAGTGAAAATTCCGGGCTTTCACCTTCAGCGTATCGATATGCAAGTCTTTTACGATCATGTCGCGTGGGCGCACGGCCGGCGCCTGGCGATCGCGCGGGTCCGGCCCGCCACCATGGGCGAACTCGTCGCCGCGCCCGGCCGGTAGCCGAAATTCGGTATCGCGCTCCGACAGGCTCGACAGATCGACGGAGAGATCGAACAGCTGCTGGGCGATGAGATGCACGACCTCGCCTTCGCGCTGAATCCTGCCGTTGATCGCCATCATGGATGAGCCGAGCACGACGCGCCGGCGCCGCTCGAACAACTTTGGCCACACCACGACATTCGCGGGGCCGGTCTCGTCCTCGATGGTGATGAACATCACCCCCTTGGCGCTGCCCGGCTTTTGCCGGACCAGCACCAGGCCGGCGGTCATCAGCCATCGCCCGTCTCGCGCCGCCATCGCCTCCTGGCAGGTCACAATGCGCCGCTCGGCAAGATCTCGGCGGAGGAAGGAAAGGGGGTGCTCGCGCAGCGTCAATCCCGTGTGGCTGTAGTCCTCGATGACATTGTGGCCCTCGGTCATCTGGCGCAATTCGACATCCGGCTCCTGCTGCTCGGCAATGGTGCGCGCTTCGCGCTCGGCCGCGGCGGCAAAGAGGGGGAGGGGCTCGTCGCGCAGGGCCTTGATTGCCCAGATCGCGTCGCGCCGTTCAAGCCCAAGGGAAGGCAGAAAGGCGTCGGCCTCGGCGAGCTCCACGAGCGAAGCGGCCGGCACGCCGGAGCGACGCCACATATCGTCGACGCTGTCGAACGGCTGGTCGGCGCGCGCCGCAGTGATTTTGGCGGCATCGGCGGTCGCCAGCCCGCGCACCATGCGCATTCCAAGACGCACGGCGTGCCGCTCGCCATCCCCGACCGGCTCGAGCGTGCAGTCCCAGCGGGAGCGGTTGATGCAGACCGGACGCACCTCGACACCATGCCGGCGGCAATCGCCAACGATCTGGGCGGGAGCGTAAAAACCCATGGGCTGGGAATTCAAGAGGGCGGCGCAGAAAGCATCCGGATAGTGGCATTTGATGAAGCTGCTCGCATAGGCGATCAATGCGAATGACGCGGCGTGCGACTCGGGGAAACCATAGGATCCAAAACCTTCGAGCTGGCCGAAGGTCTTGTCGGCGAATTCCGCCGAATAGCCGTTGTCGATCATTCCGTTCACAAGCTTGTCCTTGAAACGCGAGACGCCGCCAGTGAACTTGAAGGTCGCCATGCTTTTCCGGAGCTGGTCCGCCTCTCCCCCCGAAAATCCGGCGCAGACCATTGCCACCCGCATCGCGGATTCCTGAAACAGCGGCACGCCGAGCGTCTTGCTCAGCACCGCCTCGAGCTCCGGCGTCGGATATTCCGGCTGTTCCTTGCCTTCGCGCCGCCTGAGATACGGATGGACCATATCCCCCTGGATTGGACCCGGCCGCACGATAGCCACCTGAATGACGAGATCGTAAAATGTCCTGGGTTTCATGCGGGGCAGCATCGACATCTGCGCGCGGCTCTCGATCTGGAAGGTGCCCAGCGTGTCGGCCCGACGGATCATCTCATAGGTCCGCGCGTCCTCCGGCTCGATCTTCGCCAGATCGAGATCGCGGCCCTTGTGCTCGCGGATCAGGTCGAAGGCTTTGCTCATGCAGGTCAACATGCCGAGGGCGAGCACATCGACCTTCATGATCTTGAGCGCCTCGACGTCGTCCTTGTCCCATTCGACAATCCGCCGATCCTTCATCGTCGCCGGCTCGATGGGAACGAGATCGTCGAGGCGGTCGTTGGTCAAGACGAAGCCGCCGGGATGCTGACCGAGATGGCGAGGCGCCCCCATCAGCTGTTGGGCAAGCTTCAGCGTCAGGACGAGACGCCGATCCTCCGGGTTTAGGTTGAGTTCGCGGACGTTGCGATCGCTGACTTCTTCCGACCACGACCACATGCCCGACGACAGCGCCTTGATCACGTCCTCCGGCAAGCCGAGCGCCTTGCCCACATCCCGGATGGCGCCTTTGGCGCGGTAACGGGTGACGGTCGCGCACAGGGCCGCCTTGTCATGCCCGTAGGTTTTGTAAATCCACTGGATGACCTCTTCGCGCCTGGCATGTTCAAAATCCACATCGATGTCCGGCGGCTCGTCGCGCTCGCGAGAAACAAACCGCTCGAACAGCAGGTCGTTGGTCTCGGGATCGATGGAGGTGATGCCGAGAATATAGCATACGGCGGAATTGGCGGCCGATCCGCGCCCCTGGCAAAGGATGCCTTGCGAGCGCGCGAACCGCACGATGGAGAACACCGTCAGGAAATAGGGCGCGTACTTCATCGCCTTGATCAGGTCGAGTTCGTGCCGGACGATCTGCAGCGTCTTGGGCGGCAGGCCCTCCGGATATCGGTCGGGAACGCATTGCCAGACATAATGCTCGAGCGAAGCCTGCGCGTCCTTGCCGGGAACGATAGCCTCCTCGGGATACTGATAGGTCAGCTCTTCGAGGCTGAACTTGCAACGCGCGACGATCTCCATCGTCCGCGCCAGCGCTTCCCTGTATCGGGGAAAGAGCCGTTCCATTTCCTCCGGCGGTTTCAGATAGCGGTCGGCATGGCGCTCGCGTTCGAAGCCGACATCGTCGATGGTGGTGTTGGTCCGGATGCAGCTGACGACATCCTGCAGCTGGCGGCGCTCCGGATCATGAAACAGCACGTCGTTCGTCACCACCGGGCGGACCCCGACGCGGGTGGCGAGGTTCGACAGATTGTGCAGCCGCAACTGGTCGCGCGGCCGGCGGCGCAAGGTCAGAGCCATATAGGCGCGGCCCCCGAAAATCTCCGCCATCTTGCGGAGCTGCACCGCGCAGGTCTCGTCCGCCAGATCTGGGACGAGAACGCCGATCAGCCCTTCCGCATACTGGGCGACGTCATCGAGGTGCAGGATGCAATTAGCCTTGCCGCCTCTAGATTTGCCGAGCGTCAGTAGCCGGGTCAGCCGGGAATAGGCGGCGCGATCGGTCGGATAGACGAGGATCGACATGCCGCCCTGAAGGTCGAGCCGACAGCCGACGACCAGCCGGATCTTCATCTCGCGTGACGCTTCCAGCGCCCGGACGATGCCGGCGAGCGAATTGCGGTCGACCACGCCGAGCGCCGAGATGCCGAGCGCCTTGGCCGTCTGGAATAGCTCGTGCGCCGACGATGCCCCGCGCAGAAACGAGAAATGGGTGGTCACCTGAAGCTCGGCGTAGCTCATGCGAAAATCCCATGCACGAACCAGCGATGCGAGCCGGTCGCCGGATCGACGCCGTCGCCGCTGCGGAAGATCCACAGGCGCTCGCCGGTTTCGTCCTCGACGACGAAATAGTCGCGCACCGCCTCATATTCCGCGTCGCGTGTCCACCATTCCCCGAATATACGCTCCGGGCCGTCGGCGCGCTTGACGCGCCGGCGCTTGCCCCGCCAGGTGACGGATACGGGAGGGTGGTCGGGCATGAGCGCGATCACCTCGATCAGCTCCGGCCGGGAAAGCAGGCGGACCGGCCGCGGCCAATGCTGGGTCCACGTCGCGCCGGCGGCGACCGCCGCAGGATCGATCCGCCGCACGCTGCGCTCCGGAACGTCGCTTGCCACCGGCATCACGCGATAGACCCGCTGGCCGCGATTGGCGAAGACGTCGATGAGGGGGACGACGTCCGTCATCTGGTCTTCGACCAGCGAGGACGCCCTCTGAACTTCTTCCAGCGGCTCGGTCATGACGGCGACCAGCGTCAGCCGCTCGATGCCGAAGCCGGGCTCGATCTTCTCCGTCCTATCTCGAAACAGCTTGGTGAGCCATGTGACGTCGCGCGAGGGCTTGGCCGTGCCGGCGCGAATGGCCTGTCGTGTGCCGTCGACCTTTTCGACGATGAGGTCGGTGCGGCGAACGCCGTGCCCCCGGCGCTGCAGCTTTTCGACGAGCTGCGTCACCAGGCCGGCGACATAGCGGTTGATGGTCTCGGCCGCGCCGATGGGCTCGGCGAAGGCCTTGCTGACCTCGACAATATCCGGGGTGCGGATGGGATCGATGGGCTCGGCCATGCGCCCATACATCTGATCGAGCCGACGGCCGATTTCCGGCCCGAAGCGGAGGGCGAGGGGCGCGCGCGGCGTCGCGGAAAGCTGGCCGATCGTTCGGAAGCCAAGAGTTCTGAGATCGCCGACGATTTGCTCGGGCAGGCGCAGCAGGGAAATTGGAAGACGCTCGACCGCGCGCGCCGTTTCGCCCGGCGGCACGATGACGGTTTCGCGGGCGATGACACGGGCGCAGGCATGCGCCGCGCCCCAGGTGTCGGCGATGGCGACGCGGGCCGTCAGGGATTTGCCCCGGAACCGGTTGGCGGTCGCGGTCAACATGAGCTGCTCGCCGCCCTGCAGATGGTCGGCGCCTTCGGTGTCCATCACGATCCCGTCTGGCGCATCCATCGCGACGATCGGCGAATATTGCGTCAGCGCCCAGAGCGTGATGCGTTCCAATGCAGCGGCGTCGGCCGCCGGATCGGCATCGATCAGCATAAGATCGCGAAACAGCGCCTGCGCTTTTGCCGCCGGCATCCCGACCGTCACGCCGACCTTCCGCGCGGCGGCGTCGGCCGCGGCCACCCAGCGCCGGGAACCGCTGCGCGCGATGACGGCGATGGGCTGCTCAGCCGGCAGCGAAGGATCGGCCCGCCTGATCCTGTCGGTGGGCAGGTCCGGTAGATAGATCGATACGACCCGAGGCATCACAGGCTCCAACGATAAACTCAGCGCACTCGCCCGCTTTCACGCGCATAATTTCCACAAGCCAGTTCGGCCGTCCGACGCAAGGGACCGGTAACTCCTCGGATGGAAGTACGCTCACCCGCCATCGTGTGGTCGAGGCGGTCGGCTGGCCGTAGTCCGATGCCTCCGTCGGCCGCCGCCAGCGCCGGACAACCAGCGCCATCGCCCCGGTCTTTTCGGCGGCAAGCTGCAGCCGCCGGCTCGCCACCATCGGCAGACGCACCAGCTCGGCGACGACGGCGCCGAGCCCGCCATAGGCAAGCGCCTCCTCGGCATTGGCCAGGACATCTTCCTCCTTGTCGCTCTCGACGAAATAGACGCGGTCGGGATGCAGTCCCACCTGAGCCAGCGCCGGAAAAAACAGGTCCGGCCGTGTCAGGCACCAGACAATCGGTCCCGTCGTTCGAGCCGCGATGCCGGCGGCGAACAGCGCGGCCGCCGCGCCATCGACCGCGCCGGCCCCGCCACCCGAGACCTCATGAAGCGCGCCGTAGGCAAGACCGCCGCCGGGCAGGGCGGCATCGACCTCCGCCACTTGAAACGGCAACGCACCGGCTTTGCGCGAGGCAGGGCTCTCCATCGAGGCGATGCGCTCTCTCAGCTCGGTTATCACCCTGTTTCGGGCAGCATTCATCGTTCACGGACTCCAGCGGGTTCGTGTTGGCAGGCGACATCATGTCGTACAGGTCTATTTGTTCTGTATCTGTTCCTCACGGCAAAAAGAGTCAAGCCACCCGAAAATAGGAAAATTGTCTCACATTTTTGCCCGCGCGGGATTCTTGCTTGCGAATCATTGACATGAGGTCGGAGGCGACGCGCTTGCCGACTTCAAAAAAACTTATGCGGTTCGCCGTCGCGAGGGCCGACAATTGTTCCTCGTATGTTCCCATGATAGTTTGGGGAACCAAACTGGATCGGAGGCCGAAATTGTCGCGCCTGTTTTCTATATCTCGGCCGATTGAGGAAATCGTCGAGCATTTCGGCGTCAATCTTTCCTCGGTAGCGAGCGTTCCTTCCGAGACCGTCGAGGGCACCCCTGGCCTGATCGTGCTCGAAAAGGATGGCCTGCGCCTCCTGAAATCCCCAACCTGGGGCTTTCCCCGGCAGACCAGCGAGATGCGCCATAAAGGCGAGCCGCCGGGGCGCATTGGCCTCGTTGCCGACCTCACCAATCCGCTGTGGGATCGGCTTGTCGTCGACGCCAAGTATCGATGCCTGATAGCGCTAACACACTTTGCCAATCCTGACGGGTCAAAGGGTCGAAGACGAGGACGTGGTTCTCGCTTCATCGCCAGCCGCTGGTCGCCTGGGCCGGCTTCTGCCGCAACACGCCGGAGTTCGGACCCGTCTTCGCAGGCATGACGATGAAGGCGAACGAGAAGATCAGGCCCCTGAACGATCGGATGCCGGTCCTGCTGAAGCCGGACGAATACGAGCGTTGGCTTCATGGATCGATCGAGGATGTCATTGCGTTCCAATACCGCGAGCCGCCGCCGTCCGAAAAGTTCGAGGTCCTGCGAACACGGGATCGATGGCAAAGCGGCACACCGCCGTCCAAGGCTTCACGGCGCCGGGATGACGTGCTTAAGAAAGGCAAGATGACGAGAACCTGGTTCAGTGTTCGCGAGGAACCGATCTTCGCTTGGCGGGCCTCTGGCGCGTCAGCGATGAGTGGGGGCCGGTCTATTCCGGCGTCGTGACCGATGCCAACGAGGCGGTCGCGCCGGTTCACGAGCGTATGCCGGTGCTGCTCCATCGCGACGAATACCGGCAGTGGCTTCAGGGCAGCTTTGATGACCTGCTGGCATTTCAGAAGCGGGTCTTCCCGGCCGACCGCGTCTTGGTGGAGAGGACCTCGGAACTTTGGCTAAAAAGATGAGTGCCGGTTCCGCAGATGCAGCGCCTGTTTTCTGAGGCTCGAGTGCTATATCTGTCGGCTTGTAGGTCAAACCGCGAATCCTGACATTTAGAAAGTTTGGCGTTCCTGCTCTCCTGATCGGAGATGGCTATGCCGAGCGAAACGCCATTTCGTGGGGGAGTTCGAACAGGTGGGGCTACACCTCTGGCTTGTGTCGTTGGGGCGGGCACTGTAATGAGCATACTCTCCGGAGGACTTTTTTGACAGACCAACTCAAGCCCGTTGACATTCCGACCAAGTGGCCCGGCGCGAATGCTAGGCTTCTGGGTGTCGGCGTCGGATACGGACTACCGGTGAAACCCTTAGATCGCTTGGGTTTGTTCAGCGCCGATGACTTCGAGCGGTTCGTTCTCGAATGGGCTCATGGCTACCTCAAGGAGAAGCTGCCCGGCGTGACCGATGTCCAGCAACGTGGAGGGGCGGGGGACAAAGGACGTGACATCGTCGTTTGGTTTGGTAAGCCCGGGGCTCCCGACCGATTTTGGCATCTCTACCAGTGCAAGCGCTACGCCAACAAAATCGGTAAAGGGGTCGCGTTCGAGGAGATAGGGAAGGTACTCTATTTCGCATCCATCGGAAAATACACGCTGCCGAAAGAATACTGGTTTGTGACGCGGAAGGGCGTAACCGGTGACTTGCAGGACCTAGTCGATGATCCCAAGAAGTTGAAAGATGAGCTGATCGCGAATTGGGACGAATATTGTGCAGAAGGAATCGCCAAGAAAACCAAGATCAAGCTTGAAGGCAAGTTGCTGGATTTCGTAAAGAAGGCAGACCTCTCGATTGTCAAGGTGAAGCAACCCCTGGATATACTCGAAGAGCATGCTCAGACCAATTTTCATGACATCGTGTTCGGCAAGCCATTGATCGAGCGACCGCCCGCTCCCGCACCGCCGTCGTCCATAACAGAAGAGGAGCGGACCTACGTTCAGCAGCTCTTCGAAGTGATCAGCGAAATGATCTCCGCTCCCGTGAGGGCAGAGGCAGATTTCGCGGGCCATTCAAAATCGGCCACGTTGTTCGAGCGGTCGCGCATCACGTTCTATAGCGCTGAGGGCCTAAAGCGTCTCGCCCACGATCAAATGCAGCAAGTCGAGTTTTTCCACGATCTGGTGTCGCAATTTGGCGACGGCCTCTATCATACCTATAACGGTCCCGCTTCCAGCGGACACGAACGCCTTCGTTTGACGATCAATGCCGCGCAGGCGCAGGTTGTTAGCGGTCATGTCCTCGACCCTCACCTCAAGCCATTGGATCGCGAAGGTATATGCCATCATCTTGCCAATGACGGCATCGCCAAGTGGTGCCAGAATGAGTGAGGCGGCAAAGCTTGCGCCGAGACCGCAACCGCCGCGCTTGTTCAATACGCCAGTCGAATGTGGTTTCAGGCTCCTGTTCATTCTATCGGCGTCTCGCCCGGCCTTATTCGACGTGCAAAGGCTGATAAGTTACGACTATCTGCTCGTCCACTCAGGCGACGTCGACACGTCCTACCCAAGCCTTCATCCCGCGGTGCCTAACCGCGGGGCGGAATGGGTGATCAAGCGCCAGGTCGTCGACACGGGTCTGTCGCTCATGTGCGCTCGCGAGCTGGTAATCAGAAACATGACCGATCTGGGAATCTACTATTCGGGCTCGGACCTCACGTCTGCTTTTGTAGGCCTTCTCAAAACGTCATACGCCGAAGGACTTCGCGATCGGGCAAAATGGCTCGCCGAGCGGTTCGATTCCTATACCGACGAACGCTTGCAGTCGTACATGGCCGCACAAGTTGGAGAATGGGGCGCAGAATTCGACACACTCTCAGCATTGAAGGACGTTGATCTGTAATGTCTCGTATTGCCGAGATAAGGATGACTGGGCGAGGACAGATTGACGCGGTGATCCGCTTTGATCCTGGCCCCAACGTTGTGTCCGGCGATTCCGACACCGGAAAGAGCTATCTCCTGAGACTGGTCGACTATGTCTTGGGTGCCGATCAGCTGACCAAGACGATAGACGAAGCCGCCGCATACGAGACTGTATGGCTCGAGTTCAGGAACGAAGCGGACGATGTCCTTACCTTGGAGCGGAGCCTTCAGGGTGGCGAAGTCATTGCCTACTCCCAGCCCATTGGCGACTTGATCAGCGACGACTATTTCGAACTCCCCCGATCTCCAGATGACCATATCCGGAATGGCAACAATCAGGGCGAGACCTTGGCGTCGAAACGTCAAGGGCGATCTGTTGATCCAGATGTCACCGCGAGGGTGTTTCCCTTTTTTGGTCTGCCAGAGACGGTGAAGCTGAGGAAGAATAGTGACGGCGAGATTCAACGCCTGTCAATCCGCACTTTGTTGCCGATCTTCCTCGTCGATGAAGAGGCCATTATAACCGAAAGTTCCCCGATTTTAAGGGGTGGGTTCAGTGACACCGCTGAAAAACGAATGTTTTCCTATCTCCTGACCGGAAAGGACGACGCGAGCATCGTTGCCCAAGAGAAGCGCGAGATCATATCCGCCAAGCTGAAGGCGCAGCGCGATCTCCTCGCCGACCTTCTTGCTCCCTTGCATGCCCGGTTGAAGGATCATGTGGAAGCTGAAGAGGAAGAGAGCATAGAGCGTCTCGAAGGTACCATAGCAAGATTGTCGGACACCTTGGAGCAGAACGCCACCGAACGGACGCGATTGCATTCGGAGCGCGTGGCCGTCTACCAGTCTCTTGTGAAGTCAGAGACCCAAGTCGTCGCCCTCGACGCGATGCTCACCCGCTACCGTTTGTTAGACGACAGGTACTCATCAGACCTTCAGCGCCTCGATTTCATTGCCGAGGGTTCCTATTACCTGGACGGCTTGCAGACTAGCGCATGTCCTCTCTGCGGACAGGCGCTCGAAGGCGCTGAACACGATCACCCGGATCAGCCGGGACCTAAGTTCAGTTCCGATGAGGTTTACGCTTCGGCGTCGGCCGAAGCGGCTAAAATACGCGGCTTGCAGGCCGATCTCAAGAACGCCATATCGGACTTACAAAAACGGCGTGACGGTTGGCACAAAGGTGCTCGCGAGGACGCGGACCGGCTAAGGGAGATCGACAGGCTCCAGGACGTCGTTTTGGCTCCAGCACGACAACAAACCAAGGCCTCGCTTGACCAGTTGGTCAAGCGGCGGCTTGAACTACAGTCGACCCGTGCCGACCGGACTGAAGCGGCCCGGCTAGAGGGGCTGAAGGCAGAGCTTGAACGGGCCATCGAGGAACCGCCGAAAAAACTGAAATGGGCTCCTCTCGACCCGATGGCGACGACGGAACTCTGCAAGGAGATCGAAGCTGTCCTGAGAGATTGGTCTTGGAAGGACGATGTCAGGGTAGAGTTCGAGGAAAGCCAGTACGACATCAAGGTCAATGGCAAGTTCCGCCGCGCACATGGGAAGGGATTCCGCGCTGTGCTCCACGCTGCCCTTTCGGTCGCGTTGTTGAGGTATTGTCACAGCCGCGGGAGGCCTCATCCGGGGTTTCTCGTCCTTGACTCTCCTTTGACGACCGTGAAACAGCGTGGTGGGCAATCTGTCGTTGAAGCGGAAAGTGACCGCATTGAGCCAACAATCGAGCCGAAATTCTGGGAGAGCCTAGCGGCTCTCAATCCTTCTATGCAGATAATAGTCCTCGACAACAAGGAGCCGCCTCTGGAGTTTGCCAAAGCGGTAAACCTCCAAATCTTCGCAGGTCCGGGTGCTAACCCTGGCGAGCGGAAGGGTTTCATTCCTGCTCAGGTCAGGAGCTAAAGCCCATCTTTTTAGGTAAAAGATAGGTATGTAATGGTGTTTCTGCGGTTTATTGTTTAGAAATTCCAAGAACGGATCTCCAATCCATTTTCTAGACCCTCTATACCCCATCAATGACATTCCCAATGACGAGATCGCCCTTCTCGGTGAGATGATGGCCTGGACAGCTTACATCGAGGTCGATCTCTTCACTCTGTATATTCTTGGAAAACCTGGAAGCGAGGTGAAGCGCCGGAAAGAATTTTACAAGCAGACGGCCGGTCTAAAGCAACGGGTCCGCCTTGTCCGCGAGACGCTCCATGCCAAATTGCATGCGGAACTCGCCGGCCCTTTCAATGCGCTCATGACGGAGGTTGAGATCCTCGCAGACGTGCGCAATACCTGGGCACACAATCCAATTATCCGCTTTGGCCCAGAGCGTACCCTCGTGCGCTGGGAAATCGGTTCAGGCGAGTTCGCCGGTCGACTTGTTCGAGTTGACGCGAAGGTCTTGCGTCCGCTCATGCCTCGCGTCGAGCAACTTCACCTTAACCTTCGCAATCTGGCTGCACTTGTAAACAGCCCAACTGGAGAGCAATTCGCGATCACCTTCGGGGAGCGCGATGCTCGAATGGATGCGCAGCTTAAACGATTACTAGCGGCATCCCGGCCCAAAGACCCATGAACGAAATCGCAATTTTGAAGAACTTCTATTGTTGTGCCTTTAAATCACTCTCGATGAGATGGAGCTACCTTTGTCATTGCCTCCCATTCCTAAGAGGCTAGCTGCCCGCATCCGGGCTGCGCAAATGAAAGTCCAGGAGGCGAGAGGTTGGATCGACGCGACGGAGTTCAACGCCCTGCAATATGAAGCGCGTTGGAACGAGTTTGCGCGCGACCCTGCGGCATTCGCTCAAAAATATTATCCGGGCCACGGCGTGGATTCGTATCCAGTGCAAACGAACATGGCTCGCATCCGGGAGAGGCTAGAGAAACTGCCAGCGCAGCGGGACCGAAATTATCGTGATCTCGAAGAGGCCGATGCCCAACTATCGAAGGTCGAGGCCGACGTTCTGAAAGAGGTAGGCCACATGCGAGCGTCTCCTGGTCGCACCCCATGGCCAGCACCTCTAGAGCAATACAAAACGTTCCATACCAGAGCGATGGCGCAGGCTTATCACCAGCGCGACACTGCCGATGCGCAGCGTGAGGGGTATCTTGCCCGAGTCCAGAAAGACTACGATGAAGAGATCGCCGCAAGCGAAATCGAGCGTCAAGCCGAGCTTGACGAACTGGCCGAAGACATGAAGTCTTAGACGCCAGCACAACGAGCGAAATTCAAAGAAATCGTGGGGCGATCGCAGAAGGACTCCGAAACCGGACGTTGACGCCGAGTCATATCGGCGATTTCATAAAGGAGGAGCTCAAGCGGTAGTTTAAATTTTTAAGGATCGATGAGGTGCACGTATAACGGAACGAATTGTCTCATGGTTGTAGCGAAAGTCCTAAGTTCTGCTGTAAATAATCAAGACGTGACGGAGGGGCAAATATGGGGATGAGTGCACATGAGCGCGCCGCTTTCGAGCGACTGCTGAAGATCGGTCGCGGCGACACCGGCCAATCTCGCAAGGTGGCCAACTTCATCCTGGCATGGTGGAACGCAGACACTCATGGCGGGTTCGACCTCACGGAGCTATTCGGCGTGGACGAGGTAATCGCCGCCGATATGGCGACCGTCTTTGTTTGCCTGTCCCGCAACCCCGTCACATTCTACCCGGAAGAATGTCGATCGCAAATCGAGCAGATTATCAAGGGCAGGCGTCCAGAGGCATGGGCGCGCGCCAATTCCCCCGAAGCATGAGGACGCGGGCGCGCTGCGGCGGTCTCCGACTGCGAACTTCTATGGAATTTCCTCTATCGCGGAGGCCTGCTACTATCTCCGGCATCCCGTGCTGGCCAACAGATTGGCGCGAGCGGTCGATGCGGTGCTCGGGGTAGCCGGCCGTTCCGCCCATGAGATTTTCGGCTCGCCTGATGACCTAAAATTCCGCTCGTCGATGACGCCGTTCAGCAAAGCTGCCGGCGAGGAGGGCGAGAGGTTTCGTCTGGCCCTCGAGCGCTTCTTTGCCGGCGAGCCAGATCCCGTTACCCCTGAATTGCTCGGCGGGGGCATCGACTAGCCGCCGCCCTTGCCGCGTCGATCAGAGCGCGCGAACGTTTTCCGCTTTCGACTTGCCGGTCTTGCGGTCCTGGCCGAGGTCATAACTGACCTTCGAACCGTCGCGCAGGGGCCCGCCGGCGATCACGCCGGAGACATGGACAAAGACATCCTGTCCGCCGTCGTCGGGCGTGATGAACCCGAAACCCTTGTCCTGATTGAAAAACTTGACCGTACCAATCGCCATGAAGATCCTCGTAAGCTGAGCGGCGTTTCGCCGACCGCGAGCATATTCGCCACGCGAGATACTCGCAACCTGACATGCGCGGCGCGGCGGGAACAAGAATCCTTCGCGGGGGGTTTTCGTCTCGACGTGGCCTGACCTTCTGTCGGGATCGGCAATGCGAAATCGAACGAGGTCGATGATGGTGGCTGACAAGCTCTCAACCTACAAGAAGAAGCGGGATTTCAGGCAGACGCAGGAACCGAGCGGATCGACCGAGGTCAAACCGTCGAACCGGCTACGTTTCATCATCCAGAAGCACGATGCCACCCGGCTCCATTACGATCTCCGCCTCGAACTCGACGGCGTGTTCAAATCCTGGGCGGTAACCAAGGGGCCGTCGCTCGATCCGAGCGACAAGCGGCTCGCGGTCGAGGTCGAGGACCACCCGCTCGACTATGGTGATTTCGAAGGCACGATCCCGAAGGGCCAATATGGTGGCGGCACGGTCATGCTCTGGGATCGGGGCTACTGGGAGCCGGAGGGCGGCAAGTCGCCGGAAGAGGCGATGAAGAAGGGCGACTTCAAGTTCGTGCTGCACGGCAAGCGGCTGCACGGAAGCTTCGTGCTCGTTCGGATGCGTCACGACCGCGACGGTGGCAAGCGCACCAATTGGCTGCTGATCAAGCACCATGACGACCATTCGGTGGGAGAGAACGGCGCGGCAATCCTCGATGAGAACATGACCTCCGTCGCATCCGGGCGCACGATGGATCAGATCGCCGCCGGCAAGGGCCGCAAGCCGAAGCCGTTCATCATGGCGAGCGGCGATGTCGAGGCAGATGCCGTCTGGGATAGCAAGCACGGCCTCGCCGCTGATGAGCGGAAGAAGAAGACCCTCAAAGATGTTGCGACTTCCACGGCCGCCGACCTGCCCGACTTCATCCCGCCGCAGCTTTGCGAGACGCTGGACCGCCCGCCCGCCGGCGACAGCTGGCTGCACGAGATCAAGTTCGACGGCTATCGCATCCAGATGCGGGTCTCCGACGGGAAGGTGACGCTGAAGACCCGCAAGGGCCTGGACTGGACCGCCAGATATCCCGAGATCGCCGAGGTTGCCACGTCGCTTCCCGACTGCATCATCGATGGCGAGATCTGTGCCCTCGACGACAATGGTGCCCCTGACTTCGCCGCGCTACAGGCGGCATTGTCGGAGAAGAACACAGGTAACCTCGTTTATTTCGCCTTTGACCTGCTGTTCGACGGCGGCGAGGATTTACGGGAAAAACCGCTGACCGAGCGGAAATCGCGGCTGCGAGATCTTCTCGGAGATGCCACCGACGACCCGCATCTGCGCTTCGTGGAGCATTTCGAAACCGGGGGCGATGCGGTGCTGCGGTCCGCGTGCAAGCTCTCGCTGGAGGGCATCGTCTCCAAGCAGGCGGACGCGCCCTACCGATCCGGCCGCACCGACACCTGGGCGAAATCAAAATGCCGGGCGGGCCACGAGGTCGTGATCGGCGGCTACGCCAAGACAAACGGCAAATTCCGCTCGCTGCTGGTCGGCGTTAACCGCGGGAACCATTTCGTCTATGTCGGCCGGGTGGGAACGGGCTATGGCGCCAAGACCGTCGGGACGCTGCTGCCCATGCTGAAAGCCGTGGAGACGGACACATCTCCCTTCACCGGGATCGGTGCGCCAAAGAAGGAAAAAGAAGTCGTCTGGCTGAAACCCGAACTCGTCGCCGAGATCGAGTTCGCCGGCTGGACTGCGGACGGCCTTGTGCGCCAGGCAGCCTTCAAGGGCCTGCGGGAAGATAAACCGGCGGCGGAGGTCGAGGCCGAGAAACCTTCTTCGCCTATCAAGGCCGAGACACCAGACCCGGCGGCCGTCGCAAAGGAAAAGCCCAGCCGCCGCAAGGGCGCAAAAGCCGAGGTCATGGGCGTGCTCATCTCCAATCCCGACAAGCCGCTCTGGCCGGACGCCGGCGATGGCGAGCCGGTCACCAAGGAAGATCTCGCCCGTTATCACGAGGCCGTCGGTTCCTGGCTCATCGACCATGTGAAGGGCCGGCCATGTTCGATCATTCGCGCGCCCGACGGGATCGGCGGCGAGCAGTTCTTCCAGCGGCACGCCATGCCCGGCACGTCGAACCTGCTGGAACTGGTCAAGGTCTTCGGCGACAAGAAGCCGTATTTGCAGGTCGATCGCGTCGAAGGGCTGGTCGCCATCGCCCAGATCGGCGGCATCGAACTGCATCCCTGGAACTGCGAGCCCGGCCAGCCGGAGGTGCCGGGCCGCCTCGTCTTCGATCTGGATCCCGGTCCTGACGTGGATTTCTCCACGGTCGTCGCTGCCGCGCGCGAGATGCGCGACCGGCTGGACAATCTCGGTCTCATCAGCTTCTGCAAGACCACCGGCGGCAAGGGGCTCCATGTCGTCACACCGCTCGCCATCAACAAACGCAAGCCGCTGTCCTGGGCGGAGGCCAAGGGTTTTGCGCATGACGTCTGCCAGGAGATGGCCCGCGACAATCCGGACCTATATCTGATCAAGATGACCAAGAGCCTGCGCGGTGGGCGGATCTTCCTCGACTACCTGCGCAACGATCGCATGGCGACCGCCGTGGCGCCGCTTTCACCGCGCGCGCGGCCGGGCGCCACCGTCTCGATGCCGCTCACTTGGACGCAGGTCAAATCCGACCTCGATCCGAAGCGCTTCACGATCCGCACGGTCCCGGCGCTTCTGAAGAAAACGGCAGCCTGGGAGGATTATTGCGATGGACAGCGTCCGTTGGATCAAGCCATCAAGCGGCTCGGCAAGCAAAAGGCCGCTGCATGAGCGCGGGACAGGGCAGGGGGATCGCGATCCGGCATGAAGCATGACATCCCGATCGATCACTTGATGCGTCTTCGCCGGATACGGGGCTTGGCCAGGTTGATGGATACCGCCTTGAGAATTCCGGGCACGGGCGTCTCGCTTGGCGCCGACTCCGTTCTTGGCCTGATCCCCGGCATCGGCGACTTCGGCGCTGCCGCTGTCAGCCTCTTCATCGTCAACGAGGCACGCCGTCTCGGCGTGCCGAAGGAGACGCTCTTCAGGATGCTGGTCAATGTGGGCTTCGATACGGTTGCCGGAAGCGTGCCGGTGCTCGGCGACGTCTTCGACGTCTACTTCAAATCCAATCGGCGCAATCTGCAACTGGTGCTCGATCACTTCGGACTCGATCACGCCGATCTGGATCGGCAGCGATGATCAGCGGCGGCCGCCCGCCGCGGCCCTATCGAACACCGCGGCATTGTCCTGGATTTCGCGCAGCCCCTTGTAGGAGGCGTGGCGTAGATTGCCGTCGTCGGTCCAGCCTCTAAACTCGATCTCGGCGATGAGCGTCGGCCGGGCGAAGACGTAGTTCTTTCCCTTCAGAGGCACGACCGGCTTTTTGGTCTTGAGCTTGTCGAGCGTCTTGCGCAGATATTCGGCGTCGGCGGTCTTGAAGCCCGTCCCGACCGAGCCGACCGACACCCAGCCGTCGCCCTTGCGAGCCGCCAGCAACAGGCTCCCGATGCCGCCGCGTGCCGCTTCCGACTGCTCGTAGCCGACGATCATGAAGCTCTCGCTCTGGATGCACTTGATCTTGATCCAGTCGCCGGTGCGGCCGGACCGATAAGGACGATCGCGATGCTTGGCGATGATGCCCTCAAGACCCATTCTGCAGGCGTTTGCCAGAAGCTCCGTTCCGCCGCCATGAGCTTCCTCCGAGAGCTGCACCGCGCCAACCGTTCCGTCGAGGAAGTCTTCGAGCAGATGCCGGCGGACGGCGAGCTCGGTCCTGGCCAGATCGTGGCCGTCGAAATAGAGGAGGTCGAAGGCGAAGAACACTGCTTCGGTCGAGGCGCGCTTTCCGCCGCGCCCACCAAGCGAGCGCTGCAGCGCTCCGAAATCCGAATGACCCGCCTTGTTGAGGACAACGGCTTCGCCATCGAGGATGGCGGTCCCCACGCCAAGTTTCCTGGCGTCCGCGGCGATCACGGGAAAGCGGTGGGTCCAGTCATGGCCGCCGCGTGTGATGATCCGCACGCCCTTCGGCTCGATATGAATGGCCAGGCGATAGCCGTCCCATTTGAGTTCGTACAGCCAGTCAGGGCCTTCCGGCGGCGTCGACCGGAGCAGGGCGAGGCATGGCTCAACGCGGTCGGGCATCGGATCGAACGGCAGGCTCGGCTGCTCGGGGTGGCGCTTGCGCACCGGACGCGACTGCAGCGTCTCGCGGGACTCGTCGTAAAGGGGGATGGCGGATTGGCGCTTTCGTTTCATCGGTGTCCATCACATGCGGAGAGTCCGAACATAGGTGCCTTGCGCGAAGAATTCAGGATGCACGCTTGCCTTTCTCGCCTGCGGCGAGACTCTTGCGCAGCGCATCCATGATGTCGATGACATTCCCGCCCGACGGGCGGTCGTCGCCCTTGGCCTTGCCCTTTCGCGATGGTCTCAGCGCCTTCTTCTTTTTGGCGATGATATCGAGCAGGGCGTCCTGCACCGGGTCGGATACCATGTCGGGCGACCATTCCTTCGTGTGCTGCTTGATGAACTTCTGCACCAACGGAATAAGCTCGGGGTCGGCCTTATCGTCGATATCCTCGAAATAGGATTCCTCCGGCCGAACCTCGTCGCCGAAACGCAGCGTCCAGAGCACGATGCCCTCGCCGCGCGGTTCGAGCACGACGGCGCGCTCGCGCCGGCCAATCACCAGCTTGGAGACGCCGAACACCTTGTCGGCCGCCATCGCGTCGCGAATGACGGCGAACGCCTCATGACCGACCGGATCCTCCGGCACCAGATAATGCGGCTTTTCCAGATAAATCCATTCGATGCTGTCGCGTGGCACGAATTTCTCGATGTCGATGGTCTTGACCGTATCAAGGGCGACGGCGTCGAGATCGTCGTCGGTGAGGAGCACGTAGTCGTTCTCGCCGCGGGCATAACCCTTCACCTCGTCGTCGTATTTGACGGGCTTCCTGGTGACGGCATCGACATATTGTGAGGCGACACGGTTGCCGGTCGCCTTGTTCAAGGTGTGGAAGCGGACCTTCTCGCTCTCCGACGTCGCCGGCGACATGGACACAGGGCAGGTGACGAGAGAGAGCTTCAGATAGCCTTTCCAATAAGGGCGCGGTGCCATGAGTTCTCTCCTCAACCAGCTTTACGCTGCGCGGCGGCCGGGCTGCGCGCCTTCGAGGCCGCCGACCGGGCTGCCGGCTTGCGACCGGTGCCCTTGTTGGCATTGGCGGCGGCGCGCTTCGGCTTGTCGTCGCCGGCCTTGAGCATCTTCGCGCTCTCGCGCAACGCGGCCAGCAGGTCGTCGGGTTTCGAGACCTTGACCTCCTTGCGCTTCGGCAACGCCTTGCCTTCGATCTTCGCTTTCACCAGCTCGGCAACTGCCGCTTCGTAACGATCGTCGAATTCGGCCGGATCGAAGGTCCCTTTCTTCGTCGCGATGATATGCTTCGCAAGATCCAGCATCTCGCCCTTGATCTTCAGTTTTGGCATCTCTTCGAACGCCTTATCCGACGAGCGAACCTCGTAGTCGTATTGCATGGTCGTGGCGATCATCCCCTTGCCATGCGCACGGATCAGCACCGTCCGTATTCGGCGGAACAGGACAGTGCGCCCCACCGCAGCGACTTTGGATTTCTCCATAGCGTCGCGCAGCGCAGTGAAGGCATCGGAGGAGACCCGATCGGTCGGCACGAGATAATACGGCTTGTCGAAATAGACGTCGTCGACGCCGGCGCAGGGAATGAAGGCTTCGACCGTCAGCGTCTTGTTGCTTTCCGGGATCGTCGCAGCGACCTCCTCGGGATCGATCATGATGTATTGGCCATTCTCGATCTCGAAGCCCTTGGTCTGGTCCTCGCGGTCGACTTCCTTGCCGGTATCGCTGTCGATAAAGATGCGGTTGACGCGGTTGCCGGTCTTTTTGTTGATCGTGTGGAAGGAGATGCGCTCGGAGGTGCTCGCCGCCGTGTATAGACCGACGCCACAGCTCACCTCGCCGAATTTGATGAAGCCTTTCCACTGAGCACGCTGGGCCATCTCGAAACTCCCGACTCGACGCAACCAACGCGAGTCAAGCGAATCACTTGCGAATTTGTTCCGATTCAAAAATGAATCGGAAATCAATGACTTAGGGGCGGCGCGCCTCCCTCATTGCGAGTCTGCAATATGTCCTTGATTCGCTGCATCTTTCTTGCCGTTCCGTGCGTTCTTCCCGGACCACCACCGGAAAGGAATATTGTAATGACGAAGCGTGAGACCATCGATACCGGAACCGACAGGCGCTATGTCCGTCGTGACGAGAAGGGCCAGTTCAAGGAAAGCGTCAATGTCGGACGATCCCTGTCCGCCGACCGCCGCCACAAGGCGAAAACCGAGGCCAAGCCCGGTGAAGGCGACCGGGGCGATCGGCATACAAAGCACTGAGTGCCTGCTATCCTGAGCACGGTGACGCCATGGACGAGGAACGCGAGATCGGCCATAAGGCCGAAGAGGACGGCGAGCATGCCGCCGTCGCGTTCCCGTTCGACCGGATGACGGTGCAGCGGTTTCGCGAGACGTTCCCGCGGGCTCGCTGGAGTGACCGGCGAAAGGCGTGGATCCTCCCTGGCAAGACGGCCCGCCGACGCATCGATCGCTGGATGGCGAGAGAGCAATCCCGCCTCGACCCCTATGCCGAAGCGAAGGGGAGGGACGCCTATGCCTTCGAACCAATCCTCAGCCCCTATCTCAGCGTCGACAGGGACGGGTTTCGCGTTAGGACGCCCTATTCGCGCAAACTCGTCGAGGAAATCCGGCAAGTTCCCTTCGCCCGGTGGGACGGCGCCGAAAAGGCCTGGCGCGTGCCCTTTTCTTCCTATGACGATCTTGTCGATCACTGGCAGGCCATTGAAGCGGAGGCGCAGCGCTGCGAGCCAGAGGAAAGGCGCAAGCGCGCCGAAGCGCGCAAGGGCACCGATGAAGAAAGAATAGCCCGCCGTCGCACAGCCGAGCGAAAGCGGAGACGCATCCCGCTTCCGGCCGAGGATCTGCCGCCACTGGATCGTCCGGTCGCGACCGCGCTCTATGGTATCATCGTCGTGGACGACGTCACCGGTGAGCTCGTCGACCCAGGTGAGATCAGCGATCTCTATCCGGACTTTCACGGTGATCGCGTCTGGGGAGCCTGGCGCGTTCCCTCGCTCGAAGAGCTTATCCACACGTGGGCGTCAAAGGTCGAGCCGACGGAAAGGGAGCGTCAACGAGGTTGGTGGCTCCCCACCATCGAGGAACTGCGTGAGGCAAGGCGGACAGCACGGTCACGCGAGAGACGGATGGTTTCTCAGCCGCCCGCCTAATCCGCATCCGCCGGCAGATCGATCTCGATCATGACGGGGGCGTGATCGCTGGTGTGCTCCCAGCTTCGCGGCGTGCGTCGGACACTGGCCGACCTCAGCCACGGTGCGATGGTCGGGCTGAGCAGGAAATGATCGATCCGCAGCCCTGCATCGCGCTCGAAGGAATGTCTCCAATATTTCCAGAATGTGTAGATGCGCTCATCGGGATGGAGATGACGGATCGCATCCATCCACCCTTGCGCGACGAGATCGCCATAGGCCTCGCGAACCTCCGGGCGAAACAATGCGTCATCGCGCCAGCGCTCCGGTGCATAAACGTCGAGATCGGTCGGCATCACATTGTAGTCGCCGACCAGCAGGGCCGGAATATCGAGGTCGATTAGCTCGGCGGCATAGGCATGCAGGCGCTCGAACCAGCGCAGCTTGTAGTCGAACTTCGGGCCGGGCGCGGGATTGCCGTTCGGGAGATAGAGGCAGCCGACAAGGATCCCGTTGATGGCTGCTTCGATATAGCGGCTGTGCGTATCGTCGGGATCGCCCGGGAGTTCGCGGCGTGTCAAAACCGGAAGCGTGCCCTTGGCAAGTATCGCTACGCCGTTCGAGCTTTTCTGGCCGTGCGATATGCCCTCGTAACCGAGGTTCTGCAGCTCGCGCCGCGGAAAAGTCTCGTCCGTTGCCTTGAGTTCCTGAAGGCAGACCACATCCGGCGCGTCCTCCTTCAGCCATCGAAGCAGCACCGGTAGCCGGCCAATCACGCCGTTGACATTGTAGGTGGCAATCTTCACGCAGTCTCCTTACGACGATCGATGATCGTTCCGGGAAACAGGTGGTGGAAATTAAAAGGTCCGCTCGCGGCGATCGCCGAGACGAGCCCTCAGGGATCGCGACGACCGTAGTGCTCACGGGCGATGGATTCGAGGAGCGGTCGATCAAGGCCCGGTCGATAGGTCCCGCCTGGATAGGCGTCGAGCAGATATCGCGCAAACGCCCTTCTCGCCTCGGGATCTCGGCTGAACCATGGTTGCGAAGTGATCTCCTCGTAAACGTCCTTCATTGTCGAAAGCTCGTCGGGTGCAAAGATACCGTTGCTCATTTTCTTACCCCCCAAATCACAGTTCGTCTGGGAACAAGCGGCCGTGCGACGGGTTTGCAGCCACGTTTACAGTTGAGCACGCCGGGGACCGCGACGGATGATTTCATGCCGCCCGCCTCGGCGCTCTCTCGTGCCGAACGACCACCGGGATATGATATCGTGAAATACGAAGATGGCATGCAGATTCTGTACGACGTCCTCAGCAAGGGCGTGTTCATCCAGTTGCGCGGCAAATCAGGGTTCCTCAAAGCCCCTTTCCAAACCAGCGGGAGGCGATACGCGCTGCGGAGGACTACTGCCGAGAGCTCGGGATGGGGCGATTCCCGCCCGCAATAGGGGCCCGAGAGAAGATGGGAAGCGCCCGGCGTATGTTGCCGTCTCAGGCTGAACGGCCTTGTTTTCCGATCGGACCGATCTACCCCACCTGCTCCACCGATAAGGAGCCTTTCGGAAGCGGTTTGATCAACGCCTTTGCGGAAACCGAACTATCGAGCCAATCGGCCCAACTCTCCTGTTCGAGAATGACGATCTGACGGTCATGGTAGGGAGCGATATCCGGCCCCGGTTCCATCGTCAGCATGGTGAACGCCTCGCCGACGTCCTCGGTCTCGCGCCAGATGCCGGCAATGGCAAAGATGGGCTCGCCGGTCTTGCGGAACAGCCACTTGTCCTTCCGCTTCTTCTTCGGGTCGGCCGGCGCGGTGAACTCGTAGAAGCCATCGGCGACGATGAGGCAGCGGTTGGAGGCGAACTCGCGGCCCTCAGAGCGAAAGTTATAGACCGGTTTTCTCGTCGGGCTCGGCCAGCTCCACCGGCGCTGAACCAGTTCCCCGGCTCCGCGCTCGCCTTCGATAGTCCGGACAATCGGCGCAGTATCGGTGATCTTGATATCCTCGCGCGCCTCGATATTGGGACGCCCCTCGGGAAAGCGGATCTTGATCTTGCGATGCTCGAACTCCTCGATGACCGAGGCCAGTTCGACCATTAGCCGGTAATCGTTGCACATGGCTCCTCCGAATGATCAGCATCTACAGCACCTCGCGGCGCGCTGCATTTGCAATGTAAGGCGCTGCGTCCGGATTTCGACTGCAGACTGGAGGCGCGGCTAGATCTGCAACTCCAATTGGTCCGCCGCGGTTTCCTCGTCATCCATGAAAGACGATAGCGTGATGCCGAGCAGGCGTATGCCTTTTGGCGTAGGGAACAACGGCTCAAGGAGCGATTGCGCGATTGCTTCGAGATCATCAAGCCGGCCGATCGACGTCGACGTCGTCCTGCTGCGGGTGATAATCTGGAAGTCGGCATATTTGACTTTCAGCGTCACGGTCCGCCCATGGAGGCCCTTGGCACCGCAATGACGCCAGACCTTGGCGGCAAGCGGTGGGATTTCGGCGCGGGCGGCGGCGAGATCGACAATGTCGACAATGAAGGTGTCCTCGGCGCCAACGGACTTGCGCGGCCGATCCGGTTGCACGGCCCGGTTATCGATGCCGCGGGAGATATTGTAGTACCAAGCACCCGACTTACCGAAATGCTCCTGTAGCCAGGAAAGCGATTTTGCCTTGAGATCCGCACCGGTCAGGATGCCAAGCCGCTCCATCTTGGCGGCTGTCGCCGGCCCGACGCCGTGGAATTTCTTGACCGCGAGCGCTTCAACAAACCCCGGACCATTCTTCGGTAAAATTACTGCTTGGCCATTGGGCTTGTTGAGGTCCGAGGCCATTTTCGCCAAGAATTTGCAATAGGAGATGCCGGCGGATGCGTTGAGGCCAGTGACCTCCTTGATGCGCGCCCGGATGATTGTCGCGATCTCGGTGGCGATTGGAATTCCCTGCTTGTTTTCGGTCACGTCCAGATAGGCTTCGTCCAAGGAGAGCGGTTCAATCAAGTCTGTGTGTTCGGCAAAGATCTCGCGAATTTAAGCGGAGACCGCGCGATAGGTGTCGAAGCGCGGCGGCACAAAAATCAGGTCCGGGCAGCGCCTTTTCGCCGTTACCGATGGCAGGGCCGATCGAACGCCGAAGGCGCGCGCCTCGTAGCTCGCCGCGGCAACGACGCCGCGCGCTGCTGAGCCACCGACGGCGACTGGCATTCCGCGAAGCTCTGGATTGTCGCGCTGTTCGACCGACGCATAGAAGGCATCCATATCGACATGGATGATCTTCCTTATCGGGTTGTCGCCGTCCGCGCTCATGTCATTTCCACATCGATCGCATGCGCGCGGTGACATCGATGCGGATCTGCTTGGCGCTGCGCTCGCTGGCGGCCGCCGAGACCTTTGGCCAACTCGTCCCCTCGAAGAACTGCAGGAGCGTGGCCGGGATGAAGCGCGTCCGCGACGCATAGACATGACGGTCGCCTTGGGCGTTCTGTCCGTGCGTGAAGAACCGTTGCGGCGTGAGAAGGGTGAGTTTGTCGCGCGCCCGCGTCATCCCGACATAGAGCAGCCGGCGCTCCTCCTCGAGTTCCGCGGTCGTGCCTGTGCCGAGATCCGAGGGAATGCAGCCGTCGACGACGTTAAGCATGTAAACGGCGCGCCATTCCTGCCCCTTTGCGGAATGGATTGTCGAGAGGATCAGATAGTCCTCGTCGAGCAGGGGCACGCCGGCCTGGCCACTGGTGGCATCCGGCGGGTCAAGCGTCAGTTCGGTGAGGAAGCGTTCGCGGTTGGGATATCCACCGGCGATCTGCTCGAGCTGGATGAGGTCGGCCTTGCGGGTATCGGCATCCTCGTGAATGCGATCGAGATGCGGTTCGTACCAGAGACGTGCGAGGCCGATTTCTCCAGGCCATCCGCCCTCGACTTTGCGGAGGGCTGTGAGCAAGGTGACAAAGGCGGGCCAATCCTCACCCGTCTTGGGCGGCGGCGGGATCTCCGCAAGCGATTGGAGTGGTTCGGGATCGGCCGCGATCGTGTCGAGGATCTTGCCGGCCGTCTGCGGACCAATGCCCGGCAGCATCTGCAGGAGGCGGAAGCCGGCGACGCGGTCTCGCGGGTTCTGCGCAAAGCGCAACGTTGCCAGGAGGTCTTTCACATGCGCGCTGTCGAGGAACTTCAGGCCGCCGAACTTCACGAACGGGATATTCTGACGCGTGAGCTCCACCTCCAGCGCACCGCTATGGCTCGATGTCCGGAAGAGCACCGCCTGCTGCTTTAAGGTCATGCCGACTTCGCGGTTCGCCAGCACCTGCTCGACAATGTAGTTGGCCTGGTCGGTCTCGTCCTTGACGGTGACGAGCATCGGCTTTTGTTCGGATTTCCGATCCGTCCAGAGGTTCTTCGTGAAACGCTCGCGGGCAAGATCGATCACGCCGTTGGCCGCCGCGAGGATCGGCTGCGTTGAGCGATAATTGCGATCGAGCGTGATCACGTCGGCCGGTTTTGGTGAGAACTTCTTCGGGAAATCGAGGATATTGCGCACCGTCGCCGCTCGAAACGAATAGATCGACTGGGCATCGTCGCCGACGACTGTCAGGCCGCGGCCGCCGGGCTTGAGACCCATCAAAATTGACGCCTGCAGGCGGTTGGTGTCCTGGTATTCGTCGACAAGGACGTGATCGAACCGGCCGCCGATGTCGTCGGCAAGCTCGGGGTCGGACATGACCTGCGCCCAGTAGAGCAGCAGGTCGTCGTAATCGAGCACGTTCTGCGCCTGTTTCGCCTCGACATAGCCGGCGAAAAGTTGCTTCACCTGCTCCTCCCAGCCCATCACATAGGGATAGGACGATTTCAGAACCTCGTTGATCGAGCTTTCCGAATTGACTACGCGCGAATAGATAGCAAGGCATGTGCCCTTGGTTGGAAACCGGGTTTCCATCTTCGAGAAGCCAAGCTCGTGGCGGACGAGGTTCATAAGGTCCGCGCTGTCCTCACGGTCATGAATCGTGAAGTCGACGTTGAGGCCGATCTGCTCAGCATACATCCGCAAGAGCCGCGCACCGATGCCGTGGAAGGTGCCGGCCCAGGCCATGGCGTCCGCCATGACGGCCGAATTGTCGCCGAGCACTTGCCGGCAGATCCGCTGCACGCGGCGCCCCATCTCCGCCGCCGCGCGTCGCGAAAAGGTCATCAGGAGGATGCGACGCGGATCGGCGCCATTGACGATCAGATGTGCGACGCGGTGGGCCAGCGTATTGGTTTTGCCGCTCCCGGCGCCGGCGATGATGAGCAGTGGCCCGCCAACTGAACCGTCGGCCAGGCCTATGCCATGCTCGATCGCCTCGCGCTGGCGATCATTTAGTTTTTCCAGATATGTCGCTGCCATCTGTCTATAGCTCGAAAAAAGAGGATACATCCCAAGATCGAAGCGCAAAGGATGACCGGAACATATAATGAACGTAGCAGCGTCACGGGCGAAAGAAAACCCTGGAGAGTGACCTCGCCTGCCCGCCATTGAGCGGTAGGTTCCATAATAGAACTTATGCGATATATTATAACATAACGAATCGTGCGATGAAAGACTTTCTGTGTTTGCAGGGTCCCCAGCCGTTTCCTTGACAACCTACATTTCAACCAGCAAGTGCCACAGCTCAATTGGCGGGCGCCCAACACGGTTATGTGATGATCTACCCAAAATGGTACGGGCCACTGCATCGTGGTGCTCGATTGCTATGGAATCCGCGGTTGTCCATGGTTTTACGGTGCAAGCGACAAAGGCCTTCACCCAATGGTTCAAGGTTTCCATCCAAGCGTCAGAAGTTCGCGATTGAACATAGCCAATTATAGCCGCGGTTTCGTAATTTCCGCCGTGAAGGCCAGCCATAAATCGCTGAACGCCACCGGTTGTCGACCTTCTGGTGTGAAGATACTCGCGCCGTTCTCGCTTTTTAAGGTCTGGAGTTGGAAGCCTTTTACATTCGATAGGAATTAGGGGATCATAATATGTATGCTGGCGGCCGTTGATCCAAATAGAGCAGCCTTTCGGGGAAGCTATCAGATCAATTGTCCTCCCCCCTTTTGCTGTATCCGGATCCTCAGGTTGAAAATTGATATGGTCGAGTTTGGCGCGCCGGGTATGGTTGTTTAGAAATTTGCACAACTGGCTCGTCAACGTCGTTTCGCTCGTTACATTTTTTCGGCGAATGGGGTCGTCCCGCCATAGTGGAAGGCAAGATAGTACGAATTGCATCATCTCACGCAGGAACGTTCCAGGTAGATGCATATCGGTGTCGAATGCGCCAGTTGCAGCGCCTGAAGGATCGTCAGCGAGCATCAAAAACCCTGGCCGCGAAGATCAAAGAGAAGGTCATCTGCATCTCGCAGTGCGATTGATTTTAACCAGTAACGTTCCCTGTCGGGTTTGATCAGATAGACAAACTTTCGATCGTAAATTCGCGCAATGCGGGTCATCGCTAGACTTGTGCCTCGCTTTTCATGCAGAAGTGCTTCGACGTGCTCCTTCAGATCTGACATTCCGCCCAGATCGACGTTGGCCTTTCCGAATGCAAAGAGTTCGCACCTCATCCCCGGCCAAGTTTGCGATTCGAGTGGGACTAGTTGATTGTCGCGATAAATTGCATTGATCTGAGAGCAAAGGAGCGAGCGAAACGCATCGATTCCGGTCGGCGGCTTGCCAGCTGGCGAGGCGAAGCCATGACGCATGAACTCTCTATAGTAGAGCGCTATGT
Source organism: Mesorhizobium sp. (assembly GCF_017306585.1). GTDB lineage: Bacteria > Pseudomonadota > Alphaproteobacteria > Rhizobiales > Rhizobiaceae > Mesorhizobium. The sequence goes on along the minus strand of NZ_JAFKIC010000106.1, from coordinate 20,910 downwards.
CGTCTAGGACGATTGACTCGTTTTCGCTTAGGTCCAAATCGCCATTGGATGGGAATGGAAGCTCATAGATATCCTTGCAGGAGATCGCTGTCGCCTTTTTCGTGAAAAGCTTCGTACTATTTGCCGCGACGAACCCCTGTAGTTTAAGTTTGTTTTTGTTAAGCCATTTCGAGGCAGCTTTAAGCGGGCGTGGATCCTTACCAGAGAATCCAACGATCTGGTCTTTATAGGTAAGGTCGCCTTTGTCCCAAAAGCTATGATGTAGGTCCATTTGTTCGCGAACGAGAAGAAGTGGAGGTCGGAAAATTTCCGCCCTACGCGGCACTTCGATCGGAACTCGTGGCATCACCTTAATCTGGTCCGTCTCGACGCCATTCCCCGTCAAGCCTTCCGATGGCAGAAACTGCTTTCCGGTAATGTAGTCGACAATACTGCCTCGGCCCTTGTCTCCTTGGATGAACCCTTCACCGTGCTCCCAGCGATGCTTGGCTGCAAAGTCGCCAAGCGTCGAACACATTCGCAGCCGCGTGACAACAGCTTGAACGCGCACCCCGCCTAAGAGACCCGCACGCCAGACGACGACGCCACTGTCCTTCAGTAGATCACCACGGCGATGCCATTGAAGATCATAGTAATCGACTTCGAAACGAAGATCTGCTCGCGCGCGAGGTGTTCGTCGGAAAATTGCATGAAGAACCTTACGATCGTCAGTAGGTTCGCTTGCTTCAGCCACGACTGCGATTGCTTTTGTGTCCGCTGCATCAAACAAGCCGCGGATCGATACAAAGTCGAGGATCTCTCGGAGATCCCACTTCGCGATGAACTCCCTTCGAAAATCATCGGCACCCGGGTTATAGAGGAAATTATATTGCTGCAGCATGCAGAGGACACCACCCGGAGCCAGTAGTGACATGCTGTCATGGAGGAAAAGGAAGGCTATCTGCTTATCGGGCAGAGACTGATGGGCCTCATCATACCGCTTGCAGCTCTCGATCGCGCCGGGAGTGTCGAGTTCGGACGCGAACGGCGGATTCCCAACGACCACACCAAACCTATCCTTGAAACCGTCTTTTTGAAGATGCTCAAAAAAGCAACTTGTAATAATTGTCCTATCGATCAGGGGAGGAAATAGCTTTTTGCTGCGTCCAAGCTCATCAGAGGTAAGCTCGTCGCACATTGCAAGCGATAGACTGAAGGCAGCAAGCTCCACTGCACCATGCTCTAGATCGGTCCCGCGAAGGCGATGAACCAAGTCCTTTAAGACGGCGACAGAGGGACGACCCCAGTTATTTTTGCTACGCCAATGAAGAATGATCCTTTTATAAGCTTCTACGAGAAATATCCCTGAACCGCATGCTGGATCAAGAAGCAGCTCGCCATCGTTGACAATCTTATCGAGGCGCGCGGGGTCGAGTACTTCGTCCAAAAGCAGCCGTACGAGAGCAGGCGGTGTATATACGCTACTCTTCGTATTCTTCACAAACATTTGGTAGATATGGCTTATCAGCTCGACGGGCAAATCTTTGAAGGAATATCTTTTCCAAAAATCAAGCTGACCGTCTTTATCTTCCTTAGCATCGATCAGGCGCTGGAAGCCGGAAAGATCGAGGCCGTCCTTCAGGGCAAGCTTATGTTCGTCATCCAGCGAGAAAACACCGCCGTTGAATTTTAATTCAAGATCTTCAAGAAGAGCAACGAGCGCACTTCCTTGCGTCAAAATATCCGCGAAACCAGATGCGCCTGGTAGGAAACTACCGAAATAACCTTCACCAAGTGCGCCCCTCTCATCGAGGTAGGCAATAAGCAGTGAAAGGATCAGAAGACGACGGACCAACTCTGGCGCAATGTTGAGTTCGCCTCTCTTCAGTTTGGCATTGAGCAGGCCTATAGCGGTGATGAGCGCCCGGTGCGCGGCCTTCTCCCTGGATAAAAGTTTCTCCGATACTTCAGGATCATCCCAGATCGTGCCGTTGCGCAAAAGCTCCGCGTTCCAGTAGGCTTCTGCGCGCGCAATTTTTCCGGCTAGCCTGATGAAGTCGACCGGCCGACAAACGAGCGCACCATTTTTGTCGAGGAAATCTGCATCATGCCGGCAACGAAACAGTTGAACGAGACCCGGCGTGTGTCGATAGACCACAGGCACACCACCCCAGTTCCATAAACGCTTATGGAGGCGAGCGAACTCGGGGTCCTTCGCAGAACCTTTGGAGATATAGATGAAAGCTTGGGCCGGGCCGGGATGCCTTGCGCTTCCCGCTTCAAAGAAGACTGCGGTCGCGCCGTACTCGGCTGCCTTTTCCATGACGACGACTTCGGCTGGTGGGCGCCCTGCTGGCGAGTAGCCTTCCACGACCATAAAGCCGTCGATTAGCTTACCGTTCTGGGCAAGCGCATCGATCGCCGTCGCCAACGAGGGCTCGACGCGCAACGTCTCCTCAACGGCTGCCTTCGCTTTTCTCACGATTTGCGCTGCTTTTTGCTGAGTTCGAAGCCTTCGCGGAGAAGGTCGACCATGCTGATTCCATGCTCGACCGCATAGATTTTGAAGGCCTTTTTGAACGAGCGAGGCACCTTAAAATTTAAAGTCTGCAGGTCGTCGGCATTCGCCTCCGTCTGTGACGCTGTTCCGGTTTGAGTTTCGATCATGTGCCCCGCCTCGCCGAATCGAAATTTTAACGACGAGAAGTTGCATTCGCAACAAATATTTCAGTATTGCCGTAAAGGGAGAAAAACGGAAATACGGCTTGCTGGCTTTCTGTGTTTCGTGCCTCATATGATAGACCCATAGCTTCCCCTGCGGCGCAGAAGCATCCTCACCTCTGCCTGCCGACTGGACCTCTTCCGATTCGGCCCAAGTAAATCGAACCTAGGGATGAGGCAAGCGACGGCAGGAAATCCGCCGTAACCGGAAGCGGCTTCCCACCAAGCCTTATTTCACTGGTCGACAAACCAATGGTCGAAGCTCTTGGACGATGACGCCCGCTTTCGGCGAGAGCAGTACTCCGATCCAGTTGTCCGAAAACACCCCCGCCCCGTCGGCCGGCGAAAGCCAGATCACGTCATTCGTTTCGAGCTCGATCTTCACCTCGCTCCCGATCGGGCTGCCGACCACCGTCTGGACGTAATGGCGCTTGATCGGATGAACCGCGCCCTTCTGATCCGTCAGGCGGTTTTCGCGATAGTCCAGGGCGAGTTCCCCCTCCTCCGCAACCGCGGCGCAATCGACGGAACGCTCACACCGGATGACCGAGGAAAACCGGCACGTCCAGGCCAGGCTCGTTGGCCACATCGGGTTCTCACCGGCATATGCAGCGGTGGCGATCGCGAGGAGACCTGAAGCTAAGAGATAACGCATGGCCGATATGCCCCGAATCCTGCGCCGGAAACCTTGCGGTTCATCCAGCGATCATACAGAGGCGGAAAATTAAATATAGTTTATGTTTTCGGCAAGCCGTTTTTGGCAGGAAGTCGGGTTCAGTCCGCGCGAGCAGCGACATTCCCGGCATTTTCGATCAAAGAGGCGCGGACCCGCTCATGAGTTCTTGCAGGGGCACATCGAGGTTGATGCTGATGCGGGTAATCGTCTGCAAAGAGGGGTTCGCTATTCCTTCAAGGATTTGAAAATAAAAGGGATAAGTCACTTCGCACAGCTCGGCCATTTCTTTCTTGTTGAGGCCGCGTTTTTCCCGCTCGCGCTCCATGACCCGTGCCATGTTTCGCAGGATCCTCGTACCAAGCTCGGTGTCTGCCTTCTTGCGCTTGCTCGTCATCGTCGTATAAACTATAATTTACTCGTAGTGTGTTTGATGAGAAGAGTACGATGATCGCCAAAGCCAAGCCTCACCATGTCGTCCTCGGACTGTTTCTGACGGCCGCGGCCCTTCCCGCTCCCGCCACTGCCAGCGAATGGGGCTGCGAAGTGCTGCTGTGCGCCTCGTCTTCCAATCCGTCCTGGCGGGGCGTGTCCGCCTGCCATCCGCCGATGAACCGGCTTATCTCCGCGATGAAAAAGCCGGGCTTCGACTGGCCAACCTGCCCCGAGGCGGGAACGGGTTCGCCGGGTCACGAGCGATATGCGGATTGCCCGGAGGGCTATCAGGTCGGAAGCAGGGGGGACCGCAATGGATTCGCCCGAGAGGGCGATCTCTGCGTCAAGACAGTCAACATTTGCCAGGGCAGAACGCACGGTCTCTACAGTTCTGATCGGCAGCGGAGCTGCATACAAACGGTCTCCATATCCCGACCGCTCAGGTCAGAGCCATACTATTTCGATATCAAGAATGACACTTCCGGGCAAACCGAGCGGCATTGGTTCGGGCTCAACAGATAGACGGTTTTCCTCGATTAAGAAAGGTTTAATCCATGCGTACGGTTAACCGGCATACCTTGCTTGGTCACGTCGGAAACATCATGCCGCTGAAGGGCGTGTTGAAGGTGAATGTGGCGACCAATCGCGAGTGGCAGTCGGACGGAGAGCGCAAAAGTGCCACCGACTGGGTTCAGATCACGGTCCTGGACAAGAAGCAGGCGGAATGGATCGAAGGGCACGTCGAAGAGGGCGATCTCGTCTACGTGGAATCCCGCGTGTCCAACAGCAGCTATGAACGCGCCGGCGAAAAGGTCTATGCCACCGACGTCATTGCGCAGCTCTTCAATCTCGTATCGAAAAAGACCTCATGATGCTCACTCGGGCCGTCATGGCCGTGGGGATTTCGCAATTGTTGATGCTCGCCGTCGCCTCGGCTTCAACGAATCGTCACACGATTGTCGGTGCAGCGGTCTGTGATCGTGACGCCTGCCAGGATGTTACGCTCTGGATCTGGGATGGCGATACCTTCACAGTCCACGACGGGACCGGCAGGCGCGAGAAGATCCGCATCGAGAACATCGATGCGCCGGAGATTGACGGAGCGTGCGCCGCGGAACGCGTTGCAGCGCTGCAAGCGAAGGACGAACTGGCAAACCAGGTGTCGGGTCACCGGATCGAATTGGTCCGTGGCAAACTTGACCGCTACGGACGCCAGTTGGCGCGCGTTGCCGTGGAAAGACGCGATGTCGGAGAAACTCTGATCGAGCTTGGCCTCGTGCGCCGGTGGGATGGCTGGCGAAAGCCATGGTGCCATAGCTGACCTCGCCGCTCTCGCGGGGAAGGCAGGCATATTCCAGCCGAGAGCAGATCCCGGCCTCGGGATGAACAACCCGAGCAATATCGGGTGAGAGGAGATGTGTTCTGCCGCGACGCCTGTGCAGCAACCGACGCCTCCATAGGGAACGGACCAATCCCGCTCTTCTGGAATGGCGACCTGGTCCAGCGCGGGGCTATGACGATCAACCCGCAAGGGGTCCGTTAGCAAGCTACGGCCGCTGCGGCATGCGCCTTCGCGGTGATCGCGCCCCGCCCCGGACCAAACATGGCGCCATCGAGCGGGAATTGGCCCGCTCCCGGATGGAGCCTCACCATGTCGCACGATCTCTCGCTCGCCCAATCACATGCCTTTCACCTCGCCCGTACGCTCATGGTCCCGGTGACCTTGTTCCGATCGGCTGGAGAGTACGGCGTCCTGCCGAGCGAGGAGCTCGACGACGCCGACGTGGACGTGATCCACGAGATCGATCCCTTCGACTTCGGGCCGGCTCACTGAGACCGCCCTGCCCTCCTCTGAGGTGCCGCATCCATGCGGCGTCCGCAAGGGAAGCGGCGCCGCGGCGGGGCGCGGGTTCCCCTCGCCCCGATTTCCGCGCCCTTGCAGCCGCCGCTTGGCGCGGCGGGTGTCGGTCTGCTGCGCAAATGTGTGGACGGGAAATGAAGGGGGTGGCCGCTGGCGCGGCCGGATCGGCATGAAAAGAGAGAAAATCAGAGAGTTGAAGGAGAAGGTGAATTGCGGTGCGCTTCTGGAGCGGGCCGGATTTGCCGTCGACGTCAAGGAGAGTACGCGCCGGGCCGTCAAGTTTCGCCGGGGCGGCGAAATCGTCATCGTGACGCATGAGGGGAAGGGCTGGTTCGATCCGCTCAGCGACGACAAGGGCGATATCTTCGCGCTCGTGCAACGCCTTGATCATGTCGACTTTGTCGAGGGTGTCGAAAGCGTCGCGTCTCTGGTCGGTTTCCAGACCAGCGATCCGGTCTGGGCGAAGGCACCCCGCGAACGGCCCGCAGCGACGAGCCTTGCGGATCGATGGTCGGCGCGACGCGTTCCATGGCGCGGGTCCGCAACTTGGCGCTATCTCTTCGGCTCGCGCTTCCTTCCGACGAGCGTGCTGCGAATGGCAATCATGAGCAACCAGCTTCGCGAAGGTCCATATGGCAGCATGTGGGCGGCCCACACGGACGATGGCGGCATTGTCTGCGGCTGGGAGGAGCGCGGCCCGGAATGGCGCGGGTTTTCGACGGGCGGCTCGAAAACCTTGTTCCGTCTTGGCGCGCGGGATGCCTTGCGCCTGTGCGTCACGGAGGCGGCGATCGACGCGATGAGCCTTGCGGCCTTCGAAGGTCTCCGCGAGGGTTCGCTCTACCTCAGCACCGGCGGGGGGTGGTCTCCCCTCACCGATGCGGCCCTGCGGATCTTGGCGTCGCGTCCCGGCGCCACGCTGGTCGCGGCGACTGACGCAAATGATCAGGGCGAGACATTTGCCGAGCGTCTGCGCGTCCTCGCCGACAGCACCGGTTGCGCCTGGCAGCGGTTGCGGCCCACGGCGGACGACTGGAACGAGGCGCTCCAGGAAAAGGCGAAGATGGAAAAGGAGAGAAGGGAGGAATGGAAAAAGGCGAGGCGTGCCGGATGCGCGCCGCCCGCGTCAAGGGAAGCTTCGCCCGGCGGAGCCGGCCCTTGACCCGGCCGGTCGCGATGCCGGCGGTCGAGGAGGGGTAACAGAGGACTGAGGAAGAAGGCAGGGTCGAGAAGGCTGTGCCGCACTTCGGTCCGATAACCCCGAAGGAGCCGCATATGACCACCGCACCCACAATCCGCAAGGTATTCCAGGGCATCGCCGACCGCCACCAGATGTATCGCATGTTCGACCGCCATGCCGGGCGCGTTCACCGCCGCGCTGACGACGCAACGGCGCTCTATGCAGGGGAATGGTTCGAGATCGGCGAGGCCGAGCACGACTATATGTTCGCGGTGGAAGCGCCGCTCTGGATCCGTGGTTCGATGTTCGCGCTCCGGCAATTCCTGACCGGCTCGGTGACGTCAGTATTTTTCGCGCTGCGCATCGACGACGCCATCCGTTACTTTCATGGCTACTGCGATCTTTCCGACGATATGTCCGTCGAGCGCATGCGTCTCGCCATCATCGAACGCGAGAGCCGGCCGGTGCGGGCGATGACGCGGGAAGAACGTCTCGAGCACATCTGGAGCTGCACCGCCGAGCCCTATCGCGGCTACGCCGAACATCGATGGCCCCATGCGTCCCGCGGCCGGCGCACCGTGCTCTTCTTCGGCGGAAAACTGGGCAGCGTCCCGAAACTGCTCGAAGCCATGACCGACGTGGAGATCGCCGCCAAGCTGCCGGTGCATCTGCGCTATCTGCCGGATGCGGCTGCGGCGTGATGGGGGCGGACATGACCTATCGGGTTTCATGGGACATCGACATCGATGACGCCAAATCGCCAATGGACGCCGCCAGCAAGGCGCACGAAATTATTCGCCGGCCGGGCACATCCGCGAACGTCTACAATGTCGAGGCGCCGGACGGCGTCGTCACCGTCGTGGGTCTGCAAGCGGGGGGCCTGCGTATCGCAAAGTCCTCCCCTGCTCTTCTACACACCCTCGATCGCGCCGAACGCTTTATCTCGGGTTTCGAGGGTGACGATCGCCAGGAGGGCGTCGATCAACTCCTGACTGATATTCGCGCCGCGCTGCAGGGGCGGATGAGAAACGGGAAGAAGAAGGGGTCGAAAAAGACCTCCCGCATGCGCGCCCGGCACGTCAAGGGCAGGCGTTGCCGCTGAAGCGGCCCCTGACCGGCCGTCCGCGACGCGGGCTCCGGACCGTGCAAGACAAGGTCTGAAGAAGGAAGGACATCGCTCCGCTTCGGACCGCATCACCCTCTCATCCCATCGCAAGCGCCCTCACCTGCTGGAACCCCTTCCCGCGGGCGATGGCGCACGCCTGCTCACAAGGAGATTTCGATGAGCAACGATCCTTTCACGCTCGATATGTTCGGCAACACCGCGCTGACATCCGGTCTGGGCCTCGGTATGTCCGCCTTCAGCGGCCACGATCCCTTCGGCGCCAATGACGACGATCCGGACCCGACGCCACCCGCCCCTGCCCCGGCTCTGCCGATCACCGCGGCGCGCAAGCCGGCCCCGCGCAAGCAGGGCGCGCGCAGCAATTTCTACCTCGACGACGAGGGCCGCGGTCTCGCCGCCGGCTGGAAGGAGCGAGCGAAGGCGAACGTCGCCGCCATCCTGATCGCCGGCGAAATCGAAAAGCAGGACCGCCCGGCGACATCAGAGGAACAGCGGAAACTCATACGCTTCACCGGCTTCGGCGCATCGGAGCTGGCGAACGGCATGTTCCGCCGGCCGGGCGAGGTGGAGTTCCGCGAGGGTTGGGACGATCTCGGCAGTTCGCTGGAGGCGGCCGTCAACGATGCCGACTATGCCTCGCTCGCCCGCTGCACCCAATATGCGCATTTCACGCCCGAATTCATCGTCAAGGCGATGTGGGCCGGGCTCCAGCGTCTCGGCTGGCGCGGTGGCCGCGTGCTGGAGCCGGGCATCGGCACGGGGCTGTTCCCCGCGCTGATGCCGCCGGCCTATCGCGCCAACAGTTGTGTCACAGGCATCGAGCTCGATCCGGTCACGGCGCGCATCGTCCGGCTGCTGCAGCCGAAGGCGCGCATCGTCAACGGCGACTTCGCTCGCACCGATCTCGGCGTCGTCTATGACCTTGCCATCGGCAACCCACCCTTCTCCGACCGGACCGTCCGCTCGGACCATCACTATCGACCGCTTGCGCTGCGTCTGCACGACTACTTCATCGCCCGCTCAATCGACCTCTTGAAGCCCGGCGGGCTGGCAGCCTTCTTGACGAGCAGCGGCACCATGGACAAGGCAGACGCGACGGCGCGCACGCATATCGCAAAATCGGCCAATCTCGTCGCCGCCATCCGACTGCCCGAGGGCAGCTTCCGCCGTGACGCCGGTACGGACACCGTCGTCGACATCCTCTTCTTCCGCAAGCGCAAGATCGCCGAGGCGCAGGACGACGTTTCGTGGCTTGAGATCGACGAAATCCGCCCGGCTACGGATGACGAAGGCGCCATCCGCGTCAACCGCTGGTTCGCCGACAACCCCGACATGGTTCTCGGCACCCACGCGCTGACCTCCGGTCCATTCGGCGAAACCTATACCTGCCGTCCCCGCGTCGGCGAGGATCTTGCCGCGTCGCTGAACGCTGCCGTCGGCCTCCTGCCGGAAAACGTCTATGACGGCGAGCCGACCGAGATCGATCTCGATCTCGAGGAGGAGCTGGCCGAGATTGTCGACCTGCGGCCCGGCAACGCCAATGTTCGCGAAGGCAGCTACTTCATCGACAACAGGCAGGGCCTGATGCAGATCGTCGACGGTGCGCCCGTCGTGATCAAGGTCAGGAAGGGCCGTACCGGCGACGGTCTGACGGAAAAGCACGTCCGTACCATCCAGAAGCTGATCCCGGTTCGCGACGCGGTGCGCGAGGTGCTGAAGGCCCAGGAGACCGGCCGGCCATGGCGCGACCTGCAGGTCCGGCTGCGCATCGCCTGGTCGAGCTTCGTCAGGGATTTCGGGCCGATCAATCACACGACCGTCAGCATCACCGAGGACGACGAGACCGGCGAGACCCGCGAGACGCATCGCCAGCCGAACTTGCAGCCCTTCCGGGATGACCCGGATTGCTGGCTGGTCGCCTCCATCGAGGACTACGACCTCGACACGGATACGGCCAAACCCGGTCCGATCTTCACGCAGCGCGTCATCGCGCCCCCTGCCCCACCGTTGGTGACGAATGCCGGCGACGCGCTTGCCGTCGTGCTCAACGAGCGCGGCCGCGTCGACCTCGACCATATCGCCGAGCTTCTCCACTGCGACCGCGACAAGGTGGTCGACCAACTCGGTGACACCGTGTTCCAGGATCCGGCCGACGGCGCGTGGCAGACCGCCGACGCCTATCTCTCCGGCCCGGTCCGCACCAAGCTTGCCGCAGCTGAAGCCGCCGCGGCGCTCGATCCGATCTTCGAGCGCAATGTCCGCGCGCTTCAGGCGGTGCAACCCGCCCCTCTCCGTCCCTCGGATATCACCGCGCGGCTCGGTGCGCCCTGGGTTCCGCCCGCCGATGTCGTCGCCTTCGTCAAGGAGAAGATGGAAGCCGATATCAAGATCCACCATATGCCGGAACTCGGTTCCTGGACTGTCGAAGCGCGCCAGCTCGGCTATCGCGCCGCCGGCACGTCGGAATGGGGAACGAGCCGCCGGCACGCCGGCGAACTGCTCGCCGATGCGCTCAATAACCGCGTGCCGCAGATCTTCGACACCATCAAGGACGTCGGCGGCGAACGGCGGGTGCTGAACGTCGTCGATACCGAAGCTGCCCGCGAGAAGCTGCAGAAGATCAAGACGGAATTCGAGCGCTGGGTCTGGACCGACCCGGAGCGGACCGACCGGCTAGCCGGCGTCTATAACGAGCGCTTTAACAACCTCGCGCCGCGCAAGTTCGACGGCTCGCATCTCCAGCTGCCAGGCGCCTCCGCCGCATTCCAACTCTACGCGCACCAGAAGCGCGGCATCTGGCGCATCATCGCCGATGGCGCGACCTATCTCGCCCACGCCGTCGGCGCCGGCAAGACGATGACCATGGCCGCGGCGATCATGGAACAGCGCCGTCTCGGCCTGATCGCCAAGGCGATGCTGGTCGTACCAGGCCATTGCCTTGCCCAGGCCGCCCGCGAGTTCCTGGCGCTCTATCCTTCCGCCCGCATTCTCGTCGCCGACGAGAGCAACTTTACGAAAGACAAGCGGGCGCGCTTCCTGTCACGCGCGGCGACGGCAACCTGGGACGCGATCATCATCACCCATTCAGCCTTCAGGTTCATCGCTGTCCCCTCCGCCTTCGAACAGAGCATGATCCAGGACGAGCTGCAGCTCTACGAGGATCTGCTGACCCGGGTCGAGCCCGACGACCGTGTCTCGCGCAAGCGTCTCGAACGGCTGAAGGAGGGTCTGGAGGAGCGGCTGACAGCGCTGGCTACCCGCAAGGATGATCTGCTGACCATCTCGGAAATCGGCGTCGACCAGATTGTCGTCGACGAGGCGCAGGAATTCCGCAAGCTATCCTTCGCCACCAATATGTCGACGCTGAAGGGCATCGATCCGAACGGCTCGCAACGCGCATGGGACTTGTTTGTAAAGTCTCGGTTCCTCGAAACCAAGAACCCCGGCCGCGCGCTCGTACTCGCCTCCGGCACGCCGATCACCAACACGCTTGGCGAGATGTTCTCCGTCCAGCGCCTGCTCGGCTACGACGCTCTCCATGAACGCGGCCTGCATGAATTTGATGCCTGGGCATCGTGCTTCGGCGACACGACCACGGAACTGGAAATCCAACCGTCCGGCAAATACAAGCCGGTCAGTCGCTTCGCCTCCTTCGTCAATGTTCCGGAACTCATCGCCATGTTCCGGGCATTCGCGGACGTGGTGATGCCCGCCGATCTCCGTGAATATGTGCGTGTTCCGGCCATCTCCACCGGCGGGCGCCAGATCGTCACCGCGACGCCCACCGCGGCATTCAAGATGTACCAGCAGATCCTCGACAGCCGCATCAAGGCGATCGAGATGCGCGAGGGGCCGGCGCAGCCCGGCGACGATATCCTGCTTTCCGTCATCACCGACGGTCGCCATGCCGCGATCGACCTGCGCCTCGTCATGCCCGCCAACGACAATGAGCCCGACAACAAGCTCAACCTGCTTGTCCAGAACGCCTTCCGCATCTGGCAGGAAACGGCGGACCAGGTGTTCGTGCGGTCGGACGGCAAGCCCTATGACCTGCCGGGCGCCGCGCAGATGATCTTTTCCGACCTCGGTACGATCAACGTGGAAAAGACGCGGGGGTTTTCGGCCTATCGCTGGATCCGCGACGAGCTGGTCCGGCTCGGCGCGCCCGCCAGCGAGATCGCCTATATGCAGGACTATAAGAAGTCCGAGGCCAAGCAACGCCTGTTCGGGGATGTCCGCGCGGGCAGGGTGCGCTTCCTGATCGGCTCCTCCGAGACGATGGGCACTGGCGTCAATGCCCAGCTCAGGCTGAAGGCACTCCATCACCTCGATGTGCCGTGGCTGCCGTCGCAGATCGAGCAGCGCGAGGGCCGCATCGTCCGGCAGGGCAACCAGCATGATGTCGTCGACATCTTCGCCTATGCGACGCAGGGTAGCCTGGATGCCAGTATGTGGCAGAACAACGAGCGCAAGGCCCGGTTTATCGCCGCGGCCCTCTCCGGCGACACGTCGATCCGTCGGCTGGAAGATCTCGGTGAGGGTGCCGCCAATCAGTTTGCGATGGCGAAGGCCATTGCCAGCGGCGACGAGCGCCTGATGAAAAAGGCGGGTCTGGAAGCCGACATCGCCCGCCTCGAGCGCCTGCGCGCCGCCCATGACGACGATCTCTTCTCGGTGCGCCGGCGGCTGCGGGAGGCCGAACGCGATATCGAGGTCGCGACGCGCCGGATCGACGAGATCGGCAAGGATATCGCGCGGCTGGTACCGACAGCAGGCGAGGCTTTCACGATGACCGTCCTCGGGGAGCGACACGTTGAGCGCAAGGACGCCGGGCGCGCGATGATGAAGGAAATCCTCACGCTGGTCCAGCTTCAGCAGGAGGGCGAGGCCCAGCTCGGCTCGATCGGCGGCTTCGACGTCATCTACGAGGGCGAGCGCTTCGGCAAGGACGGGTATCACTACCGCACCGTCCTGCAACGCACCGGCGCCGACTACGAGGTCGATCTGCCAGTGACGGTCACACCGCTCGGTGCAATCTCCCGTCTCGAACATGCGCTCGATGATTTCGAGGGCGAGCGTTACCGCCAGCGCCAGCATCTGGAAGACGCCAACCGCCGGCTCGCCTCCTACCGCGCGCACGAAACCGGCACTTTCGCCTTCGCCGACGAACTCGCCGCCAAGCGCCGGGAATTGGAGGAGGTCGAGGAGGTGCTGGCCGCTGAAGCCCGCGCCACCGCCGAGCCTGTCGCGCAAGCGGCGTAATGCCGGCGACGATCATGGCGGGAGCAACGCAGCCGCCGCATAGCTGCGTTGCACAATAAATGTTTTCCAGACGGTCAAGAAACGGGCATTATGCTCGCAGTTGATGCACATGGCGGTTTTCTCCTCCCAGTGCCCGCCGCGTCAGCTGTTCCCCTCTGGAGGTTTCGACCTTCACACTTCAATGGGCCGCGTTTTCGCAGGCCCATTTTTTTTGCTCAGGTTTCGGCCGGTCACATGCGCGATGCTGCCAACCGCGCGATCTCGACCGTCGCATCGTATCCGATCCCGTTCGTCGTGATCGTGACGTCGTCTTTCCCCTTGAACAGATAGACGGCATAATAATCCGTCTCGTTCTGATCGAGCTTTAGCCCCCAGGCGCTGTCGCCGACATCCGGTACCTCGACGATTTCTCCCGGCTTAGCTTGCGCCTTCTGGCCTGCGATCATCTGGTCGAAATACGCCCGCTCGCTGCCGGCCGGCACGCCCTGGCTTTCTCCTGCAAAATACATCACCTGCGCGTAGGCATCGGCCCTCCCGCCCTGCCAGGAGCAGAGATTGGCGCTTGTCTCGCGTATCGTCGCCGGTGCGCCGATGAACCGCTCCATCTCGGCGCCCGTCACCTTCTGGCAAGCAATCACGTCAGGGTTGACGCCCGCCGGTGGCTGTGCCGCGCCATCTGCGGCCAAGGCAGGCGCTACCGTTGCCAGCGCAAATATCATTCCCGTGGTGGTCCGCACGCTCTCTCCTTCAATTCGACTGGCGACGATGCTCGCCGTCAATCCGGGCGAGAACATGGTCGATGGCGAAAGGACGGAAAGGGGAAGAAAAGGGAGAAAAAGGAGGGAAGGAATCCGATCGCAGATCGGTCCTCCCGCCGGCGCTTCGCTCAACCGCCGCCTGCGCATCCCGGCAACTCGTCCTTCGCAGGGCCGTCGGCCCCGCTTGTCCTTCGTCGCAGGGACGCTCGGCGGCAGTTGCGCCGGTCCGGCCGCCCCGCGGTCCGGGAGGTGTCTTCGGAAAAAAGAAGACACGAGAAGGACCGGCAAGAGGGCCGCGTCCGTACCCCGGAAAGGAATATCCCATGCGTGTTGCTGTCGTCGATCCCCGATTGCTCAAGGACAACCCCGACAAGGCTCGCCAGTCGAAATCGTCGCCCCAGGCCGATGCCTTGATGGTCGCCACGATAAAGGCGGTCGGCATCATCAATCCTCCGATCGTTTTCGCCGAACCCGGTGGTGGAAACGGCCTCATCATCGACAACGGCCATCGCCGCCGGGACGGGGCGATCGCCGCCAACCTCGACGAAATCAAGGTGCTGGTCATCGAGGCGGCGAACGACAATGGGGCGATGCGCAACATGGTCGAAAACATCGCACGCGAGAATCTCAATCCCGTCGACCAATGGCGCGGGGTCGAACGCCTCGTCGCGCTCGGCTGGACCGAGGAAGCCATCGCACTGGCGCTTGCCCTCCCCGTCCGCCAGATCAAGAAGCTCCGCCTGCTTGCCAATCTCTTCCCCAGTATGCTGGAGCAGATCGCGCTGGGCGACATGCCGAGCGAGCAGCAACTTCGCATCATCGCCGCCGCCAGCGTCGAAGACCAGGAGTCGGTCTGGAAGGCGAGCAAGCCGAAGAAGGGCGATACGGCGCAATGGTGGTCGATCGCCAACGCTTTGAACAAGAAGCGCATGTATGCGCGCGATGCCAGCTTCGGCGATGACCTTGCCGCATCCTATGGCATCGAATGGTTGGAGGACCTCTTCGCTCCTGCGAACGAGGATAATCGCTACACGACAAATGTCGAAGGCTTCCTTGGCGCACAGCACGAGTGGATGACATCGAACCTTCCGAAGCGCGGCGCGATTGTCGAAGTCAACAGCTATGGCCAGCCGGAGTTGCCAAAGAAGGCCGAGCGCGTCCATGGCAAGGCGCTGAAGTCAGACCGCACGGCAATGTATCTCGACCGTGAGGGCAAGGTCCAGTCGATTGTCTACCGGCTGCCCGACGAAAAGAAATCGACGGTCAAGGGCGGCACGGCAACGATTGGTGGCACCGGCGGCGACGAGCCCATCGTGGCGTCCAAGCCGCGTCCGGACGTGACGCAGCGTGGTCACGACGTGATCGGCGATTACCGCACCGACGCGTTGCACGAGGCACTCGGCCGCGCGCCGATCGAGGATGACACGCTGATGGCGTTGCTGGTCCTCGGCTATGCCGGCACCAACGTCCGCGTCGATTCCGGCGCCGGTGGCGCGATGTTCGGCGGAACCCGCTTCAACCGGCACGCGGCGATGCTGTTCGACGACGACGGGAAGTTCCTGTTCGACCTGGACACCCTGCGGATTGCCGCGCGCAAGACGCTCATCGACGTCCTGTCATGCCGTCGCGGCATGTCGAACAGCGGTGTCCTGTCCCGCGTTGCCGGCGGGGCCATCGGGGCGGATGCCTTCCTTCCGAACATGGGCACCGTCGATTTCCTCGAATGCCTTTCTCGTCAGGCACTCGAAACTTCCTGTAGCGAAGCGTCGGTCTCGCCGCGTCAGCGCGTTCGCGAAACCCGCGCGGCGCTGGTCGAGCATTTCAAGGAGGGGCACTTCGTCTACCCCGCTGCCCGGTTCGCGCCGGAGCTGTCCGAGCTTTCCGAGATCCTCAAGGCCCGCGGCATTGCTGCGGAGGACGACGAACAAACCGAGGACGATCAGGCTGAGAGCGATGGCGAAGAGGCCTCCACCACCGAAGCTACCCCGGAGGTGATCGACGACGCCGCGCAGGCGGACGGCGACACCCAGACGGAGGAGACCGTCATCGAGGACGACACCGCCTATTCGGTCGCCGCTGAATAGGCCGCCGCACTTCCCTTTCCCGCTCGACACCTCCGCCGGCACCACCGGCGGCGGAGGTGTGTCCGGCAACCCGATCCTGCAGGAGAACGCTATGAATGCGGACCTGATCATCTCGCTCGCGCCCATCGGTTCCGTCGTCGAATGGTCCGACGGAGCCCCCCGTCCCCCAGAGCACCACGTCGCGACGCTCTATCACTGGAATCACAACAACGGCGCCGGTCTTCTCGTCCGCAAATGCGGCGAGACTGGTCCGGATCATCCCGGCGCCCAGCCCTTTTTTATGCTCCGCTGTGAGGACGACCTTCGCACGTTTTCCGTCGGCCTTACCTATCGTTTCCGAATTGCCTCCCGCCCGAAGATCGGATCGATCCGGATCTTCGAGCGGGACGATCCCGCCGCCCTGATGCTTCATCTTGCCGATGACTGGGACGCCGCCCGCGCCTGGCTCACCGACAACACCGCCTTGTCCGACGCATTCACGGTTGAAGTCACGGCCGACGAGCTGGCGGCTGATCATGTCGAGGGGAGGACGGCGGCATGAACCCGATCGATCTTCCCGACGATTCTGCTTCGGCCCTTGAGGATACAGGGGTCGAGTTCGGCTCCAGCAGTGAGGGCTTTCCGGTCGCCCGACTGGGCGATCTCCTGCTCGCCATGCTGCCACGCTCGACCGGCGGCGGGTTCCTCGCCAGCGCATGGCGCCTGGCACGACCGCTATCGACGTTGCGGCGCGAGGATTTCTACGAACACGACGGCGAACTTGCCAATCCGGCCGCATTCCGGGCGCGTGTTCTGGAAACCGCGCAGCATAGGCGCGAATTGTCGAGGCTTCAGCGTCTCCAGACCAGGATGGTCTGCAGCACGCCATGGGGGTCTTCACAGCTTGCGACGATCTATGCCGAGGGCATCGCCGCGCACATGACCGCCGGACATGGCGGCTTTCGCCTCTCGGCCGAGCGAAACAAGCGGATCATTCCGTCTCTTCGGATCGGTTCGGGTTGGTACGAGGAGGATGAAGCCTGGGCGATTGTCGCCCTCACCTTCCCCGAGCTGTTTACGAGCTACGAGCGCGCGCTCGCGGATCGCACGATCCGGGACAAATGGCCGGACGAATGGGAGGCGATCTTCGGACGTCCGCTTCAGCCAGGAGAATCGAGCGGCAAGGACCGCCGAGACTTCGAGCACCGTCATGACGGCGACTGGATCGTCGCGTTGGCGATCACCTCCGGCCATCATCCTGGCATGGTCGAAGTGGTGGCCATCCTCGGCGGTCGACGTGGCGCCAATACCATGGAGCGGCGGTTCCTGGTGCCGAAGCCTGAATACGAAGGACGCGGACCGTTCGGCTTCGTCATCGATGAGGGGCGTCATGCCGCCTATGATGGCCCGTCGTCCTTCGTCGGATGGGAGCGGAGGAAAGCGTCATGAACTTGCTTTCCGATTGCCGCTCGCTCCTGTCCCGCATGGAAGAGGCACGCCGGCAGACACAGCACCAGCTCGACCTGATCGACCGGCAGATTATCCGTCGGATGACAGCGGTCATTCCGCACCCGCATCCGCGCCGGCGCTCCTATCGGCGAGGCCAGCCGCCGGAGCCCGGAGCCTTCCTCGCCCGGTATCGCGCCAACCTCGCCGCGATCACGGCCGAGCGGCAGCAGGAGATCGATGCGCTATCGCGCAAGCTCGCCCGGCAGGACCGGGCAATCGCGGCACTGCGCGAGCGACCCGGCGGGCGGACATCGCCATGATTTTCTCCCGCGACCGCTGCGGCGAAACCCGGCCGGACCATCCGGTCACCCGCGTCCCCTGCCCTACCTGCATGGTTGGCGTCGGAAGGTGGTGTTGCCGGCCGTCCGAGCATCGCGCCGCCGGCCCTCGCACTGCGTTCCGGCCCGATCGTCGTCAGGTATCTGGTTCGACCGGACCGGACACGACCATGCGTGGCTGATCGGCGCATGAGGGTGTGAGTGTGCGGACGCTCTTGACCGTCGATTACCTTTCGGTTCCAGCGATGAGCCAACCCCTTGCCGGAGCACCCTTCGGTTCAGCACGGTCGTAATCCGGCGGCCGGTCGTTTCAAGGCCGCTGCGCGCCGCGTTGCGGCCGGTTCACCCTCCCTTCGCAAGGCGAGCCCGCGTCCCGCGCAGGGGCTGTGCCCCCGCTTGTCCGCAAGCCCGCCTTTCGCGCTCAGGCGCCCCGGACCTATGAAAGCGACCGTCTGACCGCCGGCTTTTCTCGACCGCACCGAAGGGCGCTCCGGCAAGGGGTCGGCGCAAGCCTTCGGAAGAAACCGAAAAGGAAATCGAAAATGGCCAAGTCAGCAACCTCCCGCCCGTCCGCCCGCGTCGTCCAGCTCCGCAAGGGTGCAACCCTCGAAATGGTCCGGCTCACCTGCCCGGATGCCGCCCAGGCGATGCGGATCGCCGAAAGCTTCGGGACCGCCGTCGTCGACGGCGACGGCGTGCGCGACACGCATGAACGCCTGATCCTCGAAACCGTCGATGCTCTATCCGAAGGCCTCGGTGAGCGCGCGATGCAGATCCACCTGCAACGCATCGTCGGAGCCTTCGTCGGATCCGCCCATGGCGCTGGCCAGTTCTACTCGCGCGCCGTGACCGAAGCCCGCGATGCCACGGCCAAGGCCGCCAGCGATGCCCGTGACGACGACCGCGATGGCATTGTCGGTTACGACAGTTCCGCCCAGCGCAAGCGGGAATTTGCCGCCGACATGGGTATCCAGGCATTCTCGCTCCGCATGGCCGCCGAAGGCGCGGTTGCGGCCTACGAACACGCTGTCGGGGAAGCCTGGAAGCCCTTCGATCGCCCGATCGACAATCCTGGTCAGACCCTCGACCGCAAAGCGGCCGAAGCGCAGATGGACGCGCTCGGTTGAGCGATCAGGTGGGGCCGCGGCCCCACCATTTCCGTTGCTACCGGGGCCTATTGGCCCTTGGACTCAGCGGAAACTTGGCCGGGTCATCGGTCCATGGATCGAAAATTGCCGCGCCCGAGTGGCGCGTGTCTTTCACGTTGCGCGTGACGAGATAGAGCTCGTATTCGATCGCGGTCGCTGCCAGCATCGTATCGATCACGGGCGGTGGATGCCCAGTGTCCTTTTTGACTTCTCCCGAAATGCGTCCCCACAACCGCACGGCCTCGTCGCGCAGGGAAAGCACACGATCGCCAAACCGATCCGCAAGAGCGTCCCGCGACGCGATATAGCGCGAGCGGTCGGGATGGTCGTTTGGCAGGTTATGAATTCCCTTGTCATACTCGGCGAGTGTCAGGATGCTGAGATAGAAAGTCTCTTCGTCTTGACCAGTCGCCCATGCTTTTACGGAGGGAGCGCCCTGCGGGTTGGTCAGCGCGGCCACCACATTGGTATCGAGCAGCCATCCCCTCACAGCTCGACATCCCGGCCAAGGTCGTCGTCGCGTTCAAGATCCAGGCCCCCGAGATGCAACGCCTCCATGAAGTTGACGAACGGTACGCGTGGCGTAGCCGGTGTCAGGCGCTCGAATTCTTCGACGCTCATGATGACAACCGCATCATGTCCCCGAACGGTTACGCGTTGGGGACCGTCCTCACGGGCATGCCGGACAACCTCGCTGAAGCGCGCTTTCGCGTCCTCGAGTTTCCACCGCCCGCTCATTGTCGGGTTCACTGATCTGTTCGTACCTGAAAGTTGTGTTTGCTTGCCCATTCGTTCCACCTAGTCAGATGGTCAGATATATAGCATGTCCTTCGTTCCGACACCAGATCGAACCTGAAAAGGAAAGAAGAAAGGCGAGCGCCAGGCGACCCGTCCGGCTTCGGTCCTGCCGGAGCCGGGAACCCGCGCAAGGGCTTCGCCCTCCTCCACTTCGTTCCGGCGCTTAGCGTGCGCCGTGCCCCTATGGCTCCGGCTTCCGGACCGCCGTGACGGGGTCGCGATAGGCGCGACCTCTCGAACGGAGGTAAGGAAAATGAGGAAAAAGACCGAAGCGCAGCGCGTCGACATCTACACGCGCATCACCGACAGGATCGTCGAAGATCTCTCGAAGGGGGTCCGCCCATGGGTGCAGCCGTGGTGCGCGTCCAACATGGAAGGCAGGATCACCCGTCCCTTGCGGCACAACGGCCTTCCTTATAGCGGCATGAACGTCCTGCTCTTGTGGTCGGAGGGCATCGCGCGAGGGTTCTCCTCGCCGATGTGGATGACGTTCAAACAGGCGTTGGAGCTTGGCGCAGCCGTGCGCAAGGGCGAGTCCGGCGCGACCGTGGTCTTCGCCAGTCGCTTCAGCAAGTCCGAATCCGATGGTCATGGCGGTGAGATCGAGCGCGAAATCCCCTTCCTCAAGGCGTATACCGTCTTCAACGTTGCGCAAATTGACGGCTTGCCCGACCGGTACCACCACGCCGCAGCGCCAATTACCGATCCCGTCGAGCGGATCGAGCATGCCGATCGGTTCTTCCGCAACACCGGCGCGCATATCCGCCATGGCGGCGACCGGGCCTTCTTCAGCCCTGCGTCCGACCACATACAGATGCCAGTTGTCGAAAGTTTCAAGGATGCGGCCTCCTACGTGGCAACCGTGAGCCATGAGGCCACCCACTGGACGGCGCCGGCGCATCGCGTCGGCCGCGATCTCAGCCGCTACAGCAAGGATCGCAGCGAACGCGCCCGCGAAGAACTGATCGCTTTATCCTGACTCTGTGATCCTGTCTCAGAATCAGGCATGGGGAGGCATCATCGGCGGCCCGGTGAGGCTCTTCAGACGTCCGGGTCAAGCGTTCCCGCAGCGTAAGCGAGGACAACGCTTGACGCGGCGGCGACTCCACAAGCTTGTTC
>NZ_JAFKIC010000013.1 GCF_017306585.1 Mesorhizobium sp. | reverse complement strand
CAGAATCCGAACATGACCAAGGAGCAGCTGACCGAGTATATCGAGCGCGTCATCCGGCCCCGCATGTCGACGGTCGAAGGTGTCGCCGACGTCCAGATCTTCGGCGCCCAGCAATATTCGATGCGCGTCTGGATCGACCCGGTCCGGCTCGCCGCGCGCGGTGTGACGGCGGCCGAAGTGCTGACGGCCATCAACAACTCCAACTTCCTGTCGGCGCCCGGCAACACCCAGAACGAATTCGTGGTCTCCTCGATCACGGTGCGCTCGACGCTGCAGACGCCCGAAGCCTTCGCCGAGCTGCCGCTGCGCTCGACCGATGGCAATGTGGTGCGGCTGCGTGACGTGGCGCGTGTGGAACTCGGCGCCGAAAACACCGACACGAGGGTGAGCTTCAACGGCAAGCCCGGCACCTTCCTCGCCATCTTCCCCACGCCCGCCGCCAATCCGCTGACCACGGCGGCCGCGCTCACCAAGCTCGTGCCGCAGATCCAGGAGACGCTGCCCAAGGGAATGACGATCGAGATCGTCTACGACGCGACCGGCCAGATCAGCGCCTCGATCGACGAAGTGTTCAAGACCATCGCCGAGGCGGTCGCCATCGTCGTCGTCGTGATCCTTCTGTTCCTCGGCTCGTTCCGTTCCGTGATGATGCCCATCGTCACCATTCCGCTGTCGCTGATCGGCGTCTGCTTCCTGCTGTTCGCGGTCGGATATTCGATCAACCTCCTGTCGCTGCTGGCCATGGTGCTGGCGATCGGCCTTGTCGTCGACGACGCCATCGTGGTGGTGGAAAACATTCACCGCCATATGGAGGAAGACCATATGTCGCCGATGCAGGCCGCCTTCAACGGCATGCGCGAGATCGCCACCGCCATCGTCGCCATGACCATGACGCTGGCGGCCGTGTTCGCGCCGCTGGCCTTCACCGGCGGCCTCACCGGTGCGCTGTTCCGCGAATTCGCGGTGACGCTGGCTGGCTCCGTGGTGCTGTCGGGCGTCATCGCCATCACGATCACCCCGATGATGTCGGCGCGCCTGCTGAAGCCCGGCAATGCCGGCCGTTTCCAGCGTATCGTCGACGGCACCTTCTCGCGGGTCGAGCACGTCTATGAGCGGGCCGTCACCGGGTCGCTGAACTATCGCCCGCTGACACTCCTCATCGTGCTGGCGCTCGTCGGCGTGACCGGCTTCATGTTCACCAAGACCTCGACCGAGCTGGCGCCGGAAGAAGATCAGGGCTTCCTGCTCTCGCTGGTGACGGCGCCGCGTTATGCGACCTCCGACTACACCGAGACCTACGTCAACCAGATCCTGGGTCTGGTGAGGGACATCCCCGAAACGCGGGCGCAATTCTCGGCCGTCGCCTTCGGCGGCGCGACCAACAGCGCCTTCGTCGGCTTCGCCTTCAAGGACTGGGCGGAGCGTAAGCGCAACTCGAAGGAACTGCAGGCCGACATCACGGCCCGCATCGCCAAGGTGGCGGGCGTGCAGGCTTTCGTCTTCGCGCCGCCGACGCTGCCGGGCTCTGGCGGCGGCCTGCCGATCGCCATGGTGGTGCGTTCGACCGGCACTCCCGCCGAGGTCTTCGAGGAAGCCGAGAAGATCAAGAACAAGGCCCAGGCATCGGGCCGCTTCATCGTCGTGCAGAACTCGATGGCCTATGACGCGCCACAGGTGACGGTGACCATCGATCGCGACCGCGCCGCCGCCCTCAACCTGCCGATCGCCGACATCGGCCGCACGCTCACCTTGCTGGTCGGCGGCGCCGAAGTGGCGCAGTTCGACCGCGACTCCAACAGCTACGACATCATCCCGCAGGTGCCTCAGGAATTCCGCGACAACCCCGAAAGGCTCGGCGAGTATTTCGTGCGTAGCGTGACGGGCGAGATGGTGCCGCTGTCGGCCGTGGTGAAGATTTCCAGCAATGCGGCGCCCGCCGCGATCGAGCAATTCAACCAGCTGAATTCCTCGACGATTTCAGCCCTGCCGCTGCCCGGCGTCACTACCGGCGACGGCTTGAAAGTGCTTGAGGACCTCGCCAGGGAGAGCCTGCCGGACACCTTCTTCGTCGATTATTCCGGCCAGTCCCGGCAGGAGAAGGAGCAGGGTAACACGATCCTGATCGCGTTTGCCGCCGCCGTTGTCGTCATCTACCTGGTGCTGGCGGCGCAGTTCGAGAGCTTCCGTGACCCGCTGATCATCATGATGGCGGTGCCGCTGTCGATCTTCGGCGCGATCGTGCCGCTCAACTTGGGCCTGGGTACGCTCAATATCTACACCCAGGTCGGCCTGATCACGCTGATAGGGCTGATCACCAAGCACGGCATTCTTCTTGTCGAGTTCGCCAACCAGCAGCGCGAGGCTCATGGCATGCGCCGGCGTGATGCCATCATCGCCTCGGCAAAGGTGCGCCTGCGGCCGATCCTGATGACGACGGCGGCTATGGCGCTTGGCGTTGTGCCGTTGATCACGTCCAGCGGCGCCGGTGCCGCGGCCCGCTATTCGATGGGCCTGGTCATCTTCACCGGCATCCTGGTCGGCACCATGTTCACGCTCTTCGTCGTGCCGATGTTCTACACCTTCATCGCCAGCAAGGACCTGCCCAAGCACGCCGAGAAGCCGGATCCGAAACTGATGCCGGCGCTGCAGGATTGACACAGACTGAAAGACGAAAAAGAGGCCGGAAAAACCCGGCCTCTTTTTTTGGCTGCGCTCGATACCACTGGTTTGTTCCGGCGGGAGTCCTGAGCAGGCACGGCATTGAGCCGGCCCGTTCCCCCAGCCTGCTACTTGACGATGACGATGCTGGTATTGGCCGGCCCGAAGGTCTCGACGAGCTGGTAGAAATCGGCGGCGTTGTCGGGATGCAGCCGCACGCAGCCATGCGAGGCCGGCTGGCCGAGGCGCTTGATGGCATAGGTGGCGTGGACCGCATAACCGCCGCTGAAGAACACCGAATGCGGCATCGGCGCATTGTCGTATTTCTTCGAATACCACATCTCGTGCATGCGCGTCGGCCTGAACGAGCCGGTCGGCGTCACATGCGCCCTGTCGCCGGTGGAGACCTTCCAGGCGAAGGTCGGCCGACCATCGACCGACACTTCCATGACCTGCTGTGAAAGCGACACTCGCGCCACGATCCTGTTGGCGGCATGGGCGGCGCCCGAACCGGCGCCGACCAGAAGCGCAGCGCACATGAGCGCGGCGGCGATGATGTTGATGAGCTTTGCGGAAATGGCGGTGTGCATGATGTCCCTCTCTCTGCCGGCCCGGCCGGCTCCATCTGATGGCCGGCTTATCGTTGCGGCATGTTTCGGCAAGATTTCGCTAGAGGCTCATTTCTGTTTCGAATCTGTTTCCTCTGGTTAACAAGCCGGGCAACTGAAATGCCCGCCGACGCCATCGTCGTATAAACAACCAAGGTGATACATGGGTATTTCCGCCGAAACGAAAGTTCGTATTGACCGTATATGAAAGGTTTTTGCCCACTTCCGAAACCAATCTGCAACAAAGCGCAGCATCTGGCGGCATGATCCTGATACGGAGCGGACGCAATGTTGACGCAACGAAAGCAGACGGCATGGGAACGAAATCGAACCTCTGGCCCTGGATTCTCAGGATCAGTATCGCGGCGGCGGCCATCGGCGGTGTCGGCACTATTGCCGGCGCCCCTGTGGCACGGCTCGCGGCGATGACATCGAGCGAGATATCAACCCTTCACGCCGCCCTGTTTTCAGCCACGGTCTGGATTGTTTCCAGCCTGCGCATCGCCCGGCTCAAGGCCCTCTGGCGGGTTGGCCTCCGGCTGGCATTGCGCGGCCCCTCCGGCAACTTGCTGCCGAGAGGACCGAAGGCCCGCGCCGCCGCGGGGGGCTCCGTAGGCGGCGCGGGCACTTCGGGAGTTTCCTGAAGCGACCCGCGACACATTCATTTTCGAAGAATTTGCATTTCTGGGGATTGGAACGATGAAAACGAAATTCGCCGCCTCCGTGCTTTCCGCATTGCTTTACGCGCAGGGCCTGCTCGGCTTTGCCGCTCTCGCCACGGTGCTTCTCAAGGACCGCGCCCATGCGAGCGAGCTCACCATGGGCAGCGACATGCCATCCGGGCCGTCCTTGCTGGTGGTGCGCTGAGCGTCGGGGGCATCGGCAAGTGGAACCTCCGATGCTCGATCAGCAGGACATTCCGGGTGCTCCGCCGTCAGTCGGCGAATTGCCGTGGCGGATCGAAGCGGTAGCCGGCGCCACGTATCGTGGTGATGGTCTCGGTATCGAGCTTGCGGCGCAGCCGTACGATGCGCGAATCGATCGACCGGTCAAAGGCATCCGCATTCTCGGCTGGCGCGGCGGCGATGATATCGTCACGCGTCAGCACTTTGCGCGGGCTTGCCAGGAACAGCTTGAGCAGTGCCACCTGGCCGGGCGAGAGCTGCTCTTCCGCCCCGGAGCGGTGCATGACGATCGCCGATCGCAGATCGACGGTCGCGTTCTCCAGCACGATCAGTTCCTGATTGCCCCTGCCGCGCCGCGAGAGCAGGCCGCCGACACGGGCGGCGAGTTCGCGCACATTGAGCGGGCTTTCAACGACATCGGCCGCGCCAAGCTCGAGCGCCAGCACCTTGTCGACGAGATCGCCCGGCCGGCAGATCAGGATGAAATCCGCTCCCCCTTCGCCGCCTTTGCCCCCATGACGCCGGAGCAGGTCCCGCCCCTCCGCCTGACTGAGGCCGTCGCCGACGACGATGACATCGATGCCTCCGGCCGCCAGCAGCGATTCCGCCTCCCAGGGCTGCCGCGTCTGGCGCACGTCGTGGCCACGCCGCTCCAGATGGTCGGCGAGTTCGCCCGCCACGACTTCGGCGACGGAGACAAGCGCGATGACGGCTCGTGCGGCCATGTTTTCCAACCGTTCCCTGGCAACCGGATATGAGTGCTGGACATCATGTTTATACCCAATCTACTTTCCACTGAAAGTGGCAGCGAGGGCATCGTGCGGGCAAGAATTGTCATCGTCGAGGACGAGCCCGACCTGAGGGACGCGGTGGCCGAATATCTCGGCGCCGCCGGCTATGACGTGGCGACCGCGGAAACGGCGGCCGCGGCGCGCGCACTGATCGAAACCCAGTCGTTCCATCTGGCCATCCTCGACATCGCCATGCCGGGCGAGGATGGGCTGTCGCTCGGCCGCTGGCTGCGCTCGAAACTGCCGATCGGCATTATCTACGCCACCGCCGCCGGCACCGCGCTGGACCGCATCGTCGGGCTGGAACTGGGCGCCGACGACTACATCGTAAAGCCCTATGAACTGCGCGAAGTGCTGGCGCGGGTCCGCAGCGTGCTGCGCCGCGTTCCGCAACCGACGGAACTGATGGACAGGACGGACAGAACCGAACGGCGCTCCGTCGCCTTCGGCGCCTTCCAGGCCGATCTCGACGGCCGGCTGGTCACCGGCGCCAACGGCGCGGTGATCGACATGGCCAAGAGCGAATTCGACGTGCTGGAGGTTTTCCTGACCCGCGCCAACCGGTTGCTGACGCGCGCCGCGATTTCGGAGGCGATCGGATTCACCGAGGATCCCGAATCCTCGCGCGCCGTCGACATCCGCATC
This sequence comes from Mesorhizobium sp., assembly GCF_017306585.1. Taxonomy (GTDB): domain Bacteria; phylum Pseudomonadota; class Alphaproteobacteria; order Rhizobiales; family Rhizobiaceae; genus Mesorhizobium. The sequence continues at coordinate 5,532 of NZ_JAFKIC010000013.1, read as the reverse complement.
ATGCGCCTGAGGAAGAAGATCGAGGCGGACCCCGCCAATCCGAAATTCCTGCGCACGGTGCGCGGCGAAGGCTATATCTTTTCGCTGCCGGCCGTCGACGGCAACTGAGCGCGACACCCCAAAAAGGGGTTCGCAGCCATTGCCCGCTGACCGAACCGGCATGGCATTGGAATGACGGCTGACAATGACAGGCGAAGCGGCAAGCACGGATATGCAGGGTTTCAGGCAAGGCGCGGCGATGGCCGCCGTGCGCGTCGTTCGCCGCTTGCGCGAGGCCGGCGACTGGCAGCGCGAGATGGACGGCATACTGGAGGTGCTGTGCCGCGCCATCGAATGCCAGCGCGGCATCCTGTTCCGCCTGCGCGAACTGCCCGGCCAGGGTTTCGCCCAGTCCGTCGCCGCCTACTGGATCGATCCCGATTTCGGCGGAGAACTGGCTTCGCCGACCGTCATCATGCAATCGATCGTCAACTCGGACCCGCTGCTGGAGCGTGTCGCCGAGGACGAACGGCAGGGCAAGATCTTCGCCGGCCACACGCGCGATCTCGAGGGCTTCCTGAGGGCCGATTTCGAAAAGCAGAGCATCAAGTCGTTCCTGTCGGTATCGGTCTTCGCGCACGGCCACCTCTGGGGCACGCTGGCGGTCAATGACTGCGTCGACGAGCGCGAATGGACCGACGAGGAAGAGGCGACGCTGCACATCATCGCGCTCGCCATCGGCGACGCCATCGAACGCTCGCCTTCGGACGCCCATGCCAGCGAGGTCATCCGCCGCACCATGCTGCAGGCCTCGCTCGACGCCATCATCGTCATCGACGAGGCCGGATCGATCATCGAATTCAATCCGGCCGCCGAAAAGATGTTCGGCTTCCTGCGCAGCGAGATCCTGGGCAAGGACCTGCTCGACACCGTGGTTCCGGACTACTACCGCAAAGGTTATACTTCCGGCGCCGACTATATGTCGGGCCGCGGCGCGCCGATGGTCGGCCAGCGGCTGGAGACGGTGACGCAGAATGCCGCGGGCGAGGTGTTTCCGATCGAGCTGACGGCGACCGAGATGCGCGTTGCCGACCGCCGCCTGATCTTCGGTTCCATCCGCGACCTGCGCGACAGGCTGCGCGCGGAGGAGGAGATCAACCGCCAGCGCGAGAAGCTGCACCAGAACGAGAAGATGGCGGCGATGGGCTCGCTCCTGGCCGGCGTCTCGCACGAGCTCAACAATCCGCTGGCGGTCGTGGTTGCCCAGTCGACGCTGCTGCATGAGTTCGCCTCCGACCCGCAGACCAAGGTCCGCGCCGAAAAGGTGCGTGCCGCCGCCGAGCGCTGCGGCCGCATCGTCAAGAGCTTCCTGTCGATGGTGCGCCTCCATCCCGCCGCACAGGCCGAGACAGATCTGAATCAGGTGATCCGCGCCGCGCTCGAGGTGACCGCCTATGGCGCGCGCTCGAGCGGCATCGTCATCGACACCGATTTCGCGCCCGGCCCGCTGCTGGCCATGGCCGATGCCGACCACGTGACCCAGGTGGCGGCCAATTTCCTCATCAACAGCCAGCACGCGCTGGCCGGCATCGCCGGCGACCGGCAGATCAAGGTGCGGACGTTCCGCAGCGACCGGGGCAATCCCGGCTTTTCGGTCGAGGACAACGGTCCCGGCATTCCCGAGGCGATCCGCAACCGCATCTTCGAATCCTATTTCACCACCAAGCCGGTCGGTGTCGGCACCGGCATCGGCCTGTCGATCTCGAAATCCATCATCGAGCGGCACAATGGCAATGTCTGGTTCGAGGAAGTGGTGCCCAAGGGTGCGCGCTTCGTCGTCCAGTTGCCGGCGATCTCCGCAGGCATGGCCGCCGCCGGCGAGGTCCAGTCACGCTCGAGCGGACTGCGGCATGCCTTGATCATCGACGACGAGCCCGATGTCGCCGGCTCGCTGTCCGACATCCTCGAATTGATGGGCATCAAGTCGCGCATCGCGCCCATCTGGGAATCAGGCGCCGCCACCTTGAGTGGGTATATGCCGCCGGACATCGTTTTTTCGGACCTGCGCATGCCCGGCATATCGGGCATTTCGATCTACCGCGAACTGCTTGCCGGGCGGCCCGACCTGGCGCGCCGTTTCGTGCTGGTCACCGGCGACCTCATCGGCGCCAAGGCGGAAATCGAAGCCTTGCCGGCACAGCAGCGGCCGCAGATTCTGGAAAAGCCGTTCAGCACGCTGGACGTGCGCAGCGTGCTTTCGACGATCGCCGACCAGGCCGCGTCGAAATAAAAAACGGCTCCCGGCCGACGGTGCGGCGGGAGCCGAAGGGAGCGCTGGAGGAAGCGCTCGGGGAGATCAGGGCATGATCCCCAAACGGTAACCGGTTTCGGGATCATGCCTGGCAGAAGTGCAGAGCCGGAAATCAGAAGATGTTCGGCGTATTGGTCAGCGGGGCCGCGTTCGCGATCATGCGGATGGCCCGCGCCTTGTGGCTTCCGGATTGCTCGGCGATGGCGCGCAGGCAATCCACGCTCTCGGCGCCCCAGGCCTGCCCCTTGCAGGCGAAATCGATGGCCGGCATGGGCAGGCGCGCGGTCCTGGTGGTGGTCATCGCGCCGTCGGCGATGTTGGCCGGGGGGTTGAGCGAAGCGAAGGCCGGGCCGACCGTCGGCGTGAACGCCATGCCGGCGAAGGCGCAAGCAGCCAGCGCCATGAACATTGCCATGGGGTGGTCGCTGGCGCGCTGGCGGAGCGCCAGTTTCGGGCGGCGGTCAGCGCGCTCCGGAGCCTGAAGCCGACGCTCGCTGCGGGTGATCTGAACTTTCGCATGCATTGCCTTCCCCTTCGTTGAGTTTCTTTTTGGCGGTGAAACGAATTTAATCGCGCTTTGTAACAGCGCTACGGTGGGGGCTACATGACAATGTAATCATCTTGAAACATAGATTCGGGCAGAATCGGTCAAAATCGGGCATACCAACCACCCGATTCGACGGTCGGCGCTGGGCCGATGGTGGCAGACGCGCGCCTCCGGCACGACCTTCGGGAGTGAAGGAGAATTTTTTGCGGGAATAAGCCCGCTGCGCCGGCCACGATTTCCAGCCCAGAGAGCCGCTGCTGGCCAGGGCTCGGGAACCCAGGCTAACACCCGGATTTTCCGGTGTTTTCGGAGCCGGTGGCGGCACGGAATTCAACTGAAGCCGGCGCCTGGATTTCCCCCACGGAATCTGCGTATTTCCACAAGCCATTGCATTTCAATGCAAAATATGATTATATTGAATGAGTATTCAATAAAAAGAAGAGACGTTTTATGAACCCGCACCTCCGTGACGTGGCAATCCCGAACGATTGGGACCGGCGGGGATTACCGGGCTGGAGTTACCATTCGGCCGCCCTTCTCGAGCTCGAGAAGGAACACGTTTTCCGCAATCACTGGCAGATCGCCGGGCATGTCTGCGACATCCCCAACGCCGGCGACTACCTGACCATGGACGTCATTGGCGAACGCGCCCTCATCGTGCGCGGCAAGGACGGCGTGGTGCGCGGCTTCAACAATATGTGCCGCCATCGCGGCAGCCGCGTCGTGGCCGACAGCCAGGGCAACTGCAAGAACGCGCTGGTCTGCCCGTTCCACGGCTGGGTCTACAATCTCGACGGCACGTTGCGCGGCGCCGCCCGCCCACGTTCCTTCCCCGACCTCGACAAGACCGAGTTCGGCCTGATGCCGCTCGACCTGGAAGTATGGATGGGCTTCATCTTCATCCGTTTCCGCGATGGCGGGCCGCAGCCTTCCGTCGCCGAGCTGCTGAAGCCGATCGAGCCGGAATTCGCGCATTACAATGCCGCCGACATGGTGCCGTCCTGGGGCATCTGGACCCAGAAGACGCCGGTCAACTGGAAGTCGGTGCGCGACGTCGACAATGAAGGCTATCACGTCGCCATGGCCCATCCCGCACTGCAGGATCTCTATGGCGCCACCTATTTCGACGAGCCTTTCGTCAACGGCGTGTCGCGCTCCTTCGCCACCTACAATCCGCATGCCGGCCGCCGCTGGAGCGTCAAGAACTACGTCAAGATCGCACCGGAGCCGATGCATCTGCCGGATTATCTGAAGAAGGCCTGGGTCTATTACGGCATCTTCCCGAACGCGGTCCTGTCGGTAATGCCGGAATCGGTGCAATTCTATCAGGAGTTCCCGCTGTCGACCGGCGAGACGCTGCTGCGTGGCGCCATCTACCGCTACCGCGACGAAAGCCGCGAGCAGGCCGCCGCCCGCTACCTCTCCTTCCGCATCGACCGCGACACCATGTCGGAAGATGTGCAGCTGTCGGTCTGGTCGAACGAATCCATGTTGTCCGAAGCCTTCGAGGGTTTCTATCTCTCGGACCTCGAATACGGCGTGCGCACCCATCACGACCATCTGCGCCGGCAGATCCCCGTGCTCGGCCTGGAGACGGCGCCCGAGGAGAAGGACATGTGGAATTTGAACGACGCGCTGAGGTCGCGGGGGTAGAACCCCTTCCTTCTCCCCGTTCTACGGGGAGAAGGTGCCCGAAGGGCGGATGAGGGGCGGCGCCAGCGCCTCGCAATTGGCTCGCCGCAACCTCAGAAAATGGTCGTCTGGCTGGAATCTTGTAAGCCAGCGCTGCGCCAGCCGGGAGGTTACAGCCTCAGACGGATGAAGTTCTCAAACGCGGCCAATCGCCAATGTCAGCGCCGCCCCTCATCCGCCCGTTGGGCACCTTTTCCCCGTGAAACGGGGAGAAGGAAGAAACCTTATCCCCGCCAAACGCCTTCTTTCCTGAGATCGTCCATCGTGCGCGAAATGCCCTCGCGCAAAATGCCGACCATGTCGTCGATCTGCTCGCGCGTGATGATGAGCGGCGGCGACATGACACACATATTGATCAGCGGCCGCACCAGCAGGCCGAGTTCATGGCAGTGCGCGTCGATGCGCTTGCCGACATCCTTGTCGAGTTGCAGCGGATCCTTGCTTTCGCGGTCGGCGACGCATTCCACGCAGCCCATCAGCCCGACGCCGCGCACCTCGCCGACCAGTGGCAGATCTTCCAGCGTCTTCAGCTGTGCCTGGAAGTAAGGCGCGACCGCCTGTGTATGGGCGAGTACGCCTTCCTCGAGCAGGTCGAGGTTTTTCAACGCCACCGCGCAGCCGACCGGATGGCTGGTGTAGGTCAGCCCATGGCCGAACATCGCATCGGGATGGTTCGAGCGGCGCAGTTCCTCCAGCAGCCGTTCCGAGATGATGACGCCGCCAAGCGGGAAATAGCCCGAGGTGACGCCCTTGGCGAAGGTGATCATGTCAGGGTCGATGCCGAACACGTCGCCCGAGGCAAAGACATGGCCAAGCCGGCCGAAGCCCGTCACCACCTCATCGGAGATATAGAGGATGTCGTTCTCGCGGCAGATCTCGCGGATGCGCATGAGATAGCCATCCGGCGGTATGACCACGCCGCCGGAGGCCTGGATGGGCTCGCCGACAAACGCGCCGATCCTGTCGGCGCCGACACGCTCGACCGTGTCGCGGAACTGATCGA
>NZ_JAFKIC010000012.1 GCF_017306585.1 Mesorhizobium sp. | reverse complement strand
GAATTCTGTTGCCCATGATACTCCCCACGGCTCGGCAAAGGATGAACGCCACCGTTTCGGACGAGCTGACGCCCAGCCGATCCCTTGCATGATTTTTACGCGTTTGCGTTCCCGGACTGGACATTCGGCGAAATGCACGATACGCACAGTTTCAGCGTATCTACACGAGTAGATTAGGCGTTGCAAGAAGGAATTGGCTGATTTCCGCCGACATTCGCGTGGCACCGGTGTTGCGGAAACTGGCCGATGCAATCTACCGATAGCAGTGCCATGCCAGACTCCGGAGCCCTGCGATGCCCCTCTACCGCCAGTTCAACACCCAGGAGGAACTCGACTGGGAATACCGGCCCGAGGCCCGGATCGACGATCCCAAGGCATTTGAAAAAATCATCGCCGGGCGGATCGCTGAAGCCAACGAAGCCCGCAAAGTCCTGACGCGCACCGCCGATGTGCCCTACGGGCCGACTCGCATGGAGAAGCTCGACATCTATCCGGCCGCGGAAGCCGGCGCACCGATCGTCATCTTCATCCATGGCGGTTACTGGTTCGACGGACGGCTGAAGAAGGAGAACTACATCTGGGTTGCCAAGGGCTTCACCGCCAGCGGCGTCACCACCGTCATCATCGACTATGATGTCTGCCCCAAGGTGACCGTCGACGAGATCGTGCGCCAGTGTCGCGCCGCCGTCGCCTGGGTCTACCGGAACGCACAGACATTCGGCGGCGACAGGGAGCGGCTTTACGTCACCGGGAACTCCGCCGGCGGCCATCTGACGGCGATGATGGCCGTCACCGACTGGGTAGAGGATTATGCGCTGCCGGCCGATGTCATCAAGGGCGCCTGCCCGATCAGCGGCCTCTACGACCTCGAGCCGTTTCAGTACACCTGGCTTCAGCCGAAAATCCAGTTTAACGGTCAGCAGATCCGCCGCAACAGCCCGATCCTGCATGTGCCGGCGCGAGCGCCGGCGCTCCTCGTCAGCTGGGGCACGCAGGAGAGCTCGGAATTCTGGCGGCAGTCCGAGGCCTTCGGCGCCGAATGGCAGGCCAAGGGAAACGGTTTGATGATGCATCCACAGGAAGGCCGCGACCATTTCACGGCCATCAGCGGCTTCGCAGACGCGGACAGCGCCTTCCTGAAGGCAGTGATGGACCACATGCGAGGGTGCTGGAAGTAGCAGCCTCCGGCGTGTTGCCGGCATTGGCAATCGGTCCGCTCATCCGATAAGGAAACTTTGCATGGTCACCCGAGCCGACGTCGCGAACAGGGCTGGAACATCGACCGCCGTCGTCAGCTACGTCATCAATGACGGCCCTCGACCGGTGGCCGCGGAGACGCGCCGGCGCGTGCTCGAAGCAATCGCCGAGCTTGGCTATCGGCCGAACCGCGTCGCGCAGGCACTGCGCGGTCAACGGTCGCGCGTGCTGGGACTGATCGTGCCCGATATCTCGAACCCGTTCTACGCCGAGCTTGCCCGTGTCATCGAGAACTGCGCGGATCTCGACGGCTACACGCTCGTGCTCGGCAACAGCGAGCAGGATGCGCAGCGCGAGCTACGCTATGTCCGCACCTTCCTCGACCGCCAGGTCGACGGCCTGTTCCTGATCAGCGGCTCGAGCTCCGAGGAACTGATGGCGCTGTTTTCGGAGATCGCGGTGCCCTTCATCCTTCTCGACCGGCGCATCAACTACGCGTCCAACGCCTATCTGCTGGCGACCGACGGCATCGCCGGAGCGGTGATGGCGACAAACCACCTGCTGTCGCTCGGCCACCGGCGCATCGCGGCGCTGTGCGGCCCTTCGAAAATGCCGAGCGAACGCGCCAAGGGCTACATCCAGGCGATGGGCCAGGCGGGGCTGGAGCCGGTCCTCTATCACAGCGCCGATTTCGATCGGCAATCGACCTATGATCTGGCCAGGGACATTCTGGGCCGCAGCGACCGGCCGAGCGGGCTCTTCGCCACATTCGATCTCGCCGGCATCAGCGTGCTGCGGGCGGCCGCCGATTGCGGCATGCGCATCCCGGCCGAGATGGCGGTTGTCGGATATGACAACATCCAGGAGGGACTCTACGCGACGCCGCGGCTGACGACGATCGCACAGCCCACCGAGGAGCTTGGCACGCTCGCGACACGGCATCTGACCGGCCTTGTCGAAGGCAGGATCGAACGAACCTTCGGCATGAAACTGATCCCGCCACGCCTGGTCATCCGGGAAAGCTGCGGCTGGACAGGCAGCAGCAAAGGAAGCTGACGCAGGAGCCCGGTGTCCGGCGTCAGGATTTTCGCGAAAGGCCGCCGCCCTCTATCGCATTGACCAGCGTTTCGCTTCCTTCGCGCAGATGCCGCCTCAAGATGCTCACGGCCTTTTCGGCGTCGCGCCGGCGGCAGGCGGCAAGCAAGTCGCGGTGCTCGTTCTGCGAACGGCCGCGATAGTCGAGATTGGACAGAAGGATGCGAACATAACGGTCGGCCGCGTTGTGATGCGCCTCGATCAGGCCGAGCAGGCGGCGATTGCCGCAGGCATCGTAAAGCAACAGATGAAAGCCGCGGTTCAGCGCACCCCAGCGGCCGACATCGCGCTCCACGTCGATCTGGTCGAGAGCCTGTTCGGCCTCTTCAAGTTTGACACCGGCCAACACGGGCACGGACAAACGCAGCGCCTCGCATTCGAGCAGCTCGCGCACCGCGTAAATCTCGGCGATCTCGGCGCCGTCCATTCTGGCGACATGCGCGCCCTTTGTCGGATGAATGGAAACGATGCCTTCGGCTTCCAACTGGCGAAGCGCATCCCGGATCGGCATGCGGCTGAAGCCGAACCGCTCGGCCAGTTCATCCTGACGCAAGGCGGTGCCGGCCTTGAGAGCGCCGCTGGCTATCGCCTCGCGCAGGATATTGGCGACCTGCTCGGCGACCGTCAGCGGCCTGTCGATCACCCCTTCCGCGAACCCGCGCACTCGATACTCCCTCCGTCACGCGGGATCGAGCGTAGAGGAAAACCACGGGGCTGGATATGCGTATCCTGGTGTACAAGATGGCTTGAACGCGCGCCCTATCGCCAAGGCGAGTTGCGGATCACCGAGCAGAAGTTGCCGCGGTGAAAATGCGGCTCCTTGTCGGCGATCACATCGGCCTTGACGTTGCCGAACGTGGTGTCCGGCTTGTGCCTGATGCCGTCATAGAAGGCCTGGATGATGTCTTCCTTGAAGTCTGATGTCCTCGGGAAGGCCCGCACCACCGTCTCGCGCTCCTCGTCGGAATATTCCCTATGGGTGAGACCGAGGACATCCATCTCGACGCCGGCCGTCACCAGGGCCACCACGGGATGCATGTGAACCGGCACGCCCGGGGTAGTGTGCAGCGCGATCGCCGTCCAGACCGTGTAGGCGTCATCCTCCGAAATGCCCTGGCCGCGCAGGAACTCGCGCGCGGCGTGCGCGCCATCGACCTCGAAGCGTTCATGCGGGCTGCTGTGGGCGGGCATCAGCCCGAGATCATGAAACATCGCGCCGGCGTAGAGCAGTTCGCGATCGAATCTGAGCCCGCGATGCAGACCGGCCAGTGCCCCGAAATGATAGACGCGGCTGGAATGGTTGAAGAGCAGTTCGGTCTCGGTGTCGCGGATGAAAGCGGTGATGGCGCGCGCCAGCTTGCTGTCGGGAATGGCGGCGCCTTGAGGGATGATTGCCACGATGTCGTCTCCTGTTGATCCTGCGTGACAGGTTAGGCGTTATCGGCTATGGCAGAAATCGCTTTGTTGCAATGATTTCTGCCAAAACACCGGGAAAACGGACCTGGGAGCGGACTGATGACGTTGCGGATCGGCATACTCGCCATGGAAGGCGCCCAACTGCTCGACATCTCCGGGCCGCTCGATGTCTTCGCCGAGGCCAATCTGCAGGCCGGCAGGCAAGCCTACGCCATCTCAATCATCGCCTCGGCCTTGGGGCCTGTGCAGTGCTCCTCGGGAGCAAGGCTTCTGCCGGATGTCGTCATCGGGCAGGCCGACATGCCGCGCTTCCACACGGTCCTCGTGGCAGGCGCGCCACATCTGGCGCATCGGACGGGTGACGAGCATGTGCTCCGCTGGCTGCGCGCCGCCAGCGCGGCCGCGCGGCGTTACGGGTCGGTGTGCACCGGCGCCTTCCTGCTGGCGCAAGCCGGGCTGCTCAACGGCCGCCGAGCCACGACGCATTGGGCTGTCGCCGACCAGTTCGCCGAGCGCTTTCCCGACGTGACCCTCGATGTCGACGCCATTCATGTCCGCGACGGCAAGATCAGGACCGCCGCCGGCGTGACCGCCGGGCTCGACCTGGCACTGGCGCTGGTCGAGGAGGATCTCGGCGCCGAGATCGCGCGGCGTGTCGCGGCCCAACTGGTCATGTATTTCCGCCGTGGCGGCGGCCAGCTCCAGTACAGCCGCCGGGGCGCCGGCAGTCCGGCCGGGCGTTCGGCGCTGCAGCAGGTGCAGCGCTGGGTCATGGCCAACCCCGCCGAACAGCATGGCGTCGAGCAGCTTGCCCACCGAGCCGGCATGAGCCCTCGCCACTTCGCCCGGCTGTTTCGTCTGGAGGTCGGCGTCACGCCGTCAGCCTGGGTCGAGGCGATCCGGGTGGAAGCGGCGCAGCGCCTGCTCGAAACGGGCGCGGCACCGAAGCTCGTCGCCGACCAATGCGGCTTTTGCGACGTCGACACGTTTCGGCGTGCCTTCCAGCGCAAGACCGGTGTCACGCCCGCCGCCTACCGGCGCGTCCAGATCGGCGAGCCGCGCGGCGCGTCCTGAGCACGGCTGCCGGCTAGAGCGGTTCAGCGTTTGATGGAATCGCCGAACCCCTCTAGCACTTTTTTACGCAATTCCGGACGGAAAACCGTTCCACACTTTTCCTGGAATTGCTTTAGCCCTCGACCTCGACAGCAACCACCGCCGCGCAATCGCCGGCCTTGACCAGGCCCGGGAAATGCCGCGCCGCCAGCATGCCTGACATTTTTGCCCTGATCTCCTGCGGTGCAATGCCGGTGCGGCCGATCGAATGGATACGCGCCAACACCGCACCCTCCTCCACGGGATCACCGAGATCGGCCATGGTTTCGATCATGCCGTCTTCCTCGGCGAAGGTGAAGCAATCGCCCGACGGCATGTCCAGCCACTGGGTTCTGCCCTTCTCGACCACACCAGCAACGATGCCGGCATGACGAAGCACGTTGAGGATGCCGCGCCGCGCTATGCGCACCGTCTGAGCCCGCGACGTGCCGCCGCCGCCGAGTTCGGTGGTTACGAAAACCTTGCCCATCTCCTCGGCCGCCGTATCATACATGCCGACCGCGTCGATCTCGGTCATACGCATCGAGAACGGCGCCGAGAAAGCCTCGACCGCGTCGAAGGCTTTCTGCTCCTGGGCCTTGTCAGGCAAGGTATGCGCGGCGCAGAACGGCACGAAATCCAGCGTCCTGCCGCCGGAGTGAAAATCGAAGACGATGTCCGCGCGGGGCAGCAGTTCGCGCTGGAAATAGTCGGCGATCTTCTGTGTCACCGTGCCGTCCGGACGGCCGGGGAAAGAGCGGTTCATGTTGCCCTTGTCGATCGGCGAGGTGCGCGTCCCCGCGCGGAAGGCCGGATAGTTCATCGCCGGCACGATGATGACCGTGCCGGAAACATCGTTCGGATCCAGCATGCGGGCGAGTTCGTAGAGCGCCAGCGGCCCTTCATACTCGTCGCCATGATTGCCGCCGGTAAGCAGAGCCGCTGGCCCCTTGCCATTGCGGATGACGCAGACTGGGATCATCACCGAGCCCCAGGCCGAGTCATCACGGCTGTGGGGCAGGCGCAGGAAACCATGCTGGACGCCGTCCTTGTCGAAATCGACGGTCGGCGTGATCGGCGACGGGCGCGGGCTGGACATCGCGTTCAATCCTTCACCACCAGCTTGCGCGGCACATTGGCCAGGCACTCGACGCCGGTGTCGGTAATCAGGATGGATTCGGTGATCTCCAGCCCCATCGTCTCAAGCCACAGACCCGTCATGAAGTGGAAGGTCATGCCGGGCTTGAGTTCGGTGCGGTCGCCGGGGCGCAGGCTCATGGTGCGCTCGCCCCAGTCCGGCGGATAGGACAGGCCGATCGAATAGCCGGTGCGGTTGTCCTTGACGATGCCGTATTTCTTCAGGACGGCGAAGAAGGCATTGGCGATGTCTTCGCAGGTGTTGCCGGGTTTTGCCGCCGCCAGTCCCGCTTCCATGCCCTCCAGCGTCGCCTTTTCCGCATCGAGGAAGGCCTGCGTTGGCTTGCCCAGGAAGACCGTGCGCGACAGCGGCAAGTGGTAGCGATTGAAGCAGCCCGCGATCTCGAAGAACGTCCCCTCGCCCCGCTTCATCGGCTGGTCATCCCAGGTGAGATGCGGCGCCGAGGCGTCCACGCCTGAAGGCAGCAGCGGCACGATCGCCGGATAGTCGCCGCCGATGCCGTCGACGCCGCGCGTGCCGGCATCGTAGATCTCGGCGACGAGATCACATTTGCGCATGCCGATCTCGATCTTGTCGACGATGCGCCGATGCATGCCCTCGACGATGCGGGCCGCCTTGCGCATGTAATCGATCTCGGTCGGGCTCTTCACGGCGCGCTGCCAGTTCACAAGGGCTGTCGTGTCGACGAAACGGGCGTTGGGAAGATGCTTTTGCAACGACGCGAAGGCCGCGGCCGAGAACCAGTAATTGTCCATCTCGACGCCGATGGTGAGCTTGTCCCATCCGCGCTCGGCCAGTACGCCGGCGAGGTAATCCATCGGGTGGCGTTCGGTCGACTGCACATAGTGGTCGGCGTAGCCGACGATGTTGTCGTGCGCGAGATAGGCCGTGCGCTTCGCACCGTTGGCGTCCTGGCCGCGGCCATACCAGACCGGTTCGCCGGACGGCGGCACGATGACCGCCTGGTGCACATAGAAGGACCAGCCGTCATAACCCGTCAGCCACGCCATGTTGGAGGGATCGCTGATTATCAACAGATCGACGCCCTTCATCTCCATGGCCTTGCGTGTCTTGGCCAGGCGCTCGGCGAATTCGCCGAGCGAGAATTTCAGGTTTGGCTGCATTTTGTTGGTCCTCGTTTGTTGGGCCTGACGGCCGGCATCAGCTTTCAAAGATGGTTCCGGCATTCGCCGAGCGCGCACGGTCGCGGGCCAGGGTCGCGATCGCGGTGTCCTGCACGCCGGTGCCGGTGAGGTCGGCTATGGTGATGTCGCTGGCCGACCTGCGGCCGTGTCTGGCGCCGGCAATGATCTGGCCAAGTTCGGTGACCTCGGCATCCGCGGCCATGACCGCCGCCTCGATCGCATGGTGAAGCTCGCCAAGACGCCGCGTCTGCCTGGCGCTGTCGGCGACATAGAGGTCGGCCATCCGCAAGATCGCGGGCGCGATCTCGTTCTTGTGCTCGGCATCCGAGCCCATGGCGGTGATGTGCTGGCTGGCGGAGACGAAGCCGGCCTTGATCAGCGGCTCGGTCGACGGCGTGGTGGTGACGATGATGTCGGCTCCGGCAGCGGCTCTTGCCGCATCGGGTTCGGCACGTATGGCGATGCCGAGCCTTTCACCCAACCGGGTGGCCGTGGCTTCAGCCCTGGCGGCGTCCCGCGCCCAGATGCGCGCTTCCTCTATCGGCCTTACAAGCCGGAGCGCCTCAAGCTGAAGTCCGGCCTGAACACCGGCGCCGAAGATCGCGGCTACCTTGGAATCCTCGCGCGACAAGTGCTTGGCCGCGACCGCGCCGGCTGCGGCGGTGCGGACGTCCGTGAGGTAGCCATTGTCGAGCAGCAAGGCCTCGATCAGGCCGGTTTTCGACGACAGCAGCACCATCATGCCGTTGACGCTGGGCAGGCCGAGCTTCGGATTGTCGAAGAAGCCGGGGCTGATCTTGATGGCAAAGCCGTCGATGCCGGGTACGTAAGCCGTCTTCACATCGACCTCGCCATGCTGCTCGGGCATGTCGAGCCGCAGGATCGGCGGCATCGCCACCGGCAAAGTGGCGAGCGCACGGAAGGCGTTTTCGACACAGGCGACGGCGTCGAGATCGAGCGTCACGATCTTGCGCAGTTCCGCCTCGGTGAGGATGGTCATGCGGCTCATGCGGCACGCTCCGTCAACGAATGGTCCCCACAGACAATCCGGCGATGTAGGTTCATGTCGATGTTGCGGCCGGAGAGGATAAGAACGACAGGCCCGATTGCCTTGATTTTTCCCGCAAGCAGCGCACCGATGCCGACCGCGCCGGCGCCTTCGACGATCTCACGTTCATCCTCATAGGCGTGGCGGATGCCAGCCGCGATCTGGTCCTCGCTGAGCAGCACGACATCGTCGAGCAGGTCGCGGCACATGGCGAAGGTCAGTTGGTTGTCGAGGCCGATACCGCCGCCGAGCGAGTCCGCCAATGTCGGCAACTCTTCCACCTGCACCGGCCGGCCGGTGTCCAGGCTGGCTTTCATGGCCGCACCGCGCGCCATAGAGATACCGATGACCTTCGTGTTCGGGCTCATGCTCTTGACGGCGGCGGCCACGCCGGAGGCGAGGCCGCCGCCGGAGAGCGGCACCAGCACCGCTGTGGCACCTGTCACCTGCTCCATGATCTCAAGACCGAGTGTCCCTTGCCCGGCGATGATGTCGGGATGGTCGAAGGGCGGCAGCATCACCAGCCCCTCCTCCCCCACCAGTCGGTCGACCTCCTGCTGTGCGTCGTCCTGGCTGTTGCCGATGATGCGCACCTCCGCGCCAAGACGGCGGATGGCGTCGAGCTTGTTTTCCGGCACCAGCTTCGACATGCAGATCACCGCGCGCATGCCTTCGAGCTTTGCCGCATGCGCCAGCGCGCGACCGTGATTTCCGGTCGAAGCCGCGACGACACCGCGCGACTTCTGCTCAGAACTCAGCGCCGCGATGGCGTTGGAGGCACCGCGCAGCTTGAAGGCGCCGGTGGTCTGGTGGTGCTCCAGTTTGAGATACACAGAGTGGCCGGCACGATCCGACAGACTCTGCGACAACACGATCGGCGTCCGCTCGACCTTGCCGGCAATGCGTTCGCGCGCGGCGCGGATATGCTGAAGCTCGACAGTCATTCGATCACGCCGCCAAAGGCTTCGTCAGCAGCCGGCCGAACTCGGGTCGCGGCGTTTCATCACCGCAAAGCCGAAGGCAGTTCCAGGCACTGGCCTGATTGCTTGTGACGACCGGACGTCCGATTGCCTCTTCCATGCCAGGCACCGCGAGGGCGGCCCGCAGGGCCGTGCAGGAAACGAACAAGGCTTCGGCCTGCGGATGCACGACCTTGTGCGCCAACTCGACCAGCGCGGCAGGCTGGATGCGCGCCATCTCGCGGTCGTCTTCGAAGCCGAGGCACGTGAAGCTCTCTATGTCGAAGCCGTGGCCGGCGAAATAGGTCGCCATCGGCCGGCTGGTCTCGACGGTGTAGGGGGTGAGGATGCTGATGCGCTTCACGCCAAAGGCATTGAGCCCGCGCACACCGGCCATCGGCGGCGTTACCACTTGAACGCCGGGCTTGGTCGCCTGGATTGCCTGCTCAATCTCGGCGTCGCCGATCACCACCGAGGCAGAGGTGCAGGAATAGCAGACGGCGTCGAGCGTCTCCTCCGGCAGGATGAGCGCCGCGCCCGCCGAAAGCGACGGCTGCATCTTGCGCAGGTTCTCAGGCGTCGTCGGGTTGGCGTAAGGGATGCGCGCGACATAGACGCCGATGCGCTCGCTTGCCACCATGCGGCGGAAGTCGACCTCGCTGGTGTGGTCGGTCGCCAGCGCGACCAGGCCGACGCGCTTTTCCAGCGGACGGTCGTCGAGCGCGGGTCGCGCCGCTTCGAGGCGCATCTCTGGCAATGGCTTCATCGTTATCTCTCGATCTTGCCGTAGCGGCGTTCCAGCCAGCGCAGCAGCACGACGGAGCACAGGCTGATGGCCAGGAAGAAGGCGCCGACAAGCGTGATCGGCTCCAGGTATCGGTAGTAGGTGTTGGCGACGCTCTTGGCCTGGTTCATCAGTTCCAGCACGGTGATCGCCGAAAGCAGCGGCGTTTCTTTGAACATGGCGATGAAGTAGTTGGCCAAGGCCGGGATCATCGGCGGAATGGCCTGCGGAATGATGATGTTCGACCAGGTCTGGCGGGCGCTGAGGTTGCAGGCCTTCGCCGCTTCCCACTGGCCGCGTGGCACATTGTCGATGCCGGCGCGGTAGACCTCCGCCGTATAGGTGCCGTAGTGCAGGCCGAGCCCGATGACGCCGGCGACGAGGGGCGGCAGCAGGATGCCGATGTCGGGCAGCACATAGAAGATGAAGTAGAGCTGGACCAGAAGCGGTGTGCCGCGGATGAACTCGGCGGCCCAGCCGACGGTGCGCGACAAGGCCTTGTTCGGGGAGCGCCGCGCCAGTGCGATGCCGAGCCCGACGATCGCAGCCAGCACCGAGCCGAGCAGCGTCGCCAGGATGGTGATCTTCACCCCCTGGATCAGGGTTGGCATGATTTCGCGGACGAAATTCCAATCCCAATCCATCAGACACGCACCCCGTCAAGCCCGCGCGCCATGCGGCGCTCGAGCGAGCGCACGCCCCACGAGATAAGAAGCGCCAGGATGAAATAGATGACCAGGATGGTGGCGAACGGCACCATCGTATTGCCGGTCTGGGCGCGCACCACCTGGGCCTGGAAAGTGAGGTCGGCTAGAGAGATCAGCGAGACGACCGACGTGGCCTTCAGCAATTCGATGGCGTTGTTGCCGAAGGTCGGCAGCATGACCAGGAACGCCTGCGGCAGGATGACATGGCGCAGGCCCTGCCAGCGGCCGAGATTGAGCGCGATGCAGGCTTCGTGCTGCTCGCGGCCGATCGATTGCACCGCACCGCGCACGACTTCGGCGGCATAGGCACCGACATTCAGACCCAGCGCCAGCACGCCGGCCTGCAGCGGCGTCAGTTCCAGGCCGACCAGGGGCAGCACGAAATAGGCGAAGAACAATTGCACGAAGATCGACGTGCCACGAAAGAACTCGATATAGGCGGTCGCGAGCGCGCGCAGCATGAAGAAGCGCGACAGGCGACCCATGCCGGCGAGAAAGGCCATGAGCAGCGCCAGCACCGACCCCATCAGCGTCAGCTCGATGGTGACAAGCGCTCCCTGCATTATCAGGCCGAAATAGCCGGACCACTGCGTCATCTGGGTTCCAACGTTGGCGTTTAGTTTGCTTCTCCCTGCTTGCGAGGAGAAGATGCCGGCAGGCAGATGAGGGGCAGCGCCAGTCTGGCAGAACCTGGCGCC